>JAVJQK010000122.1 GCA_040218145.1 Sandaracinaceae bacterium | reverse complement strand
ATGGATCGGCGAGCGCGACGTCGCGTCCAGCGCGGCGGGCCGACGACGAAATGCTTCAGCATTTCGGAGGAGCGACTGGCGCGCTGGGCGCGGCGTCCCGCCGGCGAGGCGCGCGCAGTCATTTTCGCCGCGCGCTGCTAGACGGTGTCGGTTTGGTGACGGGCGAGGCCCGACCGTTGAATCCAACGATTCCGGGAACATGATCGCGGCGTCTTGAGCGACGGAGATCGACCTTCGGGAGCGCAGGAGGGGCCCAGCGGGTTTGGACTCGCGAACCTCTACGACTTCTTCGTCGACATCGTCGTCAAGGAGCGCGTGTTCCTGACCCTGCTCGGGGTCGGGTTCCTCACCGCCGCGCTCACCTATGACATCCCGTGGATCGCGATGTGGGTGGGCTTCGCCGTGGCCGGCTACTCCGCCGTCGCGAACGACAGCATCCAGACGATCGGCACCTTCATCGCGTCCAACCGCGAGCAGAAGTGGTGGCATCTCTGGCTCTTCATCGGCGGGATCTGGCTGGCCACCATCGGCTACAGCTGGTGGGCGTACGACGGAGACGTCACCTACGGGCGGCTCGCGGCCAAGGGCTTCGAGGCGTCCCCGACGAGCTTCTCGTTCCTCCAGGTCGCCGCGCCGCTGTTCCTGCTGATCCTGACCCGGCTCCGCATGCCGGTCTCGACGACCTTCCTGCTCCTGTCGAGCTTCGCGGCCGGGGCGGGCAGCGTGGCCTCGGTCGCCACCAAGAGCCTCGCGGGATACGGCGTCGCCTTCGTCCTGGCCTTCGCCATCTGGATGGCGCTCAGCGCGGTGATGGACCGCCACTTCGTGGGCAAGCCCGCGGCCTTCTGGCGACCCTTCCAGTGGTTGACCAGCGGCCTCTTGTGGAGCGTCTGGATCCAGCAGGACGCGGCGAACATCGCGGTGTATCTCCCGCGATCGCTGAACGTCGTGCAGGTCCTCGCGTTCGGCGGGGTCGTCTTCGTGGGGCTCGGCTTCCTGTTCAAGATGGGCGGCGAGCGGGTCCAGGAGATCGTCGACGAGAAGTCCAACGTGGTCGACGTGCGGGCGGCCACCGTGATCGACCTCGTCTACACGGTGATCCTCTACGTCTTCAAGATCTGGTCGAACGTGCCCATGAGCACGACCTGGGTCTTCATCGGTCTCCTCGCGGGCCGGGAGCTCGCGATGTCGCTCCGGAAGAGCTCCGAGCTGACCCTGAAGCAGGCGGCGAAGCTCATGGGCCGCGACGTGCTGTTCGCGGGCATCGGCCTCGCGGTCTCCCTCGGGCTCGCCTTCGCGGTGAACGTGGAGTTCCGAAACGCGGTCTGGAGCTACTTCGGCGGCTGAGAGACTGTCGATGAATCTCCCGTCGCCCCGCGGCCGATCCGGGCCCATGCGCGTCGTTGCCGCTCGTCGCCGTGCTATCCGCACGCCGCCTCACGCCGCCTCGCGCCTGGACCCGCCTCGACTGCGGGACTCGGTCCGATTTACCGACAGTCTCTGAGACGTCCCTCGCCTTGCGCTACAGTTCGCGCATGAGCGAACGGCGCATCGAGTCCTTCGAGGAGTTCTGGCCCTACTACCTGTCCGAGCATCGGCACCCGGCCTCGCGCCGGCTGCACTTCGTGGGCACGACGGGCTTCCTCGCCAGCTGCGCGGCGAGCGCGGCCCTCCACCCGGTGCGCTTTCCGCTCGCCATGGCCGGCTTCGCCGCGATCGGGCGTGACGCGCTGAAGCGAGGCGAGGGGGGCGGGCCGTCCTTCAAGCACATCGCGGGCATGCTCGCGTGCGGCATCGCGGGCTCGCCGATGACCTTCCCCGCGGGCGTGGTGTTCGCCTACGGCTGCGCCTGGATCGGCCACTTCCGCATCGAGCACAACCGCCCCGCGACCTTCCAGTATCCGCTGTGGTCGCTCGCGGGAGACTTCAAGATGTGGTCGCTGATGCTGAAGGGGAAGCTCTGGAGCGGCGACCCGCTCGAGGAGCTCGGCCTGGACGAGCCCGCGGTGGAAGAGCCGCCGCCGACCCAGGTCATGGCCTGAGTCGATCTCCTACCAGGGGACGGGCTGGTAGTCCTTCAGGAACAGCCCGTAGGCGTGCTCGCCCGTGAGGAAGCCCTGGAAGATCGGGTCGACGATGCGCGCCGCGCCGTCGACGATGTCGAGGGGCGGGTGGAAGCCGTGCACCTCGGTCTTCGCGGCCGCGATCGCCGCCGGATCCTCGTCGGTGATCCAGCCGGTGTCGACGCTGTTCATGTGGATGCCGTCAGCGAGGTAGTCCGCGGCCGACGTGCGCGTCATCATGTTGAGCGCCGCCTTGGCCATGTTGGTGTGCGGGTGCCGGTCGGTCTTGAAGCGGCGGTAGAACTGCCCCTCCATCGCGCTGACGTTGACGATGTGCTTGTCGCGCTCCGGCGTCTGCTGCATGAGCGCCCGCAGCCGACCGTTGAGCACGTACGGCGCGATCGCGTTGACCAGCTGCACCTCGAGCAGCTCGACCGTGGAGACCTCGTCGAGCGCGAGCCGCCAGCTGTTGCGGCCTCGCAAGTCGACTTGCTGTCCGTCGAGGTCCAGCTGCCCCGCCGGGAAGAGGCGCAGATCTCGCCCGACGTCCTCGGGCAAGAGCGCCACCTGCGCCAGCGCGGCGGCGTCGGGGAGGGTCGCCTCTTCTCGCACGAGCGCCTCGTGGCCTTCGAGCAGGGAGCGCGCCTCGGCGGGGAGCTGCGCGGTCTGCTCGCCCTCGAGCAGGTGACGGTAGAAGCCCGCGGGCCGACGCACGGTCTGGCACGCGTTGTTGAGCAGGAAGTCGAGCCGGTCGCGCGTCTCGCGCACGTGGGCGCAGAAGCGCTCCACGCTCGGCGTGTGCCGCAGATCCAGCCCGTAGATCGACAGCCGACCCCGCCAGTCCTCGAAGTCCTCCTCGCGCGCGTAGCGAGCGGCGGCGTCGTGCGCGAAGCGCGTGGTCACGATCACCTCGGCGCCCGCCCGGAGCAGCTTGATGGCCGCCTGGTAGCCGATCTTGACGCGCGCGCCGGTCACGATCGCCACCCGACCCGAGAGGTCTGCGCTCTGGAAGCGACGCTCGTAGTTCAGCTCCCCGCAAGGCACGCACATCGAGTCGTAGAAGCGATGGGTCTCGCGGAAGCGCGTCTTGCAGATGTAGCACTTGCGTTCCTCGCCGAGCTGCGGCGCTTCGACCGACTCGGGCAGCGTCGGAGGCAGCGCGGGCGGCGTCTCGTACATCGTCGCGGTGCGACCCTTGCGGATCCCGGTGCTCGAGAGGATCGCCTCGTCGCGCGCGCGCTTCTCGCGCTTCTTCGCCCGGTGCCGCTTCTTGGCCGCCGCGCGGAGCTCCGCCTTGATCGGGTGCGTGACCCGGCCCGCGGCCTCCAGGAGCGCGCGGCGCGAGGTCTCCGGGAGCGCGTCCAGCAGCGTGCGGTCGGCGGCGATCGCCTCCAGCGTCTCCCGGCACGCCTCGAGCCGTCCGGCGGTATCGTCTCCGTTCACGGGGGAGGCTTAGCGGTCGCCGAGCGCCGCCGCACGCATGACGTCGATGGGCGGCTCGGCCCCGGTCCACCGCGCGAGCGCCAGCGCGGCCTGCCACACGAGCATGCCCAGTCCGTCGACGGTGCGGAGGCCGAGCTGGCGCGCGCGGCGCAGCGCCGCCGTCTCCAGCGGCGCGTAGACCAGGTCCACGACCGTCGCGCCCGGCGCCAGCGCTTGCAGCGGCAGCGCGGCGGCGAACCCCTCCGGGTCGGCCGCGCTCTCGAGCGTGGCGCTGGTGGCCTGGACGAGGAGATCCGCGGGGGGCGCGCCCGTGAGCGGCCCGTGGCTGAGGCGCTCGCCCGCGAGGGGCGCGAGGTCTTCGACCAGCTCGGCCGCCTGCGCCGCGCGGCGCGCCTGCACGCGGATCGACCCCGCGCCCGCCTCGGCCAGCCCGGCGACCGCGGCGCGCGCGGCGCCGCCCGCGCCCACGACCCAGACCCGCGCGCCGTCGAGCGTGACGCCGGCCTCTTCCAGGGAGCGGACCAGCCCCGGGGCGTCGGTGTTCGCCCCCACCCACCGCTCGCCCTCGCGGACGAGGGTGTTGACCGCGCCGATCGCCCGCGCCGCCGGCTCGATCGCGTCGAGGTGCGCCATCACGGCCCGCTTGTGGGGCACGGTCACGTTCGCGCCGAGCGCGCCCATCGCGCGCAGCCCGTCGACGGCGTGGCCGAGCGCGTCCGGAGTGACCGCGAAGGCGAGGTAGCGCGCGTCGACGCCCATCGCCTCCAGGGCCGCGGTGTGAATGGCGGGCGAGCGCGAGTGCGCGACCGGGTGGCCGAGCAGGGCGAGCAGCCGGGTCCCCGCGGTCGTCACGAGCCGTCCTCCTCGGTCGGCCGGGGATGCGCGGCCGACACCGTCGCCTCGAGCGAGCCAGACGCGAGCCGCACCGTGAGCAGATCTCCGGGGCTCACGTCGGCGGCGTCGAGGAGCGCCCTGCCGCTCGGCCCGTGGAGGGCGATCGCGTACCCGCGCTGGAGCACCTCGAGCGGGGACAGGGCCGACAGCCGCCCCGCGATCGCGCCGAGGCTCGCGCGGTGGTCGGCGAGGGTGGGCCCGAGCGTTCGTCGCGCCCTGGCGTCCAGCTCCCCGATCCGGCGCCGCCGCGCCTCGAGCGACGGCGGCAGCGCGCGACGGAGCCGCGTGACGAGGCCCTCGAAGCGGGCGCGATCCCGACCGAGCGCGGCGCGTGGATCCTGACGGTGCAGGCGATGCTGGAGCTGGCCGTGGAGGTGCCGCCCGCGGGCGATGCGCGCCTCGACCGATCGCTCGAGGGAAGCCCGCGCGGCGTGCAGGCGGTGCGCGACGCGCTCGAGCGCGCGCGACGGATCGGCGATCCGGCCTCCCAGCCGCTCGAACGCCAGCCGGCGGCGATGCATCGCGGCGTCGAAGGCCTGCTCGAGCTGGCGCGTTCGCGACGCGAGCTCCCGCGAGAGAGCCTGGCGGTCGGGGACGACCATCTCCGCGGCGTTCGACGGCGTGGCCGCGCGCACGTCGGCGACGAGATCCACCACCGAGGCGTCCACCTCGTGCCCGACGCCGCTCACCACCGGCAGCGGGCAGTCCGCGACCGCGCGGGCCACCGTCTCGTCGTCGAAGGCGGTCAGATCCGCGCTCGCGCCTCCGCCACGCGTCAGGATCACGACCTCGAGCCCCGGCACGCGCCCGATGGCCCGCAGCGCCCGCACGATGGAGCGCGGGGCGTCCGCGCCCTGCACCTGACAGTGGGCCACCACGATCCGGACCGGCGCGCGTCCCCGGGCCACGCGGATCACATCGTGGAGCGCGGCGCCCTGACGGCTCGTGACGACCCCGATGGCGCGCGGATACTTCGGCAGCGGCCGCTTCCGCTCGGGCGCCAGCAGCCCCTCGGCGTGCAGCTTCTTCTTCAGGCGCTCGACGCGCTCGCGCCGGTCCCCCTCGCCCACCGGCAGCGCGAGCGAGGCGACCAGCTGGAAGGCGCCCCGCGGCTCGTAGAGCGAGAAGGTCGCGCGCAGGCGGACCAGCTCCCCGTTCTGCAGCCGCGCCCGACTCTGGGACACCTCGTTCCGGAACATGATGCAGCGGATGCGCGCCTCGGCGCGCGGGTCGCAGAGCGTGAAGTGAAAGTGACCGGTCGCGCCGCGGTTCACGTCGCTCAGCTCGCCCTCCACCCAGACCGTGCCCCACGCCTCGAGCTTCTTGCGCGCGAAGCCGTTCAGCTGTCGCACGGTCAGGACGCGTGGGTTCTCCTTCGCCACGCGCGCGAAGATAGCAGTCGCGGTTGGACGTGGGGCGCGCGTCGCGACAGAGTCCGCCATGCCGAGCGCGATCATCGGCCTCGGGTCGAACCTCGGCTCCCGCGAGGCGCTGCTGAGGGCGGCCATCCGCGTGCTCGACACGCACCCCGGCATCGAGGTGGTCGAGCAGTCGCGCCTCTACAAGAGCCCCGCCCTGCTGCCCGAGGGGGGCGCGCCCCAGCCCGATCACCTGAACGCGGCGCTGCGCCTCGAGGTGGCGCTCGCGCCGCGCGCCTTGTTGACGGTGATGCAGCGCGTGGAGCAGCGCCTGGGGCGGGAGCGGCGCGAGCGCTGGGGACCGCGGACGCTGGACCTGGACCTCCTGCACTGGAGCGAGGGGCCGGTCGACGAGGTGGGTCTGACGGTGCCCCACCCCGGCCTCGAGGCGCGCGGCTTCGCCCTCGCCCCGCTCCTGGACGTCGCGCCGGAGCTGGCGGATCGCTACGCCTCGACCCTCGCGGCGCTGAGGCCGCCCCTCGAGGTGATCCCGTGGGCCCACGCTGAGCGGACCGAAGACGGGCTCGAGGTGCACGCCGTCGACGACGCGGACGCCCTCGCGCTGGGCCTCGACGCGTGGCTCGGGGGCGCGGTGACGGGCCCGACCTTCCCGGTCGCGGCGTCGGACGCGGCGGGCTTCGCCCAGGCGGTGCGAGGCGCCGCGCTCGCCGTCATCACCAGCTGGGGAGCGGAGATGATCCACGGCCTGCGGGTGGGGAAGGCGGCCTCGGCGCCCCCACCGATCGGCGCCGTTTCGGTGCGAGGGGGCGCCGCCTGGCTGCAGTTCCGCTGAAGCTTGCCCAAGTTGTTGTTTTTGCGTGGGTCGCAAGGGTACGATGGCCCCCCTTTCTCCCCTTCGGAGGCGTGCGAACATGGCCGATACGCGCAAGGACAAGCGCGCTCCCATCTCCCTCAAGGTTCGCTTCAAGAGCGCTACGCTCGATGAGTTCATCGAGCAGTACAGCGTGGACATCAGCCGCGGCGGCATCTTCATCAAGTCGAAGACGCCGATGTCCGTGGGGACGCTCCTGAAGTTCGAATTCCAGCTGAAGGACGAGTCGCGTCTGATCCACGGGGTCGGGCGCGTCGTCTGGAAGCGGGAGTCGGGAGATGGCGACGATCCGCCGGGGATGGGCATCAAGTTCATCAAGATGGATCCGGAGAGCCGGGCCCTCGTCGAGCAGATGGTCCAGAAGCGCGGGGACAAGCCGGGCCGCTTCGAGGAGGGACAGGAAGGCAGCAAGCCCGATCCGACCGCGGGTGGCTTCTTCCCCAGCACGACGCCCGAGTCGGAGCTGCCCGCGCCGGAGGACCGGACGCAGGTGCGTCACGCGAGCGAGTTCCTCGCGAGCGCGCTCGCGGAGGGCGACGCCGACAGCGCGAAGAAGGAAGCCGAGGCGAACGCCGAGGAGGCGCGCAAGCGCACCGAGGAGATCGAGAAGAAGCGCGCCGACGCGAAGAAGAAGCGGAAGCCGCGCATCAAGAAGACGCTCGTCGGCATGGGGATCCCGGCCGCCGACGACGAAGAAGGGGCGTCCACCGGCGCGTCCGCCAAGGCGGAGCCCGCGGAGGACGAGGCCCCCCGCATGGTCAGCGAGTCTGCGGAGACGCAGGCGATCGACCGCGGCGAGATCGAGAAGGACGCAGCCGAGTCGAAGGAGCCGGAGGACGAGCCCTCCGAGAAGGACGCGAAGGCGGCGGCCGCCTCCATCGACAAGGAGGTCGCAGAGAAGGCGGCCGACAAGGAGGAGGCGGAGAAGAAGGACGCCGAGGCCGCTCTGGCTGCCGAGAAGAAGGCAGCCGAGAAGGAGGCCGCGGAGAAGAAGGCGCCCGAGAAGAAGCCGGCGGAGAAGCCGAAGGCTGCCGCCAAGCCCAAGCCGGCGGTCGCGGAGGCGCGTCCCAAGGTCGCCGCGGCCGAAGCCGAGGAGGAGCCCAAGTCCCGCATGGGCATGATCCTCTTCGCGCTCGTCGCCGCGGCCGCGCTCGGTGTCATCGTCTACATGCAGATGAAGCCGGGCGAGGATCCGGTGACCCAGCCCGAGCCGACGCCGGTCGAAGAAGAGGGCCTGGCCGCCGAGGGCGAGACCGAGGAGGTCATCGAAGAAGAGGTGATCGAGGAGGAGGTCGAGGGCCCGACCGTCACCGTCAACGTCACGACCGAGCCCGAGGGCGCGACCGTGTTCGTGGGTGACGAAGAGATCGGCGCCGCGCCGACGGACGTCATTCTCCCCGTCGGCGAAGCGGTGACCGTCGCCGCGCGCATGGCCGGCTACACCGAGGCCACGCAGGAGGTCACGGCGACCGAGGAGGGCACCGAGGACCTTCGCCTCGAGCTCGCGGCGATGCCCTACGTCATCAACGTCACCACGGAGCCCGACGGGGCTCGCGTCCGCGCGAGCGGCGGCGGCAGCGGCTCGGTCACCGGGGCGGGCGAGATCGCCCTGAGCGACGCGCCCGAGGAGGCCGTCGAGCTGACCGCGTCCCTGCGCGGGCACGACAACGCGACGGCGACCGTCGAGCCTGGCGCGTTCTCCGCGCAGGACGGCCGCATGGTCGCGTCGGTGACGCTCACGCTCACCGAGCGGCAGCGTCCCACCCGCGGTGGTGGTGGCGCTTCCCGCGGCGGCGCGTCCGAGGGTGGCGCGGCCGCAGGCGGCGGCGCGGCGGGCGGCGGCTCGGGCGGTGGCGCAGCGGGCGGTGGCGCAGCGGGCGGCGGCTCTGGCGGCGGCTCGGGTGGCGGCGCAGCGGGCGGCGGCTCGGGCGGCGGCGCAGCGGGCGGCGGCTCGGGCGGCGGCGCAGCGGGCGGTGGCGCCCAAGAAGAGGCCCCGCCGGACAACCCGTTCTGAACGACGGGTCGAGCGGATGAGAGTCGAGGGCGGAGCGCCGAGGTGCTCCGCCCTTTTCTCGTCAGAGCTCCTTCTCTGCCCCTTTGCGCTTTCGCGCGAGTCCCTTCCCGGAGCTCGCGCAAAGGCGCAAAGGGGCCAGAGACAGTCGTCGTGGCCGCCGGCTCAGCGGGTCGCCAGCTCGGCCGGCGGCTCCACGTCGGGCGGCTTCAGCCAGCGTCCGACGACGAGCCCCACCACGAAGCCGCCGATGTGCGCGAAGAACGCGACGCCTCCCGCCGTCTCGGGGAGGCCGAGCGCGGTGAAGCCCTGCAGCGTCTGGAGGCCGAACCAGACGAACAGGAACACCCACGCCGGCGACTCGAAGAGCACGAACACGATCGGGAAGATGAACGTGACGACGGGCGCGCGCGGGTGGAGCATCATGTACGCGCCGAGCACGCCGGCGATCGCCCCGGAGGCGCCCACCATCGGGATCTGGCTGTCGGGGCCGATCGCCACCTGGGCCGCCACCGCGCCGAGGCCGGCCAGGAGGTAGAGCGCGAGGTAGCGCACCTTGCCCAGCTCGTCTTCGATGTTGTCGCCGAAGACGTGCAGGAACCACATGTTGCCGATCAGGTGCGTCCAGCCTCCGTGCAGGAACATGCTCGTGAGCGGCGTCAGCCAGCTCCCCAGGGACGGCTCGCGGACGAGGTAGTACGGGATGACGCCCTTGCGGAGCAGGAGGGCCGCGCTCGCCAGATCGTCCAGGCTCAGCTGGTAGAGCCACACCACCACGTTCAAGGCGATGAGGGACCACGTCACCAAGGGGAAGGTGCGCGTGGGGTTGATGTCCCGGACGGGGATCAGCACGGGCTCAAGCTGCGGCGCGCGCCCACCCTCGTCAAACCCGCGACACATCGGGGTGATCGCCGTGCTACGTCCCTCGCGTGCGATCGTCGGAGTTGCTCGGGGCGACGGGTCCGCTCGCGTCGGCGCTGAAAGGCTACGAGCTGCGCGAGCCGCAGCTGCGCATGGCCGAGATGGTCGAGACGGCGCTCGAGCGCGAGGGTGTCGCGTTGATCGAGGCGGGCACGGGCACGGGCAAGACGCTCGCGTATCTGGTCCCGGCGATCCGGTCGGGGCGCAAAGTGATCGTGTCGACCGGCACGCGCGCCCTCCAGGACCAGATCATGGAGCGCGACCTGCCCGCGCTCGCGAAGCACCTCGGGCTCCCCGTCCGAGCGGCCTGCATGAAGGGGCTGTCGAACTACCTCTGTCGTCGCCGCTTCGGAGAGCTGTCCGACGGCCCCGAGTCCGAGCTCCCCAGCATGGCGCGCCGCCTGCCGATGCTCGAGGCGTGGACGCAGCGGAGCCGCCTGGGCGACCGGGCCGAGCTGAGCGACCTCCCCGAGGACGACCCCATCTGGGCTGCGGTCCAGAGCGGCTCGGACACGCGCATCGGGCCGCGCTGCAAGCACTACGACGACTGCTTCGTGACCGCGATGCGGCGCGAGGCGGAGCAGGCGCAGCTCATCGTCGTCAACCACCACCTGTTCTTCGCGGACCTCGCCATGCGCGGCCCGGCGGACGGGCCGAAGGGCGGCGCGGTGCTGCCCGACTACGACGCGGTGATCTTCGACGAGGCGCACCAGATCGAAGACGTCGCGACCCTGTTCTTCGGCGTGCAGGTCTCCGAGACGATGATCGAGCGGCTCCTGAAGGACGCCGAGCGCGCGTTCTCCGCCAACGGGCTCCTCGACGAGCGCACCGACCGCGTGCTCCGCACCGTGCTCGGCCGCGCGGAGGCGTTCTTCGCCGAAGTCCCCGCGGGCGGTGGCGAGGGGCGCGTCGAGCTCCCCGAGGGCATCTTCGAGGGAGCGCGCTCGAGGGCCTATCACGCGTTCGACGCCGCCCTGGAGGCGATGACGCTCACGTGCCGCCGTCACGACGAGGACGGGGAGTCCTTCGCGCAGCTCGCCCGTCGCGCGCGTCGGCTCCGGGACGAGCTCGCGCAGGTCGCCGACGGCGGGGGCGAGGCAGGGCGCCAGATCACCTGGTCGGACCGTCGCGCCGATCGGAGGGTGGTCGGCGCGAGCCCGGTGGACGTCAGCGCGATCTTCCGCGACGAGGTCATCCATCGCGTCCCGAGCGTCGTGTTGACGAGCGCGACCCTCGCCGTCTCGGGCAGCTTCAACTTCGTCAAGCGGCGCCTGGGGATCGACTTCGAGGTGGACGAGGCGATCCTCGAGTCGCCCTTCGACTACGCGTCGCAGGCCGCGCTCTATCTCCCCGCGGTCCCGGACCCGCGCGCTCCCGGCTACACCGACGCGGCGGTCGACGAGGTCAGCCGGCTGGTGGCGCTGACGGGCGGCGGCGCCTTCGTCCTCTGCACGTCGATCCGGATGATGGAGCGGCTCGCCGCCCGCTGCCGACCCCGCCTCCGCGGTCGGCCGATCTACGTCCAGGGCGACGCGCCGAAGGGCGCGCTCCTCGACCGCTTCCGAGGCGATGGCGACGCGGTGCTCTTCGCGACGGCCAGCTTCTGGCAAGGCGTCGACGTGCCCGGCGAGGCGCTGCGGCTCGTCATCATGGACAAGCTCCCGTTCGACGTTCCGACCGATCCCCTCGTCGAGGCGCGCTGCCGACGCGTGGAGGAGGAGGGGGAGTCGGCGTTCGTGCGCTATTTGGTCCCGTCCGCCGCGCTCACCCTGAAGCAGGGGTTCGGGCGCCTCGTGCGGAGTCGGCGCGACCGGGGCGTCGTCGCCGTCCTCGACGGGCGCCTGCGCACGAAGGGCTACGGGAAGATCTTCCTGCGCAGCCTCCCGCCTGCGCGGCGCTGCGATGTCTTCGAGGAGGTCGAGGCCTTCTGGCGCGCGCTTGCGTGAGGGCTCAGCGTCTAGGTTCTGCCAATCACTGCTGTTCCGGGTGACTCGGCATCGCCTCTCGGGCGAGGAAGACCATGTCCCGGCCGACCGGGACGCCGTCGTTCGGCATCAGGACGTAGCAGGCCTCACGCACTCGCAGCTCCGCGATGCGATCGGCCGCGATGACCTCGCCCGCCTCGATCCGCTCCAAGCCGTTCAGCGGCCGGGTGAAGCGAAAGCCCTCGCTCGGGCGGCTGATGATCTCGACCACCCCGAGGAACTTCGGCTCACCGGCGGGCGCCTCGCCGTCGAGGCTGTCGCAGGCGCGCAGGAACGCCAGCGCGCAGCCCCAGGCGGACTCGACCGTCTCGGGATCGTCGTGCTGGCCGCACTCCACGCTCACGGCGGGGCGCCCGACCCGCTGCATGATGCCGATGGTCACCTTGTCCATCAGCAGCCCGGGCCCGCCCCAGCCGTGCGTGACGAAGCCGAACCCGAGGCGCCGCGCCAGCTCCGCCGCGGCCGGGAGGTCGTTGATGATCGCGAAGGGGGGCGTGGGCGACGTGGCCGAGTGCAGGTCGAGCAGCGCGTCGAGATCGGAGAGCACGGGCTCGAGCACGTGGGCCCGCTCGTGCTCTGGTGACCACCGCTCACGGGGGAGCTCGTCCACGAAGGTCAGATCGAACAGGCGGTTGAGATCGGCGCCACCCCGGGTGAACCGGCGCCCCTCTTCCACCGCGGCCGGGTTGCCCTGGATGAGGACCCACGTGCCCGCGATCGGCGCGAGCTCCCCGTCGGTCACCGCCTTCTCGAGGCGATGGATCGCCTCGATCCCACAGCGCTCGTTGCCGTGGACGCCGCCGAGGATGCCGACGTGAGGGCGGGGGAAAGAAGGATCGTGGGAGATTCGGGTGACGCCGTGAAGCGCGGGATCGCGAACGAGTGTGGCCTGCGGCATGCGGGGGTACGGCTCCGTGTGAGGCGGGGGGCGCTCATGCTCTAGCAGACAGAGGCGCGTGATGCGCCCGTGGATCGTCGTCGACACGACTGGTCGCGCGTGAGATCCTTCTCTGTCCGGGGTAGGATGGCCCACCCCGAGGCGGTTTCATGGGGAGAGCAGACGACTGGCGCGGCACCTCCGACACGGAGGTGTCCATTGGGGAGTTTCCGAGCACGGATCGCTTCGAGATCCGGCGCCGGCTCGGCTCGGGCAGCTACGGCGTGGTCTTCGAGGGCTACGACCGCGAGCGCCAGAGCCCCATCGCGCTCAAGTGGCTGAGCTACGTCGAGCCGGAGACGATTCACCGCTTCAAGCACGAGTTCCGGAGCCTGGCCGAGATCAGTCACGACAACCTCGTGCAGCTCTTCGACCTCGAGAGCGACGGAGACCGCTGGTTCTTCACGATGGAGCTCGTGCGGGGCGTGCCGCTGCCCGAGTTCTTCCGGCCGGACGCGATGCCCCCCGGGGCGGACACCATGCGGCGCCTGGCGGTGAGCGACGTCATGCCGCGGCTCCGGGGGCGCGGGTCGAGCAGCGCTCCGCCTCCGAACACGACCGTGCCGCCCCTCGACGTCGATCCGGACGAGCTGCGGGCGGTGTTTCGCGACCTCGCGCGCGGCGTGGCCGCCCTGCACGACGCGGGCAAGCTCCACCGCGACCTGAAGTGTCAGAACTGTCTCGTGACGCCGGATGGGCGCGTCGTGCTGCTCGACTTCGGGCTGGTGCGGGACCTCGAGCAGGTCCGCCGCGCCGAGCCGGACGACATCGCCGGCACGCCCCTCTACATGGCGCCGGAGCAGTGCGCGGGCGCGCCCACGGAGCGCTCGGCGGACTGGTACGCGTTCGGCGTGATGCTCTTCCGCGCCCTCACGGACTCGTTCCCGTTCGACGGCCGGATGTACGAGGTCATGGCGGCCAAGCAGCAGCGGGCGGCGCCGCGGCCCTCGGAGCGCGCGCTCGGCATCCCCGAGGACCTGGAGTCGCTCTGCGTCTCCCTGCTCGCCCGCGATCCTCGGGCGCGCCCCGACGCGGACGCGATCCTGTCGCGCCTCGGCGCGGCGCCCAGTCGGTCGCGCGTGTCTTTCCCCGGGCGGACGGCGGAGGTCTTCGTCGGGCGCCGGCGCGAGCTGCGCGCGCTCGAGGCGGCGCGCCGGGTGGTGAAGCTGGGCGAGCCCCGTGTGGTCTTCGTGCAGGGCGCGAGCGGCATCGGCAAGAGCTCGCTGGTGCGTCACTTCCTCGATCGGCTCCAGACCTCCGATCCCGACGCGCTCGTGCTCGAAGGCCGCTGCTTCGAGCGGGAGACGCTCCCCTACAAGGCGCTCGACAGCGTCGTCGACGCGCTCGTCGGTCACCTCCTCACCGTCCCGGAGGAGGAGTGCGAGGCGATGATGCCGGCGGACATCGGGAACCTCGTGCGCGTCTTCCCCGCGCTCGGGCGCGTACCCTGCGTGCGCGACGGGCGCCCGCCGCTCTCCGACGTCCCCGACCCTCAGGAGCAGCGCCGACGCGCGGTCGTGACCTTCCGGGAGCTCCTCGCGCGCGTCTCGAGCCGTCGCGAGGTCATCGTCTTCATCGACGACCTGCAGTGGGGCGATCGCGACAGCGCCCACCTCCTCGCGCCTTCCATGGGCACCCAGGAGGCGCCGCCGATCCTCTGGATCGGCGCGTGCCGGAGCGACGAAGCGGCGGCCAGCCCGTTCCTCTCTGCGATCGAGACCGACGGCGACGCGGTCAGCGTCGTGAACGTGCCCGAGCTGGACGACGAGGAGGCGCGCACCCTGCTGGAGCTCCGCCTGAGCGGGACCGCGCGCGACGAGGAGCTCCTCGACGAGCTCGCGGGCGAGGCGGCGGGCAGCCCGTTGCTCATCGATCTGCTGGTGCGCCACGCGCGGGAGCACTCGCCGTCCGGCGTGGATCTGGGTGGCGCGCTCGAGGCGCAGATGCGTGATCTCGACGCGAACGCGCGAGAGCTCCTCCGCGTCCTGGCCGTGCGGGGAAAGCCCATCCTCGCGCGGACGGCGGCGGAGGTGGTCGGCGTCGAAGCCCTGGACGTCAAGGCATTGACCGGTCTTCGGAACGCGCGGCTCCTGCGCGCCCGCAGCGCGGAGGACGGGGAGGAGCTCGAGCTCTACCACGACCGGATCCGGGAGACGGTCGCGCGCGCCATGGACGAGGCCACCGAACGGGCGGTCCACGGTCGGCTCGCGCGCGCGCTGCGCAGCCACCCGAGCGTCGAGCCGGAGAGCCTCGCCTTCCACTACCGCGGCGCGGGCGAGCTGGGGGAGGCGTTCCATTACACCCTCGAGGGCGCGCGCCGGGCCGAGAGCGCGCTCGCGTTCGAGCGAGCGGCCGAGCTGTACCGCGTCGCCCTCTCGCTGAGACCCCAGGTCGAGCAACCTCGCGAGAGCGAGGTGGAGCTGCAGGTGGCGCTCGGGGACGCGCTCCGCAACGCGGGTCGCGGTGCGCAGGCCGCCGCGGCGTACGTGGCGGCCGCCGCGCTCTCTCCTCGGCGCAAGGCTCTGGAGCTGCGTCGCCGCGCCGCCGAGCAGTATCTCTTCAGCGGCCACCTCGACGAAGGGCGCGCCGTCCTCCGCACGGTGCTCGAGGCGGTCGGGTTGAGCTTCCCCAACAGCCCGGTGCGCGCGTTCGCCGAGTTCCTCGCCCGCCGCGCGCAGGTGAAGCTGCGAGGCCTCCAGTTCCGCGAGCGAGATGCGTCTCGGATCCCCGAAGAGGAGCTGCTCCGGATCGACGTCTGCTGGTCGGTCTCGATCGGGCTGGCGATGATCGACCCGGTCCGCGGTGGCGTGTTCCAGGCGCGGCACCTGCTGATGGCGCTCGACGCGGGTGACCTCGGCCGAGTGGCGCGCGCGGTCGCGGTGGAGGTGCCGTTCGCGGCCACCGCCGGAGCCTCGGCGCACGCCCGCACGGTAGAGCTCCAGCAGACCGGTCGGGCGCTCGCCGAGCGCGCTGGCAGCCCGTACAACCTGGGCTTGCTCGCCTCGTCCAGCGGCGGCGCCGCGTGGCTGGAAGGTCGCTGGCGCGAGGCCCTCAGGCGCGAGCAGGAAGCCTTGCAGATCCTCCGGGAGCGTTGCACGGGCGTCGCGTGGGAGATCGCCAGCTCCACCATCGTCTACCTCGACGTGCTCTGGCGCATGGGCCGTTGGGAGGAGCTGTTCGATCAGTACCCTGCGATCCTCGCTGACGCGGCGTCGCGCGGTGATCTCCTCCTCGAGATCTATCTCCGCGTGAAGTTCCGCTCGTTGTCGGAGCTCGCGCGTGGGCGGCCCGACGAGGCGGTGCGCGAGGCGCGCGACGCGCTCGCGCGCTGGTCACAGCCGAGCTTCCAGCTGATTCATCTCTGGGAGCTCTTCCTCCGGGTGGAAGCGCAGATGGTCGCGGGGCGCCCCGAGGCGGCGCTCGAGCGCCTGGAGTCCGGCTGGGGGCCGCTCTGGCGCTCTCAGCTCCTGCAACTGCAGATGTACGACATCACGATGCGCGAGCTCTCCGCACGCGTCCATCTCGCGTGCGCCGTAGAGGCGGGTCCGGCGCGCCGGAAGAAGCTGCTGGCCAAGGCGATGAAGGACGTCCGCCGCCTCGAGAAGACGGGCGCCCCGTGGGCGGCCGGCATGGCCGCGCTGTCCCGCGCGAGCGCGGCGACGATCACGCGGGACGATCGGGAGGCGCGGCGCTGGATCGACCGCGCGGTGAGCGGCTTCGCCGGCGCGGACATGGGCCTCCACGCCGAGGTGGCGCGGGCTCGCCGCGCGCAGCTCGACGGCCACGTGGCGGGCTTGGCGGCGAGCCGGGACGCGGTGGAGCGCGCCGGCGTCGTGGAGCCGGCCCGCTTCCTGGACCTCTGGGCGCCGGGAAGATGGGATCGCTGAAGGGAGCGCTGGCGGGGCTCAGCCTCCTCCTGATCGCGTGCTCCGAGGAACCGCGCCCCACGCCCGCCGAGTCCGCCGACCCGCCCGAGGCGCCGTCCGCCGTCGACCCGCCGCCCGAGAGCGAGGCTCCCGCTCCGGAGCCCTCGGCCCCAGACCCTGCGCCCGCTCCCGTCGTCCCGAGCGAGATCGGCGCTGCTCCGCCCGCGCCGGAGGCCGGCTGCGCGTTCGGGACGCCCAGCGCGATCGCGGCGGGGCAGTGGGGAGACGTGGCCAGGGCGGACGACGGCTTCGTCGCGGCGACGTCGAGCTCCGAGGGGACACGAGAGACCCTGTCCGTCTGGAGGCTCGAGGCGGGCGCGGAGCCGACGCGGCTCTCCACCCACGCCCTGACGCACCCGGTGCCGTCCGATCGGCGGCGCGCGGGGCCCGCGCTCTCGGCCGAGCACGTCGCGTGGGTCGACGGCGAGCGCTCGCTCTTCGTCGCGCCCCTCTCGCCAGACGCGCGGCCGACGCGCATCGGCGGGCCCGCGTCGCTCCGATTCAGCCCGGCGCTCGTCCTCGACGGCGACGTGCGCGCGGTGGCCTGGACCGATGACTCCGGCACCCCGATGCGCGTCCGCGGACGCCTCCTTCGCCCGAGCGGCGAGCCGACCGGAGAGGCCGCGGACCTGACGCCCGAAGGAGGGGGCGGCGCGGCTCCGTCGGCCCTCGGCGCCTCCATCGTGTTCCTCGATCCGCGGGCCGCCATGAGCGTCGCGCACCGGGCGGAGGTCGGGACGGACGGATTCGCCCCCACCACGGTCGCGCGTCCGGTGGGCCTCGTCACCGCGCCTCCCGTCATCGCCGCGCTCGGTGACGAGACGTCGCCGTGGCTGGCGTTCAGCCTCGTCGGCGCCGCCGCGACCACCGCCGTCGGGCTGGTGGAGCTTGGCAGCGCCGCGCCGGCCCGACCCATCGTGCCGGGCACGGGCTACGGCACCCTCCACGTGGATGGCGACGGTCGCGTCGTCGCGGCCGACGCCCCGCGGGACCGCCCTCCCGACGCGCCTCGCGAGATTCACGTGCACGTCGTCGGAGACGACGGAGCGCTCGGTGAGGCGGCTGTGATCACCGGCCCGGGCGGGAGCGGGCGGCGCGGCAGGGTGGCCGTCGGGCGAGACGGAGTCGCGGTCCTGTTCATCGAGGCCGGTCGCGCCTACGTGTCCTTCGGACGCTGCCAACGCTGAAGGGAGACCATGCAACGACTGGACGTGGACGTCGCCGTGATCGGCGCTGGAACCGCCGGGCTCAACGCGCGGCGCGAGGCGGAGCGAGCCGGCAAGGAGACCCTGCTCATCGAGCGCGGCGAGCACGGGACGACCTGCGCCCGCGTGGGCTGCATGCCCTCGAAGCTGCTGATCGCGGCCGCCGACGCGGCGCACGGGGTCCATCACGCGGCGACCTTCGGGGTGCGCGCGCAGGGCGTGACCATCGACGGTCGCGCGGTCCTCGAGCGCGTGCGCGAGCACCGCGACCGGTTCGTGCGAGGGGTGGTCTCGAGCGTCGAGGGCATCGACGAGGACAAGCGCCTGCGAGGAGAGGCGCGCTTCGTCGACGCGAACACGCTGATCGTCGAGACGGATGGAGGAGACGTCGAGGTTCGCGCGAAGGCGACCGTCATCGCGACCGGCAGCTCGCCCTGGATCCCGCCTCCGTTCGAGGGGCTCGACGTCGACGTCAACGACGACGTCTTCGAGTGGGAGGACCTGCCCGAGAGCGTCGCGGTGATCGGCACCGGCATCATCGGGCTCGAGCTGGGCCAGGCGCTGCATCGGCTCGGCGTGGACGTGGCGTTCTTCAACCCCTTCGACGAGGTCGGCGCGTTCACCGATCCCAAGCTCGACGCGGCCCTGCGCGAGATCCTCGCCGGTGAGCTCACCTTGCACCTCGCGGTGCAGGGGCTGGAGGCGACGCGCGACGAGGCCGGCTACGAGCTGTCCTGGGACGAAGACGGGACGCGGACGTCACGCCGGTTCGCGCGCGTCCTCGCGAGCGCGGGTCGTCGCCCGAACCTGGGCCGTCTCGATCTCGAGAAGACGGGGCTCTCGCTCGACGACAAGGGGAGGCCGAGCTGGGATCCGCGGACCTGCCAGTGCGGCGACGCGCCCATCTTCATGGCGGGGGACGTCACGGGTCATCGGCCCGTGCTCCACGAGGCGTCCGACGAAGGCAGCATCGCGGGCGAGAACGCCGCGCGGTACCCGAAGGTCGGCGCGCACGTGCGGCGCACGCCCCTCAGCATCGCCTTCACCGACCCGCAGATCGCGATGGTCGGGCAGCCGTTCGAGGAGCTCCCCAGCTCGGCGGCCGTCGGCGAGGTCTCCTTCGTCGACCAGGGACGAGCGAAGGTCATCGCGAGGAACCGCGGCCTCGTGCGCGTCTACGGGGAGCGCGACGGCTGCGTTCTGCTCGGGGCCGAGATGCTCGGTCCCGACGTCGAGCACCTCTCACACCTGGTCGCCTTCATGGTGCAGCAACGCCTGACGGTGCAGCAAGCCTTGCAGCTCCCCATCTATCACCCGGTGCTCGAGGAGGGCCTCAAGACCGCGCTGCGGGAGCTCGCGCGCGCGCTCGAGGTCGACACCACCTGTCGGAACGAGGACCTCGCGGACTGCCCGGGCGCCTGAGCTTCACTCGGCCGCGACGGCCGGCGCCGAGGTCTTGCTGCGCAGGATCCCGCTCGTCCGCTCGCCGAACACGAGGCTCGGTCGCAAGCCAGGCGCCACCGCGGACGGCGTGACCTCGCTCGACGGGAACATCTGCACGAACGCGGGCGCCCCGGGGACGCGATCGACGATGGAGCGCTCGAGCACCATGGAGATGTACTGCTCGGCGCCCTCTTCGGGGGTGTTCGCGTTCAGCACGACCTCCACGTCGTAGCTGCGGGCGAAGGAGCGCAGGCCGGGGATGCGCGACTCGTAGGGGCTCCAGTTGTCCGCGCACGTCCCGTTCTCGCTGCACCCGAACACGCCGTCTTCGGTGTGCGCGAAGAGCGTCTGGTTCCCGCTCGTGTGGCCGGGCGTGCGCATCAGGAGGCAGCCCTCGCCGAGCGTCAGATCGCCGTCGGTGAGGACCACGCGATCGAGGGGCACGTCCTTCTTGCCATCCGCGATGAACCACGCGCGCTGCATCGGGTGGAGGCGATCCCAGTCCTCCCACTCCGCGCGCGGCGCGAGCAGCTTGGCGTTGGGGAAGCGGGCCTCCAGCGGGCCGTGGAGCCCGTCGCCCTTCGTCGTGCCCAGGCTGGGCCGCAGATCCTGCGTGTGGAAGTGATCGAAGGCGATGAGGTCCACGTCCTCGGGGGCCACGCCGAAGTCGCGCAGCCCGGCTTCGACCGTGCCGAACGACTTGCCGATGAGGTCCTCCGCCCATCCGAGCTTCTCGAGCAGCTGCGCGAAGAACGGCGTGTTGCGCGAGGTCGCCCGGTCGGTCGGGTTGAACAGGATGTTCCGCAGCTCCCCGCCGGCCTCGACCTGGATGAGCAGGCAGCGGTGGCGCATGGTCACGAACGGGAACGGGAGAGGGCACGCGGTCTGGAACGCGTACTTGGTGGGATAGACGAGGTCGGTGACGTCCAGCGTGCGCACCGCGACGACGCGCGGCCCGTCGCGCAGATCGTCCCCCAGCCGCTCGGCGCTCCGGCGCACGGCGTCCAGCCGCCGGCCCGCGCTCCGGTGAGCGCGTGACTCGTCGAGGTCGTGAATCTGACGGACCCAGGGGAGGTCCGGGTGCACTGGGTCGCCGATCTTCATCGCTCACACGATGGAGCATTCGGCCGCGCGATCAAACTCCCTTCGACAGCTCGTCCCAGCTCCGTCCGGGCTCCGCCTCCATGGAGGTCGCCAGCCCCTCGCCCCGCCAGCCCGGCTCGAGCTCCCGGCCGAAGGGATCGCGCGCGCCGTCCCAGCCGGCCCGCTGATCGACCACGTGCTCGAAGCCGGCCGCCTCGAGCATCTCGGCCGCTCTCAGCGACCGCGCGCCGGATCGACACCCCAGCACGAGCCTGGCGTCGGTCGGGAAGCGCTCCTGCATCACGGACAGGAACTCGGGGTTCGGCGCCATGCCGGCCGCCCCCATGTGCATCAGCGGCACGTTGTAGGCGCCCGCGGGGTGCCCTTGCTCGAATTCGGGCACGGAGCGCACGTCCACGTACGTCCAGCCCTCCTCGAGCCGGGCCATCGCTTGCTTCGGCGAGATGCGTTCGACCATCCCGGAGACATGGTCGCCGGGCGAGTCGCCGTCAACGGTCCCCCGCTCAGAGCGCGTCGCGCACGAAGACGTCTTCGAGCGTCTCGCGCATCGGGGTCACGCCGAGCACGGTCGCGCCAGCCGCGATGGCCGCCTCGAGGACGGGGCGGGCTCCGTCCCCGCCCTCCACCACCAGCACGCATCGATCGTCCTCGTCCTCGATCGAGACCGCGAGGGGCTCGAGCTGGGCTCGCAAGGACTCGTCGACCTGGGACAGCTCGACCTCGGTGCGCCGCGTCTCCGCGCGGAGCAGGTCGGCGAGCTTGCCGTAGTGGATCATCTCTCCGCGGCGCAGGATCCCCACCCGGTCGCAGAGCAGCTCCACGTCGGCGAGGATGTGACTCGTGAAGACGATGGTCTTGCCGGCGCGGCGCTGCTCCAGGATCAGGTCCCGCACCTCCTTGCGCCCGATGGGGTCGAGCCCGCTCATCGGCTCGTCGAGGATCAACAGCTCCGGGTCGTGGAGGAGGGCCTGCGCGAGCCCGATGCGCTGCATCATGCCCTTGCTGAACTTGCCGATCGGCCGGTCGACGGCGTGGGACAGGCCGACCCGCTCGATCATCTCGCGCCCGCGGCTCTCGCGCGCCTGCGCGTCGAGGCCGACGAGACGACCGCAGAGATCGAGGAACTCGAGCGGTCGCAGGTACTGGTAGACGTAGGGGTTCTCGGGGAGGTAGCCGACCTTGCCCATCACCTCCGGGCCCGGCGAGCGCTCCCCGAAGAGGGTGATCTTCCCCTCGTCCGGGAAGATCAGGCTCAGCACGCACTTGATGGAGGTCGTCTTGCCCGCGCCGTTGGGGCCGAGCAGGCCGAAGATCTCGCCCGGCTGGACCGCGAAGTCGACGCCTCGCACGGCCTCGACGCGCTTGCGGAAGAAGCCGATCCGAAACGTCTTCTTCAGCCCCTCGACCGTCAGCACTGCCTCGCTCATCCGGGGCCCCCGCTGATCCGCAGGAACGTCTCGATCACCTGGTCGCGCTCGCCGTCCTCGAGCAAGGGATGGAGGGGCAGCGCCAAGCCCTGACGCTCGATTCGCTCCGCCACGGGGAAGGGGCCGCCGGACACCCGCCCCGCGAGGCTGCCGATGGCGTGGAGCGCGTAGCTCAAGCGCCCCGCCTCGACCCCCGCGTCACGCATGCCGCTCACCACGGCGTCCCGGTCGGCGCCGTCCGGCAGCACGACCCCGAAGGTCTGCCAGTTGCCCTCGGCCCTGGGCGCTGGCTGCTGCAGCTCGAACCCCGCGAACGCCTCCCGGTATCGCGCGGCCAGGGCGCGTCGGCGGCTCACGATCGCGTCCAGTCGATCCAGCTGCGCCAGCCCCATCGCGGCCGCCATCTCGGTCAGGCGGTGGTTCCCGGCTGGCTCCCCGAAGTCCCCCGGGCCTCGCTGGCCGTGGTTGCGCAGCAGGCGCAGGCGCTCCGCGAGGTCGTCATCATCCGTGAGGCAGGCGCCGCCTTCCCCCGTCGTCAGCAGCTTGCGGGGATGGAAGCTCAGGCACGCGATCGCGCCGTAAGAGGGAGAGGGGCGGCCCGCGACCGAGGCGCCGAGCGAGCAGGCGGCGTCCACGATGAGGGGCAGCCCGTCGAGCGCGGCCTCGATGGCGGGGTGATCGGCGGGGCTGCCGAACTGATCGATCACGATCGCGGCGCGCGTCTCCATCGTGCGCCCCGAAGCGAGCGCCGTCGCGCTGGCGTTCCAGGTGCGCGCGTCCACGTCCACGAGCTGGGGTCGCGCGCCGCGGCGGCAGATCGCGTGGGCGGGGCTCGGCCAGCTCAGGTCGGGACACAGCACCGCGCCGTCGCAGACCTCGAGGGCCTCGAGCGCGAGCTCGAGCGCGGCCGTCCCCGAGCCGCAGACCACGGCGTGACGACGGCCGCAGAGCGCGGCGAGGCGCTCCTCCAGCTCGGCCACGCGAGCGCCCATCACGAGCATGCCGCTCTCGAGCACGGCGGCGACGCCTTCGAGCTCCGGGGGACCGATCCAGGGCTTGGCGAGACGAATCACGCCGGGAGCATACGCAATTTCACGCCGGGGCGAGGCCACGGACGTGACCGTTTCCAGCTATACTTCGCGGCCGTGCCCACCCCATCCACGCCGCCGCCGGAGAGCCTCGGGCGCTATCGGGTCGTGCGTCGCCTCGGGGCGGGCGGCATGGCCGAGGTGTTCCTGGCCAAGAGCACGGGCGCCGAGGGCATCGAGAAGATCCTCGTGGTCAAGCGCGTGCTCCCCACCTTCGCGAGGAGCCCGAAATTCATCTCGATGTTCGTGGACGAGGCCAAGGTCGCCATGCGCCTCAACCACCCGAACATCGTTCAGGTCTACGCGTTCGAGCAGGTGCGGGACGAGTTCTTGCTCGCGATGGAGTTCGTCGACGGGCTCGACCTCGGCCGGCTCATCTCCGGCGCGCGCCGCCAGGGCCGCGCCATCCCGCCCGGGCTCGCCGCCTACGTCGTGAGCGAGATGGCCAAGGGGCTCGACTACGCCCACAACCGCAAGGACGAGAGCGGCGTGCCGATGGACATCGTGCACCGCGACGTCAGCCCGCAGAACGTCTTGCTCAGCTACGACGGGATCGTGAAGATCGCCGACTTCGGCATCGCGCGGGCCCGGCTGGTCAGCGAGGAGACGGGCGTCATCAAGGGGAAATTCTCCTACATGTCGCCCGAGCAGGCGCGCGGGCAGCGCGTGGACCGCCGGAGCGACGTCTACTCCATCGGCGTCCTCTTCGCCGAGCTGCTGATGAACCGGGTCATGTATCCGGGCCAGCAGGGCATGGAGGTGCTCGAGAAGGTGCGCGACGGCAAGCTCACGTTGCCGCGCCAGGTGAACCGCGACTGCCCGCCGGAGCTCGACGAGATCGTGCGGCGCGCCACCGCCTACGATCGCGAGGAGCGGTATCAGACTGCGCGCTCTCTGGCCGGCGCGCTCTCGCGGTGGCTCCACGGGCAGGAGGAGATCCTCGACGCGCTCGATCTCGAGCAATTCATCAACGAGATCGCGCCGCGCGAGGTCACGAGCCCGGACGGCCCGACCGGCGGGCGCACGTCCGGCACGGCCGAGACCCACGCCTCGCTCCCGCACGCCGCGGGGCGCGAGCTCCGGGAGCGGCGCAACGTCGTCGTGGTGCACGGCCGTCTCCGCGGGGAGGCCGAGATCACGGGCGTCGAGCGAACGGGCCGGAGCATCTCCGACCAGGCCGTCCGCGTCCTCGACGACATCGCCTACAAGTATCACGCGATCCTCGACTGGCCGGACGGGCAGGGCAAGCGCAGCTTCCGGCTGCTCATCGGGCTGGGCCGGGTGTCGGTGGACGATCCCCTCCACGCGGTCCGCCTCGCGATGGACGTGCTGGACGCCTTCGAGGGGCTGAGCGCCGACCTCCTCGTGCCGCTCACCGCGTCGATCGGCCTCTCGCGCGGTGTGGTGGCCACGGTTCGCGCGCCCAACGGTCGGCTCCGATACCAGCCCCTCGAGGGCGTCTTCGAGGTCGCGAGAGAGCTCGGCGATCATGGAGAGTCGGAGGAGATCCTCGCCACCGGGGAGGTCTTCCGGCTCGCGCGTCGGGCGTTCTCGTTCGACGAGCGCGACGTCCGCGAGATCACCGTGACCGGCACCCAGGCCGGGCCTCGCCGCTTCCGGGCGTATCGACTGCGAGGCGCCCGCACGCGTGAGGAGCGCGCGGCGGAGGCCCTCGCGGTGGCGGGGCAGGTGGGGCTCTTCGGTCGCTCGATGGAGATCCAGGCCCTGGTCGACGCCTACGAGGAGCTCGTGCGGGATCAGCAGTCGGCCTACTTCTGCATCGGCGGCGAGCTCGGGGTGGGCAAGAGCGCGCTCGTCGCGGCCGCGATCGAGGCCTTCGAGCCCACGCCGCGTCTCCTCCGGATCGAGTGCGTCTTCGGCAGCTCCGAGGTGCCCTACGGCGCGGTGGCGGAGCTGGTGCGGGAGGCGTGTGACATCCCCGAGGACGCGTCGGGCGAGGAGGCGCGGCGCAAGCTCACCGACAAGCTCGAGGGCATCCTCCCGCGCGACGTGCGCGCGACCGCCCGCGACGCGCTCGAGCCGCTGATCGCCCCCGTCGCGAGCGAGGACCCGGGAGACCGCAGCGCAGGTTTGATACGGGCCGTGCGCGCCCTGCTCGCGGGCCTCGCGGACCAGGGGCCGCTCGTGGTCTGGGTGGACGCGCTCCAGTTCACCGACACGCCGAGCCTCCAGCTGATGGCCCGGCTGATGGCGCAGAGCTACCCCGTCCCCCTCATGGTCGTGCTCTCGACCCGGGCCGAGGAGCGCGTCGACGAGCTGCTGGGCGGCGTGCCGCGCATCGACCTCGAGGAGCTGGACGACGACGACCGCGTGAGCCTGGTCGCGGCCCGCTTCGGGGGCGCCGAGGTGCCGCGCGAGGTCCAGGACAAGATCGTGCACCGCGCTGGCGGCAACCCGTTCTTCCTGATCGAGCTCATCGACGCGCTGCTCGAGCGCGACGTGGTCCGGATCGAGGGCGAGGGTGACGCCCGGCGCGTCGTGCGCCGCAGCGGCGCCGCGTTCGCGCTCCCGACCACGCTCGAGGACGTCATCGCGGCCCGCCTCGCCGAGCTGCCGGAGCACGAGCGACACGCCCTGCGGTGGCTGGCCGTCACCGGCCCGGGGCTTCGCCTGTCCGAGCTCCGCACCCTGACGGGGGAGAACCTGGAGAGCGACCTCGGGGCGCTGGCCGAGCGCGGGCTCGTGCAGGAGCGCGCGGGCGGGGTGCTGTTCTTCCCGAGCGCGGTGGTGCGTCACGTCGCCTACGAGAGCATCGACAGCAGCGACCGCGTCCGCATGCACCGCATGATGGCGAACTACCTGACCGCGCTGGACGCGGTCCCTCCGGCGCGCCTGGCGCACCATCGCGAGCAGGCCGGGGATCGCTCGGGGGCGGCCAACGCCTACCTGGCCGCGGCGCAGGGCGCGCACCTCATGTACAGCCACGAGGACGCGATGCGCTTCTACGGGCGGGCGCTCTCGCTCGTCGCGCCCGACTCCGTCCAGGCGTTCGAGGCGCACGAGGGGCGTGAGCAGATCCTGCGCGCGCTGGGGCGTCGCAAAGAGCAGCGCAACGAGCTGGAGGCCCTCCGCGCCCTGGCCGAGCGCTCGCGCGACTCGCACCAGATCGCGATCGCGTTCAGCCGGCTGGCGCGCTTCGACCTCGACGCGGCGCGGCCGACCGGCGTCGACGCGCTCCTCCGACGCGCGCTCGACGCGGCCATCCAGGGCGAGGACAAGGCCTCGGAGATCGAGGCGCTGCGCCTGCTCGGACAGCTCCGCCGTGACCAGGGTGATACGCAGGGCGCCATCGAGGCCCTGGACCGCGCTTTGGCGCGCGCGGGGAGAGACGTCGACTTCCTGAGCGCGCGCGGCCAGACCCTCGTGCAGAAGGCGATCCTCCTCTGGCGCTCGGGCCGGGTCGACGACTCGCTGGAGGCGGGCGCGGAGGCGGTGGCGATCTTCCGGCGCCTCGGCCTCAAGGGCCACGAGGCGCACGCCCTCTCGAGCCTCGGCGTCGCGCTCGCGCACAAGGGGAGCTTCGAGGACGCCATCGCCATGATGCGCGCGTCCATCCTCCTCGACCGGGAGATCGGCGACCGCCTGCACCTGGGGCGGAAGGTGTCGAACGTGGGCCAGCTCTACGCGGAGCTCGGCGACGTGGACAACGCCATCGGGTTCCTGCAGCGCGCCCTCGACGTCTTCGAGCTGGTCGACGACCAGTCCGGGCAGTCGGACACCCTCTGCGCGATGGCCGAGCTCCTCGCGGAGCAGGTCGGCGACCTCGAGGCCGCGGACGGAGTGCTCTCCGACGCGCGCTCTCTCGCCGAGCGAATTCAAGATCCCTATGATCTCGCGCACGTGGGGCTCGTGGAGGCCGGCCTGTGGATCCATCGCGACGAGCCCCGGCGCGCGGAGCGTCTGGCGAAGGAGGCCGCGTCTCACGCGCGCGCCGCGGGAGCGCGGGGCTACGAGCTGCTCGCGATGGCGGCCCGCTCCGACGCGCTCTCCCGGCTCGACGAGCTCGACGAGGCGCGCCGCGTCGCGACGGACGTGCTCCGGAACGCCCGCGACCGCTCCGACGTCGAGCGCGCCGAGCGCGTCTACTATCAGGTCGCCGTCGCGCTCGCGCGTTGCAGCGAGCCCCGGGAGGCCGAGCGCGCGCTCGCCAACGCCCGCGCCGTGGTCGACGCCCGGCTCGAGCACATCCGGGATCCTCGCCTCCGCACCCTCTACGTCGAGTCGAAGTGGGTGAAGTCCATCCGGCGGGACCTACCGATCGCCTGACCGATGCTCGCGCTGGTGATGAGCGGGGGAGGGGCGCGAGGCGCCTACGAGGTGGGCGTCCTGTCGTACCTCTACGGGCAGCTCGCCGGGCAGCGACCGCCCGCCTTCGACATCGTGAGCGGCACCAGCGTCGGGGCGATCAACGGCGCCTTCCTCGCCTCCGTCGCACACGATCCAGTGCCCGGCGTCCGCCGCCTGCTCGAGGTGTGGCGCGAGCTCGAGATGCCTCACGTGCTCGGGTTCAACATGGTGCAGGCGCAGCGCCTCCACCGGGTGCTGCTCGGGGGGCGGAAGGGCGCGGGGCTCTTCGATGCGTCCCCGATGACCGACATCATCCGCTCGGAGATCCACTACCGGCAGATCGCTCGCAACATCCGCAGCGGGCACCTCCGGGCGCTGACGGTGACCGCTACGCACGTCCCGACCGGGCAGCCGACCGTCTTCGTCGACAAGCACCCCAGCGTGGCGCTCCCGCAGCTCTCGGCGCGCAACGTCGTGGTGCGCACCGCCCACGTGATGCCGTACCACGTGCTCGCATCGGCAGCGATACCGATCCTCTTCCCCCCGGTGTTCATCCGGACCGACCTCTACTGCGACGGCGGGCTCCGCCTCAACACCCCGCTCGGGCCCGCCATCCGGCTGGGAGCGGACCGCGTCCTCGTGATCGGCATGACCGGCGAGAGCAACGAGCGGGTGGAGATCCCCCCCGACCGCTTCCCGGGCCTGCCGTTCTTGCTGGGCAAGGTGCTCGACGCCTTCCTGCTCGACCACGTCAACCTGGACGTCGAGGAGCTCGAGCGGGTCAACCTGTTGCTGAAGGACGGGATCGCCGCGTTCGGCCCCGACTTCCTCGAGAAGCTGAACGCCGAGGCCGCCAAGCGGGGACACCCGCCCCGCCGACTCGTCGAGGCGCTCGTCATCCGACCGAGTCGGGACATGGGCGAGATGGCCGCCGACTACCTTCGCCGCGAGCGGGTGGCGATCCGCCGGAAGCTCGGCCGCGCGTTCCTGCGCCTCATGGACGTCGGAGAGGGCGCCGACTCTGCCGACATGGCGAGCTATCTGCTCTTCGACGGCGGCTTCGCGTCCGAGCTCATCGACCTCGGCTGGGCGGACGCCGCGGCCCGACACGACGAGCTGGAGGCGTTCCTGGGCCTCGGAGCCCCGTGATCCCCAAGGCATGGGGAGAGGCTGGGACAAATTGTGGATAGATCTCTCCAAGCCTTCGAGACCACGGCCAAATCGACAGAATCGGAGCCTGTGCTATCGTTGTGGATAGAGGTATCAAAGAGCGTGTCATGCCTCCTCTGAAAGTGGTCTCGAGTTCGCCCTCACCCGAGGAGTGCCTGCGGGAGGCTCTTCAGGCGGAGAGCCCCAGCCTGCGGGCGTCATTCGCCGAGCAGGGCCTCGCCACGGAGGGAGACCTCGAACCTGATACCGAAGTGCTCTTGCTACGCCAGCTCTACCTGGCGCGGCTCGATACGCATCGATTTCGCGACGCGGCGGACATCGCCCTGCGCATGACCCGCCTCGGCCCGCTGAAGGACGTCGCGCATCACGACGCGAGCCGCGCCTTCGCGGCGCTGGGAGATCTGGACGAGGCCATCTCGCAGCAGCGCCTCGCCGCGCGCGCGGCGCCTCCCGATCGCAGAAGCTTCCAGTGGTGGTCGCTCGCGACGCTGCTCCAGCACGGCGATCGACGCGACGCGGCCATTCGCGCGCTCCGCCGCGGCGAGCGCTGGGCTCACGAGGACCGACCGCTCCTGCGTGCCCACCGCGCGTGGCTCCGCCTCGAGGCGGGCCAGGTCCCCTCGCAGCTCGAGTCCATCTGCGACGAGCTGGAGCGCTCGCGCGGCGGCAAGGGCTACGGCCAGCTCGTCCTCGGCATGATCCGCCATCGCCTCGGCGACCCCCGCCGCGCCGCGGTCCACCTCCGCGCCTTCCTCCGCCGCAACGCCTCCGCCGACCCCGCCAAGGCCATCACGCTCCGCGAAGAGCTGCGCTGCGCCCGCGAGACCCTCGCCGTCATCGAGTCGGACTGACGCTCGAGTGCTCGAGGTCAGCGGCCGCTCTTCGACTTACCGGGCCACTTGAGACGGAGCAGCGCCTGGTAGCGCTCGACGTCCGTGCGTCGCGCCATGTACTCCCGGTCGAACGGCGTCTTCGCGTGGAGAATCGACAGGCGGGCGTCGAAGACGACCTCGAGTCGGCCGAGCGCGCGCCCGAAGAAGTCGGCGTGTTCCACGAGCTTCAGCTGCTCGTCCCAGCCCACAGCCCGCACCCGCTCGGTGCGCGCGACGAAGAAGTTCCGTACGACCTCCCTGCGCGGCAGGCCGCCGATCTCTCCCTCGACCGGCGCTCCGCCGGCGCCGAGCGCGCGGCGATGAGCCACGTCGACGCACCGGTGGAGCGGGAGGTCGATGACCCGGCCCCCCGCGATGTCGATCTCGGGGTGGCGGCGGAGCGTCTCGAGCGTCTGGGTGATCCTGGTGCCGCGCCAGAATATGAAGTCGTCGTCGGCGAGGAGGAAGTAGGGCGTGTCGACGGCCTCGAGGGCCCGGTTGCGACCGGCCGAGAGGCCGACGTCGTATGGGAGCCTCATGGTGCGGGCGCCCTCCGGTTCGGAGGGGGTCCGGCTGTCGTCGGCGACCAAGATCCGCGGGCTCGTGAGCCGTCGGTGCGCGCTCCGGACGAGCCGCGCGATCACCTCGGGACGCTCATGTGTCTTCACCACGATCGTACAGTCCTCGGCGTGTGGCTCTCGCGGCGCGAGGGCGTCCAGCCGCGCCTGTACGGCGAGCTGCATCCGGATGAGCGCGTCGTACGCTGGCGCGGCCACCGCGCGCACGCCGGGGCGCGTCAGGAAACGGGCTGCCGTTTTCTCGAGGCTGGCGCGGCGCACGCTTCGAGCGTGACACAGGACGCCTGACAGCGGGGCGTAAGGGGCGGCCCCACCTTCTATCGCGGCCTCTCCTCCTGTAGATTGCCGGCGCCGCGGCGCGGGGGATGGCGCGCGGGAGGAGGAACGATGAGGCAGCTTGGCTTGATGGTAGCCGTCGCGATGATCGGCGTATGCGCCGCCTGTGGGGAGTCCCACGGCACGGGCGACGACGCGGGCACGATGATCACGTTCGACGCCACGCTCCCCGACACCGGCCCGGGCGATCTCTGCGGCAACGGTCGACTCGACCCCGGCGAGCGGTGCGATGACGGCAACACCACCCCCGGGGACGGCTGCGACGCCGAGTGCGTGCGGGAGCCCTTCTGCGGGGACAGCGAGGTCACCGGCGACGAGGCCTGCGACGACGGAAACAACCGATCCGGAGATGGCTGCAGGAGCGACTGCCGGAGCGATGAGTCGTGCGGCAACGGCATCGTCGACCACGCGGCCGGCGAGCTCTGCGACGGCTCCCCCACCTGCGGCGCCGACTGCATGACCGTCACGGGCTGCGGCGACGGAACCGTGACGGAGCCCGAGGTCTGCGACGACAGCAACCTCGAGCGCTGGGACGGCTGCGACGCCGCGTGCCAGGAGGAGATCGTCCTCGTGATGAGCTCGCTCGGCCTCGGCGGTCGGAGCGACGGCTGTGACTTCAACGGGGACGGCAGCCCCGACAACGCCTTCGCGCGGGCGCTCGGGCTGCTCGCCACGGCGATCGGGCCCCTCATCGAGCAGCAGATCGAGAGCGGTGACCTGATCCTCTTGCTCGGCATGCTCGGGCTCGACGACCGAGCCGGGGTGAACGACGACGACTTCCGGATCGCGTGGATGGTGGGCGAAGACGCCGACATGGATCCCGACAACAACTTCGGCGGCGCCGGCCAGTTCCGGGTCACCTCGGACGCGCTCGGGCCCGACGGCGCGCCTCTGACCTCCATCCAGAGCCAGATCGTGAGCAACACCCTCACCGGCGGCCCCGAGGACATCCCGCTCCCGATCGGCTTCCTCCCGATCGAGCTCCGGCAGGGGCGTATCGAAGGCACCACGGTGCCTGACGCGGGAGAGCTCTTCCGCATCGACGACGGCCTGCTGTGCGGCGGGATCCCGCTCAACCTGCTGGCGCTGCTCGGAGGCTTCGTCGGAGACATGCTCGAGACGGATCCCCCCTGCGATGGCGGCGACCCGGCGACGCTGCTCGACCTGATCATCGCGGGCGGCGAGGCGACGGCGAACTTCGGGGGCATGATGTTCCCCCTCCGGTTCGTGGCGACCCCGCCCGATCTGGACCTCGATGGTGACGGCCTCGAGGGCTTCACCATCACCTCCGATGGTCCCTCCGGCTGCCAGCCCGTCGTTACGGGCTGCGTGGACGGCGACGGGATGACGATCGATGGGCGTGGCTGCTTCTCCGATCCGCGGATCGGGGACGGGCACTCGGCGGCGTTCACCTTCAGCGCGATCCGCGGTGAGACGCTCGGGATCTCGGGAGGCACGGGCGGCCCGATGCCCGGCATGTGAGGCCTGGAGCGCCAGTCGAGCTGGCGGGCCCCGTGTTCCACCCCATGGTTCCGGTGGTTTCGAACGGACGGGCGCGCTAGCCTCGCGGGCCTCATGACGGGGGAGTCGCAGTCATCCGAGCTCGACGCCGCCTGGGCAGCTTGGCTGTCCGGGCAGCGTGATGAAGCGATCCGTCGGTGCACGGCGATCTTGGAGGCCTCCTCCGGGCAGCTCGGCGCGGCCCTGCTGCTGGTGGAGTTGCTGGTCGAGGCGGGCGCCAAGCCCGACGATCGCGTGTCCCGGCGACTGGTCGACGCGTTCACCGCGCGGGGTGACCTGCCGCGCGCGGTGGTCGCCGCGCACACGCTGACCGAGGCGGGCAAGAAGAAGGCTCTCCGCGGCATCGCGGCCACCTTCGGGCACGGGTCGAAGCGCGTGGCCGACGTGGCGCCAGCCCCTCCGCCGCTGCCCGCTCCCGAGGCCGCCGACCTGTCGAGCGTGTCCGGCGCCGCGCTCCTCGAACGCGCGGCGGAGGCCCTCGCCGGGCTCGACGTGGGAGAGATCGACACCACCCGACCCGTGCCGCGTCTGCCTCTGTTCGGGGCCCTGTCGCCGCCCGCGCTCCAGCAGCTCCTCTCGGTCTGGGAGATCCGCTCGCTCGCCGAGGGGGAAGCCGCGATCGAAGAGGGCACGGAGGGACGGGACGCGTTCGTGGTGGTCCGCGGACATCTGCGCGCCCAGCGAGGCGCCGGCGACGAGGCGGTGACGCTCGCCGAGCTCGGCCCGGGAGCGCTCTTCGGTGAGATGGCGCTCGTGAGCGAGGCGCCACGCGCCGCCTCCGTCGTGGCCGCCGAGCCGGTGCAGCTGTTGGTCGCGGGGCGCGACGCCCTCGAGCGCCTCGCCGCCAAGACGCCCGTCATCGGCCAGCAGCTCTCCGAGTTCTGCCGCGCCCGGATGGTGTCCAACCTGATTCGGCACAGCCCCATCCTCGCGGCCGTGGGCGCGAGCGAGCGCGCGAGCCTGATGGCGCGCTTCGAGACCCGCCGCTTCAAGCCGGGGGAGCGCCTCATCACGCACGAGCAGGAGCCGGAGGGCCTCTTCCTGGTGGCGAGCGGGAGCGTGAAGGTCGTCGGGCGCGACGGGGACGGCGACGAGCTGCAGATCGCGGAGCTCGGCCCGGGCGACGTCGTCGGAGAGATCAGCCTCGTGCTCCGCCGCCCGGCCACGGCCGACGTCATCGCGACGCATCAGACGGTGGCGCTCGAGCTGGCGGCTGAGCAGTTCCGCGAGGCCATCCGCGAGCATCCGTCCCTGCTGAGTGAACTCTACGAGCTCGCCACGAAACGAGAGGACGAGATGCGAACCGTGGTTGCGCAGGAAGCCCTCGACGTGGAAGAGGTGGTGCTGTTGTGAGCGAGCCCGTAACTGCCTCCGAACCATCCGCGGCGCTTCGTTTCGTCTACGGCGGCGTCTCCTTCGACGTGCACCCCTCGGCGGGCGTCGCCTGGAGCCTGACGCCGTCGCTTCTGTCGCTGCGCACCTCGGCCCTCGACGCCCCGACGCTCGCCCACGTGCATTGCGCTGTGGCGCCCGACCCGTCGCTCGGCGCCCCTCGCCCCAGCGTCCGCGTCGACGCGCACTGGACCGGCGAGAACGGGCGGGTGGAGACGGGCCGCGCGAGGGCCTCTCTTCGGGCGCTGACGGCGGGCCGCTACGCCGCCAGCGGCCAGGTCGCTCCGAGCGCCGACGGCTGCTCGGATCTCCTGACGAGCCTGGCGTCGGTGCTGGCCGTGCGCGAAGGGGGGCTCGTCCTCCACGCGACGGGCATCGCGATCGATGAGAGCGGCGTGCTCTTCCTCGGTCCGAGCGGCGCGGGAAAGTCGACCGCGGCCAACCTGTGCTCTCAGGCGAGCTGGTTCGCTGCGGATCGCGCCATCGTCTTTCCTCACGGCGGCGCCTGGTACGTCAGCGGGCTGCCCGGCGGCGAGGATCCGTCTCTGCCGCGCGCCGACGCGAGCCCGCGTGCCCTCGCTGGCATCCTTCGCGTTCGGCAAGCCGAAGCCGTCGGCGTCTCTTTCGCCTCGCCCATCGAGGCGTTCCGGATCCTCCGCGAGTCATGCCAGGTGGCGAACGGCCTCGAGAACGAGCAGCGCGTGCTCGCCACGATCGAGAGCCTCGCGCGCTCGGTGCGGCTCGGGTTCATCGACACCGTGCTCGGGCGCGATCCGTCAGACCTCGTGCGGCAATTCGCCGAGGGGGCGCGCACATGAGCCTCGACCTGGATTCTCGTGTCGCTCAGTCTCACCGCACCGCGTCACGTATCGTGGAAGGACAGGCAGTCGTCATCGTCATCGACGCCCAGACGCTACACACCCTCAACTCGGTCGGCACGGTCGTCTGGGCCGAGACCGAGACGGCGGTCGCCATCTCCGAGATCATCGATCGCGTCGTGAGCGAGTTCGAGGTCTCACGCGACGACGCGCAGCGCGACGTGCTCGAGTTCGCGGGCGAGCTGATCGACATGGGCGCCCTGACGGTCGTGCGGGGGGACGGATGAGCTCCGTCTCGGCTCGGCACAAGAAGAGCATCGCCAGCGTGCTCCGTCAGGTCAGCGCTGGGTCGAACGCGCCCATGAGCGCGATGATCGAGGTGGCGGATCGGTGCAACGAGACCTGCGTCCACTGCTACCAGATCCAGGGAAAGAAGGGCGAGCTCGAGACCGCCGACTGGAAGCGCGTCATGGACGAGCTCGCCGACCTCGGCGTGATCCTCCTGACCATCTCGGGAGGCGAAGCGACCCTCCGGCGCGACTTCCTCGAGCTGGTGGCCTACGCCCGAAAGAAGCGCTTCGCGGTTAAGCTCTTCACCAACGGGCTCAACATGACACCCGAGCTCGCGCGCGAGCTTGGCGAGCTCGCGGTACAAGAGGTGCAAATTAGCCTCTACTCCACGCGCGCAGAGGTCCACGACTGGGTGACTCGCGTGCCCGGGTCATGGCAGAAGACGGTCGACGGCGCGCGGCACCTGATCGCGGAGAACGTGAAGGTCATCCTCAAGACCCCGGTGATGACCTTCAACGAGGACGAGATCGACGCGTACATCGAGTTCGTGTCCTCTCTCGGGGCCGACTACCTCCTGGATCCCCAGCTCGATCCCCGTGAGGACGGCGAGACGGATCCGGAGCGATTCGCCATCGACGACGCCACCTATCGGCGCGTCCATCGTCACCCTCTCCTCGCCGGGCCACCCAAACCTCCCCCCGGCCCTCGAGATCTCGACGCGTCCGTCTGTGGCGCATGCCAGGGTAATTTGCATGTCGAGGCCAACGGGGAGCTCCGGCCGTGTACTCAGCTCGACGTGCCCGTCGGTCACGCGTTGCGGGATGGCGTCGCTGACGCGTGGCGGTCGAACGACGCGGGGGCCCGCATCCGAGCGCTCCGCTGGGCCGATCTGCCGGGATGTCGAAGCTGCGACCTGAATCGCTACTGCAACCGCTGCTTCGCGACCGCGCGCAGCGCGGTGGGAGATTCCCTCGCGCCCTATCCGGGCGCGTGCCGCAAGGCGCAGGTGGGCTACGAGCTCGCGCACGGTGTGGCGCCGAAGATACAGCCGGCGCCCGATCGCGATCCCGGACTGGGACCGTACGTTCGAATGGACGATGGCTCCTTCACCCACGGTGAATACCGTGAGACGGCGATGGACCGATCGCTCGCGGACGAGCTCGGGTGGACGCGCGGCGCCCCTGCCTCGCCCCACGCCGGACGCGTTCGCCCCGGACAGCTGGTTCAGATCCGCCGGCCGGGGGCTAAGGTCGCACGGGAAGAAGCCGTACCAGTCACCCCGAGTGCTCGGCACTGTGGAGATTGAACTCGGCGGTGAGGCCGGCCAGAATGCCGGCAGTGAGCTTGTTATACTTCAGCGGAGCCCTCGCGGGCGAGACGCGCTGGTCGAAGGGGAGGCAGATCGTGGCCCGTTCAGTCAAATTCAATCGCTTGGTCGTCATCGCGGGCCTCTCGCTCGTCATGGCTGCGACAGGTTGTTCGTGCGGACCCGACCCCGACGAGGCGTCCATCGTCATCACGAGCCCGATGGATGGCGCCGCCCTCTCGCTGGCCGATGACGTCGACGACGAGCTCGAGGGGGTCCAGATCTCCGTCGAGGCGATGGCCACGGGCCTGGCGGTGAGCCAGGAGGTCACGCTCCGCCTCGACGGCGCGTCGGTCGCCACCGCGAACGTGACGGACGCCGGCCTCATCACCTGGTCCGGCGTCACCCTCAGCACGGGGGCCCACACCCTGGTGGCCCTGACGGAGGAGGGAGGCGTCGTGTCCGCCGAGGTCTCGGTGACCGTGAACGGCGACTGCTTCGCGGTGAACATCTTGACGCCCGAGCCGGGCGGGGACAGCACCACCCTCGGGCGCGAAGACGACACGGACGGCATGGCCTGCGGCATGTCGTTCGAGACGACCGTGCTCGCGTCGACCGGAGCTGCGGACGGCGCCGAGGCGCGCGTCTTCGTCAACGGCACCCCGCGTCGCACGGCGCGCGTCGAAGGCGGCGCGGTCCGCTTCGACGGAGTGGTCTTCGGCAACCGCGGCGAGACCCCCAACACCCTTCGGGTCGAGGTCACCGACGAGAGCGGCGTGACCTGCGACACCACCTTCGGCGGCGACATCTTCGTCGACTGTGACGGCCCCAGCTGCGAGATCACCGACCCGGCGACGGACAGCGGCTTCCTGAACCAGAGCGACGACGACTCCGACGCCGATGGGTTCCAGTCCGACTTCGAAGTGACGACGAGCGCGGACGGCGCCAACCAGCCGATCCGGCTCGTGCTGGACGGAGACACCGCGGGCGCGCTCAGCGAGATGCCCTCCGCGATGGTCGCCACGTTCGGAAACGTCGAGCTGAGCGAGGGCGTGCATCGGGTCCAGGCCCAGTGTTTTGACGATGCCGGGAACCTCACCACGTCCACCGCCGAGTGGACGGTGGACATCACGCCGTGTGGAGTGACGCTCGACGAGCCCACGGAGGGGCAACTCTTCACGGAGATGGACGACCTCGACGGCTCGACCACGGAGATCGACATCGACGCGCTCGGCACTGCGGGCGCGGATTGCGTGGACCTACGAGTCGGGCCGTGCACGGGGATCGACGCGCAGCCCTTCGGCGCGGCCTCTGCCTCGTGGATGCAGCGCGTGACCCTCGGGGCCTCGGCGACGCAGGACATCTGCGTGCAGACCCGCGACGAAGCGGGCAACGTGAGCCAGGGCATGAGCGGGATCCGCGTCCGCACCATGGCGCCGCAGGTGGAGATCCTCACGCCCAGCGTGGGTGCAGGCTACAACCTCGCCGGAACCGCTGGCCGCACCGCCGACCTGATGCCGTCCACGCCCGCGTGCGAGGCGCTGGTCGAGGTCTACTGCACCGACGTGGGCGTCGACGTCACGCTCCTGCGCGAGACCCCCTCCACCGTTCTCGGCACCGCCGCTTGTGTGGCCGACGCAGGCGCGCCGCCTCCGTACGCGGGTCTGGCGACCTTCGCGATGGCGCCGCTGCCGACGCGGGGCGACGGGATGTCGTACAACCTCATCGCACGGCAGGAGGTGTCCGGGCTCATCGGGACCTCCAGCGGTGTCTCGATCACCGCGGACTGCGTCGCGCCGAGCCTGTCCATCGGTCGCCCGATGTGCGGGGCCATCCTCCGCCCCACCACGCAGGACGAGGACATGGCGACGCCGGGGTTCCAGTACCAGACCAACGTGGTCTACACGAACGGGATTGTCGGCGACACGGTGACGCTGACCATCGCCCCGGCGGGCGGCGGCGCGCCGATCGACATGCCCTCGCGCATGTTCACCGGTGGGACCCTCGTGACGTTCGTCAACGCGAACTACGGCGCGGGCGGCATGCTCTCGGTGACCGCGTCCACCGTCGACAACGCTGGCAACGCCGGGACTAGCTCCGCGTGCACGGTGACGGTGGAAGACCTGCCCAGCGTCAGCATCACGGCTCCGATGGACGGCAGCGTGCTCACCTCGAGTGACGACTGCGACGGCGGCATGGCGGGCTTCCAGGGCCTCATCCAGGGCACCACCGACGCGGCGGCCGGCTCCACCGTGGACGTGACGGTGGGCGGCAGCCCGCCGGTCATGACGACGGTGGGCGCGGGCGGCGCGATCAGCCTCTGCACTTCGCTCCCGGAGGGGCCGTCGGCCATCACGGTCCGCGTGACGGACGCGCGCGGCTCGGGGAGCGCGACGGTGAACGTCACCGTCGACACGCTGCCCCCGACCAATGCGATCGACGATCTCGCAGCCACGGTCACCGACCGCCGCGGGGGCGTCGCCCGGTTCAGCTGGACGGCGGTCGCCGACGTGGGTGGCGGCCGGCTGCAGAGCTACGACCTCCGCTGCGCCGACGCGGCGATCACGGACGAGGCGGGCTGGATGGCAGCCGACACGTTCGTCGTGTCGGTGGCGCCCGGGTCTCCAGGCGCGATGCAGTCCGAGGACATCGGCGGCTTCCGGCCTGGGGAGACGGTCTTCTGCGTGCTCCGGGCCGCGGACGCGGGCGGCGCGCTGACCCCCATCCCCGCGATGGGCGCCAGCGTCACGCTGGCCTTCCTCGAGCAGGAGGTGCAGAGCGGCAGCGTCGGCAGCGCCCGCATGGGTGAGCTGGTCGCGCCGATCGGTGACGTCAATGGCGACGGCGTCGACGACGTCCTCGTGGGCGGCCGCGGAGAGGCCTACCTCTACTTCGGTTCGAGCACCGGGCTCGGCGCCACCGCCAACGTCACCTTCACCTCCACCGCCAGCGGCAACCGCTTCGGTCGCACCATCGCCGGGATCGGCGACTTCAACGGCGACGGACGCGGCGATATCGCCATCGGCGACACGGGCTTCGCGGTGGACGGCGAGAACTTCCATGGCGCGGTCTACGTGCTCTTCGGTCGGCCCTCCACCACTCCTTGGCCCTCGACGATCGACGTCTTCGCGTCCTCGACGGCGCCCTTCACCTGCACCGGCGCCGACGTGTGCTTCGTGGGAGACGACGGAGTGCCGGGCTCGGGGCCGGACACGTTCGCCGGGTTGGGATGGAGCATTAGCACGGCCGGAGACTTCGACGGCGACGGGCTGATGGATCTCGCCATGGGCGCGACCGGCGGCGGTTCAGGACACGTCTACATCCTCCTCGGCTCGATGGCCTACACGTCGGGTACCGCTTCCGCGGTCCCGGGCGCGACCGGACCCGATGGGTTCGTCATGTCGGGCGACGGAATCACGTACGCTGGCTTCGGCAACGTTGTGTCGACGCTCGGCGGCGACCTAGGCGGTGACATGCTCCACGACCTGATCATCGCTTCGGCCGGTGACTCCGGGATGGGTATTGGCGCTGTCGTAGGCTTCTTGACGGGTCGCGCCTACGTGGGCTCGGGGCTCGTTCGCATCCCGCTCACTGGGCTCCAGACCATCGGAGTGGGTGGCGCCAGCTCGTTCGGGCTCGCGATCTCCGGGGGCGGAGATATCAACGGAGACGGCTTCCTCGACGCGCTGGTGCACAACACCGTGTCGGGGGGACGAATCGTCGCCTACCTCGGCACGGCCAGTGGGTTCACCGGGGCGACGACCATCACGTACACGAATGACTCGACCAGCGGCGTCGAGGACTTCTTCGGGCGCTGGTTGGGCCTCGGGCGCCACCCGTGGCTGATGACGCTCGGAGACGTCGACGGTGACCGCGTGGCGGACATCTACGCCGGCTCCCAACAGAACGGCACGATGCCCGGCACCTCGCACCTGTTCTACCGGGACGGCTCGACCACCGCGGGGGTGCGCTCCGACAGCGTGACGTTCAGTGGCGCGAGCGGCTCGGGATTGCTCCAGGGCTTCCATGCGGCCTACATCGGGGACGTGAACGGGGACGGCGCGGCCGACCTCGCGGTGGGCGATCCCGCCTTCATGTCCAACCAGGGCCGCATGCTCATTCACTACTGAGAGGCAGACAGAGTCATGGACGATTCCGAATACTCCCCGCGCTCTGGCACCACCGAGCGCAAGCGGCCCTACGAGCGACCGCGCGTTCAGGAGACCGCGCAGTTCGAGACGCTCGCGCTCGCGTGCGCGAAGCTGCCCGGCGGTCCCGCGAGTTGTGTCTTCGGTGGCACGACGAACAGCTGACTCGTGGGTCGATGCGGCTGCTCATCGCCGGGCGCTCCATGTCCCCCACCCTTCAAGTGGGGGACGTGGTGTCCTTGGTGCCCCTCGAGCGGCCGCCTCGCGCGGGTGACATCGTGGCGTTCGGCGCCGACCCGATAATCTGCCATCGTGTCCTGCTGTCGGTTCCCACGGGGCGAAGGGCGGGTTGGCTCCTGCACGCAGGAGACCACTTTGGCGCGCGCGTCGGGATGACTCGCTCCGAGAGCGTGATCGGGCGGGTCGAGCTCCAGCGCGATCCGCGGCCTCGTAGGCTCAAGCCCGGCGATCTGCTCGAGGCCGGGCGTCTACTCGTCGCCCGCGTCCGGACGCGGCTCTCTCATGGGCGGAAGAGCGCGTCGGCGGGCACGCGTCGCGATGACGCGAGCGCCCCGTAGCAGCTCGGCCCTCGCGTAGCGCCTCCACGCCTGAACCACGTCGCCGACGGGAGCCCGAGGCACCTCGTATCCCCAGAGGCGCAACTCGTCCGCGGCGACGACCGAGGCGTGCTTCACCCACTCGGCGTCGCCGTGTCGACGCCAGCGCTCGACCGCGACGCCTTCGAAGGGGCGCCGCACGTCGCCGTGGCTGGAGTCGGCCCGCAGGTGGCTCCACGCCTCGGTCGCGGCGATCGTCTGCTCCAGGCTCACCTCCCGATCCAGCAGCTGACCCACCCGTCGCAAGGCCTGCTCGGGCGCGCTCATCAGATCTTCGAAGCGCAGCGCCAGCAATCGAGGGTGAGAGAGCTCCGCCAGCTGGCGCGCGCTGCGCTTCCAGGCGCTCACCACGCCGTCGAGGGCCTCCTCCCCGCGCGTCCAACGACTGAGCACCACGTCCCTCAGATCGCGGACCAAGGCGATGACTGTGAAGTCCGTCTCCGCGAGCAGCCGAGGCACCCACTCGAACGGACCGTGATCTTTCGAGACGACCCACACCGCGTCCGGATGCCGCCAGCCAAAGCGACGGCACAGCAGCGCGTCCAGGCTCGGCTCCTCCGACGCCTCGAAGAGACGCTCGCCGTCACCCGGGTGGCGCATCGATCGCGTGAGGGCCAGCCGTTCCCTTCGCGTCAACGCCGAGCCAGCTCCGACGCCGAGCTCGGAGGCCAGCCGCAGCGGCGCTTGGAGCACGCTGCCCGCCGTCTCGACGCCTGGGAAGGCGCACAGAACCTCGGTCGCGAAGCGGGTGCCGCTTCGCTGCTCGCCTACCAGCCAAAGCCGTCGAGGACGGGGCATGCCGGACGCCATGGCGCAGTGTACCGTGCCGCCGTGTCTGCACCGTTCCGTCTCGCCGCCGCCGCGGTCGTCTGTGTCGGAGCCCTCGGCGTGGCTCAGGCCGCCGGCGCCGATTGGGGGACGGGGATCGCGCTCGGGGTCGTGTCGACGTTCGCGCTGCTTCTGGCCAAACCGCGCCGGGCAGAGTCCGCCCGCCTCGCGGCCGCGCTCCGTTCGCTCGAGGAGCGGATCGAGGGCGCGGCCGAGGCGCGGCATCGGATGCGCCTCGAGGCGGAGACGGCGGGGAGGTTCCGCGAGGAGTTCGTCGCCGCGGTGCGGCACGAGCTCAAGACGCCGCTGAACGCGATCCTCGGGTTCACCGAGGTGCTGCTCCAGGGGGTGGACGGGCCTCTCGACGAGACGCAGCGCGAGGACGTGGAGGCGATCCGCTCGGCCGGCGTCTATCTCCAGGAGCTCGTCGAGGCGGTGCTGTCCGAGTGGGTGCCGAGCCAGGAGACGCCCCAGCTGCTCGAGCCCATCGACATCGGCGCGCTCGTCCGCGAGGTGGCGCGTCTGCTCGAAGGCCAGCTCCCGCAGGGCGTGGTGGAGATGCGGTGCGAGGTCGACCCGACGACGCCGTCGCCCTACGCGGATGGTCGTCGGCTCCGGCAGGTGCTCATCAACCTCGGGACCAACGCGATCCGCGCGACCCGCGAGGGCTTCATCGCCCTGGAGGCGGCGCCGCACGAGGACGGGGTGCGGCTGACCGTGCGCGACTCCGGACCGGGCATCCCCGAGACGGACATCCCCCGACTGTTCGAGGAATTCTCCCAGGCGGGCTCGCGAGAGTCGCGACGGGGCGGCACGGGCCTCGGGCTCGCGCTCACCCGCGATCTGGTCGAGTGGCACGGGGGACGCATCGATGTGGAGACCCGGCTCGGGGAGGGCTCCGCGTTCCACGTGATCCTCCCGCGGCAGGCCGACTGATGGGGACGCTCGGTCGAACCGCGCTGCGGGTGGTCCTCACCGCGACGGCCGAGGCCCTCGCGCTGGCCGCGCTCGCGCTCGCGCTCGAGATCAAGATGCCGCCGGTCAACGCGGCGCTGCTCCTCGCGGCGGTGCAGGTGCTCGGCGGTGTCTGGGCGCTCCGCGCGCTCCTCACGGGCGGCCGGCACGCGGCGCTCCGGGCCGCGCTCGTGCCCCCCGTCGCGACGGCGCTCTTCCTGCTGCCGCGGTTCTGGCTCGGGACGGCCGACGCGCCGCTGCTGACGCTCGGCGTGGTGCTCCTCGGCGCCGTCCCCGTCGAGCGAGCCTGGGCCCGCGAGCAGCCGGACGACGCCGAAGCCGGACCGGCCGCGCTGGCCGCGTTCGCGCCGCTCGCCGGTCTCGGTCTCGTCTGCGCCTCCGTGGTCGGCGCCTGGTTCGCCGCCGCGCCCGTGGCCCTCGCGCTGGGTCTCGCCGCCTTCGCCTTCCGTCGCGCCCGCCGAAACGACCGCGAGGCGGGGACCTACGCCGACTTCCTCGACCGCATCGAGGTGCGGCCGGACGGGCTCATCCGCCCGGTGGTGCCGCTGCTCCGCGATCCCAGCCTTCGAGCGCTCGACGCGGAGCTGGCCGCGCGCGCCACGCAGCTCGAGGCCGACGCGCGCTCCGACGCCCGCGCGAGAGACCAGATCTCCGACGCGCGCGAGCTGCGCACGCGCTTCATGGCCGCGATGAGTCACGAGCTCCGGAGCCCGCTCAACTCGATCGTCGGGTTCGCGCAGATCCTCGAGCACGGGATGGAGGGCGAGCTCACCGAAGGCCAGCGCGAGAGCGTCACCATGGTCCGGCGCAGCGCGGAGGAGCTGATCACCCTGCTGACGGACATCCTCGATCTCGCCCGGCTCGAGGCGGGGCTGCTCGAGCTGCGGCGGGTCTGGACGCCGTCGGTCGAGATCCTCACCGAGGCGGTGACGCGCGCGAAGACGCTCGTCCAGGGGCAGGAGGTCGAGATCGTCGCCGAGCTGCAGCCAGGGCTCCCGCCGGTCCACGTGGATCAGCGGCGCATCGTCCAGGCCGTCGTGGCGCTCTTCCGCCACTCCGCGTCCGCGCTCTCCAACACGCGGATCCGCCTGCGCGCGCGAGTGGCGTACGGTCCGCCAGGGCCCGAGCGGCACCTCCGGGTGGAGATCCACGACGCGCTCGGCGCCATCCCTCCCGAGGAGGTCGAGCGCATCTTCGAGGCGTTCCAGGAGATCACGGAGCCCGCCGGGCGACGCGTGGGGGGGCTCGGCATGGCCTTGTCCCTCGCGCGCGGGCTGGTCCGCTCCCACGGCGGGGAGGCCTGGGCCGACAGCTTCCCGGGCGCCGGCACCATCCTCTGCGTCGCCATCCCGCTCGACGCCGGTGGAACTGAGCCCTAAGTTTCCGCCGTGACCGTCACCGCTGAAGCCGAGGTCCTCGGGCAGAGCCCTGGGGCTCCGGTCCCGATGGCCACCGCCCTCGCCCGCGCCATCGTCGAGAACGTGGGTCGGGTCCTCGAGGGCAAGGAGCGAGAGGTGGAGCTCGCCGTCGTCGCGTTGATCGCCGGCGGCCACGTGCTCCTCGAAGACGTGCCGGGGGTGGGCAAGACGACCCTGGCGCGAGCGCTCGCGCGTTCGGTCGGGCTCGAGTTCCGCCGGGTGCAGTTCACCAGCGATCTGATGCCGGCGGACGTGCTCGGAGGCGCTGTCTACGACCAGTCGCGCGCCGAGTTCGACTTCCGACCCGGGCCCATCTTCACGAACGTGCTGCTCGCGGACGAGATCAACCGCACGACCCCCAAGACCCAGAGCGCGCTGCTCGAGGCGATGGGTGAGCGCCGCGTCTCCATCGACGGTCAGACCCACGTGCTCGACGATCCGTTCTTCGTCGTCGCCACGCAGAACCCCGAAGAGTTCTACGGCACCTACCCGCTGCCCGAGTCGCAGCTCGACCGCTTCCTGCTCCGGCTCCGCCTCGGCTATCCGTCGAAGGACGTCGAGCGCCGCGTGCTCCTCGGCCGGCGCGGCAGCGATCCGCTCGACGCCTTGGATTCCGTCGCGGACGCCGCGCAGATCCGCGCCGCGCGGGCCGCCGTCGACGACGTCCGCGCGGAGGCCTCGCTGGTCGACTACGTGCACGAGATCGTGCTCGCCACCCGCGCCAGTCCGCTCCTCGAGCTCGGCGCCTCCACCCGCGCCGCCCTCGCGTTCGAGCGCGCGTCCCGCGCCCACGCCCTGGTCGCCGGCCGCTCCTACGCCACGCCCGACGACGTGAAGGCGGTCGCGGTCGCGACGCTCGCGCACCGGGTGCGCGTTGCGGGCGCGCACGCGGCGGGGGAGCGCGAGGACGCCGAGCGCGTGATCCGCGACCTGCTCAACGCCATCCCCGTGCCGGTGTGAGCGCGTGAGCCGCGCGACCACGCCCACGAAGAAGAAGCGCAAGCGACGGGGCCCACCGCGGCGCTTGAAGTTCACGCGGGAGGGGCGCGTCTTCGTGCTCGTCACCGTCGGCGTCGGCGCGGCGGCCGTCAACACGGGCAACAACCTGCTCTACCTCGTGCTCGGCTTCATGCTGAGCCTCATCGTGCTCAGCGGCATCCTCAGTGAGGTCGTCCTGCGGCACGTGGCGGTGAAGCGCCACCTCCCCCGGCGCGCGTTCGCCGGCACGCCGTGTCTCGTCGAGCTCGAGCTGTCGAACGCGAAGACTCGTTTCCCCTCGTACTCGGTCGAGCTCGAGGAGGTCCGTGAAGGGGACGCCGCCCCGCGCGTCTACTTCCTCAAGGTGGGGCCGGGCGCGCGCGAGGTGCGCGCCTACTCTCAGCGTCCTGCGCGGCGCGGAACGATGAAGCTCACCCAGCTGAACCTCCGTACGCGCTACCCGTTCGGGCTCTTCGAGAAGTGGCGCGTCATCGATCTCGAGGACGAGCTGCTCGTCTACCCCGCGATCGACGGCGATCCCTCGGGCGCGCGCGCGCGTCCCAAGAGCGGACCCGACGCCCCCTCGCATCGGCTCGGCCCGGGCTCCGAGGTCGCCGGGCTGCGCGAGTACGTCTCCGGAGACGACGCGCGCGCGATCCACTGGCGGCGCAGCGCGGCGCTGGGCCGGGTCGTGGTCCGCGAGCGGCAACGCGACGTCGCCCGCAAGCTGACCATCGTGGTCGACGAGGGCCGCCCGCACGGCGCGGGGGAGGCGTGGGACGCGCAGCTCGAGGCGACGATCTCCCGCGCCGCCCGCGCGGCGGCGGACGAGCTCGAGCGTGGCGTCGCCGTGGAGATCGCGTCGCGTGCGAGCGCCTCTCCGCTCGTGCTTCCGGGCCAGTCGCCGGACCCGCTGTGGCGTCACCTCGCTTTGCTCGAGGCGGTGCCGCTCGCGGAGGGTGACGCGCCGCTCGAGGACGGGGCCGCGCTCGCGGAGGGAGCCGCGTGAGCTTCGAGCGGCTCCACAAGTGGGTCAGCTACGGGCTCTCGGGGCTCGGGCTCTTCGCGCTCTCGATCGGGCCGGAGCTCGAGCTGCCGGCCGAGCTGCTCATCTTCGCCGCGTGGATCGCCAGCTGGTTCGCCGAGGGGGCGCGCATCCGCGATCCTCGGTGGACCCGAGGCTGGACCATCGGCGTGGTGGTGTTCCTGCTCGTGCAGTCCGCCCGTGGATTCTTCGGCGCCCCGCTCCTCCCGCTCGTGCTGGAGCTCACCGCCGCGCTCCAGATCTCGCGCCTGTTCAACCGACGCGGTGCGCGTGAGCACCAGCAGATCGCCGCGCTCGCGCTGCTCCATCTGATCGCGGCGACGGTGCTGTCGACCGAGATCACCTACGCCCTGGTCTTCCTCGGCTTCGTCGTCGTCGTGCCCTGGACGCTGGCCCTCGGGCACCTCCGCGCGGAGCTCGAGGCGCAGCACGCGCCGCTGCCGGAGCCCGAGCGCGAGGAGGCCATCGCGCGCACCCTGCGCAGCCCGCTCGTCGGCACTGGGTTCCTGCTCGGCACGGCCGCGCTCGCGGTCCCGCTGTTCGCGATGACGGCGGGCATCTTCCTCGCGTTCCCGCGGGTCGGGCTCGGCTTCCTGACCCTCGGCCGCGATCTCGGTCAACGCGTGAGCGGCTTCGGCGCGGACGTCGAGCTCGGGGACTTCGGGTTGATCCGGACCGATCCGACCGTCGTGCTGCGCGTCGAGCCGCCGAGTCTCCCGGCGGACCCGCCCGAGCGGATGTCGCTCCGCCTGCGCGGGACCAGCTTCGATCACTACGACGGCCGACGCTGGACCCGGAGCAGCGAGCTCGAGAGCGAGAGCGTCGGGCACGCGGACGACTTCTACCCGGTGCCGCATCGCTTCCCGCAGCCCACGCAGGATCGCGCCTGGTCGATCGTGCTCGACGCGCTCGACGAGCCGGTGATCTTCCTCCCGCCGGACACCGTCGGGCTCGAGATCCCGCCCCGCATGACGGGAGGCGTGCCCGTCGGTCGCGACGTGCACATCGCGCCCGGCGTGGACGTTCGCTACGGCGACGCCGACGGGATGGGGCTGCGCTACGTCGCCTGGACGGCGGTCGAGGTGCGCGCCGAAGACCCCGATCCCGATCTCCTGCGACGATATCTCCAGGTGCCGGAGGGGCACGAGCGGGTGGCGGAGCTCGCCCGCGCATGGACGGCGGGCGCCGAGAGCGACGGGGATCGGGTCGAGCGGATCGTGCAGCGCCTGCGAGAGAGCGGTGAGTACACGTACTCGCTCGAGACCCCGCCGCTCGGAGGACGGCTCCCGCTCGAGGTCTTCCTCTTCGAGGCCAAGCGCGGGCACTGTGAGTACTACTCCACGTCGCTGGCGGTGATGCTGCGAACCCTCGGCGTCCCCACGCGCAACGTCACGGGCTTTCTGGGCGGACGCTACAACGCCTATGGGAGCTACTACGCGATCAGCCAGGGCGACGCGCACAGCTGGGTGGAGGTGTGGCTCCCCGGGCGCGGCTGGGTCGTGCTCGATCCCACCCCCTCCGGCCGCGACGCCTTCGGGCCCGGCGGGGGCTGGCTCGCGACGCTGCGCCAGATCTTCGACGCGATCGAGACCCGCTGGGCGGACGACGTGGTCGGCTACGACCTGCGCTCCCAGATCTCGATCGTCCGACAGCTGCGGGATCTCTTCGGGGACGGAGAGGCCAACGCGCCGGCGCGCTCCTCGGAGTCGGGCGCGCGCCCCGCTCGTCCCGACGGGTGGCTGCTCGCCGGCGCCGGGCTGCTCGTGATCGCGCTCGCCGTGTTCCTGCTGCTGCGGCGCCGTCGCGCGAAGGCCGCGCAGGATCCCGAGCGCGCGCGGGTCGCCATCCGCCTCTATCGAGCGCTCGACCGCGTGCTGGCGAAGCTGGGCCACCCTCGCCCGCCTTCGCGCACCCCCGACGAGCAGCTGGCCGCGCTCGAGGCGGCCGGGTTCACCGAGATGGAGCTCGTCCGGGAGGTCACGGACCGCCACCGAGACGCGCGCTACGGCGGCGGCAGCCTCGACGCGGCCGATGGGGAGCGCCTCGAGCGACGGATCCGTGCGTTGGTGGGGCGACGGGATCTTTTCCCGCGCGTCGATTAATGACTACCCTTGGATCCAGCACGCGCGACGTGCGAGCTTGGCCTGCGGGGGACGAGGACGGAGAGCACGTGGGAGCACGGGCCCGCGAGAGAAGATGGGCGCAGCGAGCCAGGAGCTGACCGAGCGCGCGAAGCTCCTGATTTCGGAGCGCCGCTATCAAGAAGCGGTTCGTGCGTGTCGAAGGGCGCTGCTCGTGCGCCCGGATCAGGTCGAGGTGCGTCTGCTGCTCGGCGAGGCCTTGCTGGCGCTCGAGCGCTACGACGAGGTCCGGGTCGAGATGATGGCGCTCGCCCGCAAGAAGCCCGATCACGCCCCGGTGCATCGACTCCTGGGCGAGGCGTACCTTCGCGACGGCCGGCCCACTCAAGCGGTGGAGGCGCTGCGGAAGGCGCTGAAGCTCGATCCCAGCGACGAGGTCGCCCAGGAGCTCCTCGGAGAGGCGGCCGACGAGAACGCCCCGGTCTCGAACACCATCGAGCGCTGGTTCGCCGACGAGGCGGAGCCCACGGTCGAGACGCGATCGCCCGAGTGGGAGGAGACCAACACGCCGGTTCCCGCGACGGCGGCCGATCTCCCGCACGAGCCGGAGCCCTCCGTGCAGGTGGATCCCAGCCTGGTCGAGGAGGCGGTCGCGGAGGCGCGCGAGCGGCCCAAGACCAGCCCAGCGCGCCCCGCGCCGCGGGTCCGCGCCCGCAAGCCGACGGCGCTCGGGTTCGCGGCCGCCCCGCTCCCGGCGCCGCCCGCGAAGCCTCCCACGTCCGCGGACCCGCTGCCGCAGCAGCCGACGGCGGTCGCCAAGCCCAAGCCGCGCGACGCGGACGAGGGGCTGACGGGGCTCGTGCCCGAGCCGGTGACGGAGGAGCTCCCGCTCGACTCCAGGGACGCGGTGCCGCTGGCGCTCGAGGGCGAGCCGACCCGCGCCCAGGTGCCGAGCGCGAAGGGGCTCACCCCCAAGCCGTTCCCGCCCCCCGGCCCGACCTTCGAGCCGATCGCGCCGCTCGACCTGGAGATCCAGGACGACTTCGAGCCGTTCGCCGGCGACCTGTTGCCGACCGACGCGTTCACGTCGCCCATCGAAGACCTCGACGAGGAGCCCACCCGCGCCCGCCTCCTCGACGGCCTCGACGACGACTCCGAGGTCGAGCCGCCGACGATGGCGCGTGTGCCGATGCCCGAGGCCCGCCCGGCCCCGATCCCCACGGGCGGAAACGTGCACGCGCCGACGCCGTTCCCCGCCGCGTCCGTGCCGCCCGCGTACGAAGCCGCGCCGCACCCCACGCCAGCGTCCGCGCCCGCCGCGGAGCCCCCGCGAGGGCTCGCCCGCGACATCGCCACCGAGCGCGTGGCCGAGCGTCGCGGCAAGCGTCGCTGGGTCGTCCCCGCGGCCCTCGGGGCGCTGCTCCTGGTCGTGCTCGGGGTGGGCGGCGGGCTCGCCGCTTCGGCCTGGCTCGACGCCGCGGCCCGCGAAGAGGTTCGGGGCGCGGCGGCGACCGCGGGGGACAGCGGCGACCGGGCGGCGGTCGAGGCGGTGGTCGCGGAGATCGGCGACGACGGAGACGTCCGGCAGCGGGCGCTGAAGGCGCGGCTCCTCGCCACGCTCGTGCTCGAGCACGACGTGGAGAGGGCGGACGAAGCGCAGGCCATCCTCGATTCGCTCCAGGGTGAGGGGGCGAGCACCGACGCGTCGATCGCGTCCGCGCTGCTCGCGGTCGATCGCGGCGCGTCGACCGAGGCCCTGTCCGTGCTCAGCGGCCTCACCGCGGAGGGAGAGCAGATCCCCGAGGCGTTCCGTGCCCGGGCGTTCGCGACCGCCGCGCTCGGTCGCTGGTCGCAGGCGGAGGAGGCGTCCCGACAGGCGGCGACGGCGCGGCCCGGCTCTCCGCGTCACGTCACGTTGCACGCGTTGATGCGCCACCGCACGGGCGACAGCGCGGCCGGGCTCACGCTGCTCGACTCCATCCCTTCGGGCGAGACGCATCCGTCGGTGCGCGTGATCCGTGCGCGCATCCTTCAGGACAGCGGGAGCGACCCCGCCCGCGCGCTGGACGAGGCGACGGCGGTGGTCGACGACCTGGCCGAGCGGGCGACCCCCTTCGAGCTCGCCTGGGCCCACCTGCTGCGCGCGAAACACGCCGCGGCGCAGGGCGACGCGTCGACCGCGCTCCAGGAGGTGCGGGCGGCCGCGACGCATCCTCCGCCCAGCGACGAAGCCTTTGCGATGGGGATGATCGAGACGTTCCTGCGGGCCGGCTCGGCCACGGAGGCGCGCGAGCATCTGTCGGCGCTTCCGGAGCCGCCGATCGACGAGTCGGGGCGCGCGCTGCTCACGGCGGAGGTGCTCCTGGACGCGGGCGCCCTCGACGAGGCGCTCGAGGCGTTGGGCGCGGCCGAGGCCACGCCGCGGCGGAGCTTGCTCCGGGCCCGCATCCTCGAAGCGCGCGGTCAGACGGACGAGGCGCGCCCGCTCTACGAGGCCGCCCTGGAGGTGCCCGGGCCCGAGGGTCGCCACGCGCGTGTGCGGCTGGCCGCCATCGAGATGGACGGCGGGCACGCCGGCCGCGCGATCCAGCTGCTCGAGCCGCTCCGCGCCAGCGCGGTCGACGACCTCGAGACGGCCCCCCTGCTCGCGCGCGCCTACCTCGCGGAGGGGCGCCTCGACGACGCCTCCGAGATCCTCGACGCGGCGCTTCGGCGTCGGCCCGAGGCGGCCGAGCTGCTCGCGGCCCGCGGCTCGCTCCAGCTGCGGCGCGGGCAGGTGCAGGAGGCGTTGACGTCTCTCCGCCGCGCCTCCGCCTCGCGCGAGAACGACCCCGACCTGGCCGCTGATCTCGGGGACGCGGCGCGTCAGGCCGGGGAGGCCGCGGAGGCGCAGCAGGCCTACGAGCGCGCGCTGTCCCTTCGGCCCGCCCACCCCCGCGCGCTGGTCGGGCTCGCGCACCTCGCGCTCGCGGCCCGAGACGTCGAGACCGCGGCGACCCGCATCGAGGAGGCGGCGGCCACGGGGCACGAGGCGCTCGAGGTGGCGCGCCTGCGCGGGCGAATGATGGTCTTCCGGGGCGACGGCGCGGCGAGCGCGTCGACCCTCGAGCCGCTCGCCCGCGAGCACCGAGACGCGGAGCTGTTCACCGCGCTCGGTGCGCTCTACGCGCAGGCGGAGGAGGACCGCGACGCCTCGCGCGCCTTCGCCCAGGCCCTCTCGAGGGATCGCAATCAGCCCGAGGCGCTGCTCGGCCAGTCGCTGATCGACATCCGCCGCGGCGATCTCTCCAGCGCTCGGCGGGCGATCGCGACGGCGGAGCGAGAGGCGGAGTCACGCGGCCTCGCGGAGGCGCTCGCGCCCGCGCTCGCGGTGGCGCGCGGGCGTCTGGAGTTCGAGCACGGCGACTTCGACGAGACGGTGGAGGCGGCCAACGCGGCGCTCGCCGCCGACGCGCGCTTCGGCCCGGCCCACCTCCTCCTGGCGAACGTGGCCATCGAGCGTGGCAACGCGCCGCTCGAGGCGCTCCGCGCGGCCGTCACGGGCGTGATGCCGCCGCCGGAGGCGCTCGGCCGTCTCGCCCCGCGGCTCGGGCGCGGCGAGGAGGCCTGCACCTTGGCCCGGCGCTACCTCGAGGCGGCGCCGAACGGCTACGACGCCCCCGACGTCAGGCGCGTCGCCGCTCGGTGTCGCTGAGCCCGGTGCCGGTGAGCACGGTGCGGTGCCCCCGGTGCCGGTGTGGCTGAGCCCGGTGCCGTTGAGCCCGGTGCCGTTGAGCACGGTGCCGTTGAGCACGTGCCGGTGAGCACGCTCAGGGGATGAAGCCGCCGAACCAGGCGGCGGCGCCCCCGGCGGCGAGCAGCAGGAGCGCGGCGAGCACGACCCACTTGGCCGCGCCGCCGCTCGTGGCGGGAGGGCTGGCTTCGGGCGGGATCGACTGCGCTCGAGCCGCTTGCGGCGGCGCCGGGGTCGGGGCGCGCTGGGGCTGGTTCTCGGGCACCGACGGCAGGCGCGGAGCCGGGGGCGCGGAGACGCGCTCGGGGCTCAGGGACGCGACGTCGGCGATCATCGTGGGCGCGTCCGACTCGAGCAGCGCGGCGAGCGACTCGGCGTCCGTCTCGAGCCCGCTCTCTCGCCAGCCCGGCTCGCTCTCGGTCCCGGACGCGCTGGCCACGGCGTCGGCGACCTCGGCGTCATCGGTGAACCAGTCGGCCGGGTTCTCGAAGAGGCTCGCGTCGAGCGGCTGGGCGCCCGCGACGTTCTCGGGGCTCAGCGGCTGGTCGCCGAGCGACGGATCCGAGCCCGACATGTCGTCGAGCGACGTGAACCGCAGCAGCTCCTCCTGGATGAGGCGGTCGATGATCGACGCCTCCTGCTGCTTGGGCGACCGCGTCTTGCGGTCGATGACGTCCTTGACGAGGTTGGCGATGTCGTAGCTGGTGACCTTCAGCTGCTTGCCGAAGAGGTAGCCAGCCAGGGCGTCGCCCATGTCGCGCGCGCTCAGATACCGCTGGTCGGGATCCTTCGCGAGGCACTTCTGCAGCACCTCCTCGAGGTCGGCGTCGACCTCCGGGTTCAGGCGCTGCAGGCTCGGCACGTTCGCCTGCTGGACGAGCTTGACCGTCTGGTAGTCGGTCTCGCCGAGGAACAGCCGGCGGCCGGCCAGCATCTCCCAGAGCACGATGCCGAGCCCGAAGAGGTCGGCCCGGGCGTCGACCCGCTCGCCCAGCGCCGCCTCGGGCGCGAGGTAGCTGAACTTCCCCTTCACCACGCCCGGATCGGTCTTCTCGAGCTGCGTGGTCGCCTTCGCGAGGCCGAAGTCGGTGACCTTGATCTCGCCGCGCTTGCTCAGGAGGATGTTCGGCGGCGAGATGTCGCGGTGCACGATCGCCAGCTCGTCGCCCTCGTCGTCGATCAGCTCGTGCGCGTAGCTGAGGCCGCGGCAGACCTCCATGCAGATGTAAACGCTCTCCTTCACGCCGAGGCGGCGGCCCGTCTGCCGGAAGTTCTCCATGACTGCTTTGAGATTGCAGCCATCGATGAACTCCATGACGATGAAGAACGTGTTGTCGGCGGCTCCGATGTCGAAGACCGAGACGATGTTCGCGTGGTTCAGCCGGGCGCCGAGGCGGGCCTCGTCCAGGAACATCGAGATGAAGCTCTTGTTCTGCGCCAGGTGAGGCAGGACGCGCTTGATGGCGACCTGCTTCTTGAAGCCCTGGACGCTCAGCGCCTCACCGCGGAAGACCTCCGCCATGCCGCCGGCTTCCAGTCGGTCCACCACTCTGTATCGCTGTTCGACTGCCATGCTTCCCGAGGTAGGGCCGGATTGTATGGACACGGGCCGGTCGCAGCAAGACGAGAGATGGCCGGAGGCTCAGGACGGAAACCCGAATGACCCCGATGCTTTCTGCCCGGGTCATCTCTCCCCACCGTTGACACTCGTGCGGCCGGAGGTTTGACTGCGGCCGTGCCGAAGTCCGACCGCCCCGTACGCATCGCCCCCTCCATCCTCTCGGCGGACTTCGCCCGCCTCGGCGAGGAGGTGCGCGCGGTCGAGGAGGCGGGCGCGGACTGGATCCACGTCGACGTGATGGACGGGCGCTTCGTGCCCAACCTGACGATCGGCCCGCCGGTCGTGAAGGCGCTCCGAAGGGTCACCGAGCGGACCCTCGACGTCCACCTGATGATCGTGGAGCCGGAGCGATACATCGAAGCCTTCGCGGAGGCGGGCGCCGACTACATCACGGTGCACGCCGAGGCCTCGACCCATCTGCACCGCACCCTTCAGGCCATCCGCGCGTGCGGCGCGAAGGCGGGCGTGAGCCTCAACCCCCACACCCCCGAGGACGTCCTCCGTTACTGCTTCGACCAGCTCGACCTCGTCCTCGTGATGAGCGTGAACCCCGGCTTCGGGGGGCAGGCCTTCATCGAGAGCGTCGTCCCGAAGATCGAGGCGATCCACTGGATGATCGAAGCGTCTCGCCGCGACGTGCGCCTCGAGGTCGACGGTGGGATCCGGGTCGGCACGGCCGAGCAGGTGGTCCGGGCGGGCGCCGACGTGCTGGTTGCGGGCAGCGCGATTTTCGGCGAGGAAGACTACGAGAAGGCCATTCGAGCGCTGCGAGAGGACATCGCGTGACGGACACCGACAACCCGGCCCTGACCACCATCTTCACCGACGACCGCGCCACGAAGCGCAAGCTGCGCCGGGCGAAGATGGTCGTCGTGGAGGGGCCGGACAAAGGCCAGGAGCTGTTGATCGAGCGTGAGCGGATCACCGTCGGGCGCAGCGTGATCTGCGACCTGACCCTCGCCGACAAGGCCGTCAGCGGCACCCACTTCGAGATCGAGGCGCGCGAGAAGGGCTTCGTCCTGCGCGACCTCGACTCGACCAACGGCACCTTCGTGGGCGATCTGCGCGTGCGCGAGGTGTGGATCCAGCCCGGGACCGTCGTGCGGGTCGGCCAGTCGCACCTCGAGTTCGAGCCCCAGAAGGGCACGATCGACATCGAGCTGTCGAAGGAGGACCGCTTCCACGGGATCATCGGGAAGTCGGTCCGCATGCGCGAGATCTTCGCGACGCTCCAGAAGATCGCGCCCACCGAGCTGACCGTGCTCGTGCGCGGCGAGACCGGCACGGGCAAGGAGCTGATCGCGCGCGCGGTTCACTCCGCGAGCCGCCGCGCCGAAGGCCCGCTCGTGGTCCAGGACTGCAGCGCCATCCCGAAGGACCTGATCGAGAGCACGCTCTTCGGCCACGAGCGCGGCGCGTTCACGGGCGCGACCGATCGTCACCGCGGCTCCTTCGAGCAGGCGGACGGCGGCACCATCTTCCTCGACGAGATCGGTGAGCTGGACCTCAACCTGCAGCCGAAGCTGCTGCGCGTCCTCGAGAACCGCGAGATCAAGCGCGTCGGGGGCGACCGTCAGATCCCCGTCAACGTACGGGTCGTGGCTGCGACCAACCGCGATCTGCGCGCGATGGTCAACGAGGGCACGTTCCGCGAGGACCTGTACTACCGGCTCAGCGTCGTTCAGCTCGAGCTGCCGCCGCTCAAGGAGCGCCCGGAAGACATCTCGCTCCTCGCCGAGCACTTCCTCGCGGACGTGAGCCGCCGCCGCTACCCGGACGGCGAGGCCACCCTGAGCATCGCGCCCGAGGCGATGCGCCGCCTGATGGCCTACGCGTGGCCGGGCAACATCCGCGAGCTCAAGAACACGGTCGAGCGCGGCGGGTCCCTCGCGGACGAGCCGGAGCTGACGGTCGCGGATCTGATGCCGGGCGCCCCGAAGATGCCTCCGCCGATGCTCGGTGGGGGGAGCGCCGAACGCTTCGTCGAGGAGGACGTGCCCTTCAAGGAGGCGAAGAGCGCGGTGCTCGACGAGTTCGAGGCCGCGTATCTCAAGGCGCTCCTCGACAAGCACAAGGACAACATCACCCGGAGCGCGAAGGCGGCCGGCCTGACCCGCTACCACCTCCGCGAGCTCGCCAAGAAGTACGGCGTGCGCGACGAAGACGACTGATCAGGCCAGCGCTTCCCGCAGCGACGCGGTGAGCGGCCGATCGAGCCTCCCGCGCAGCTCGTAGACGGTGACGGCCTCCGCGAGCGCGGCGGGCGCGTCGAGCGCGGGCTCCGAGCCCGCCGTCTGCGTCGACTCGCGGAGCGCGACCAGCGCTCGGAGCGAGTCCAGCCTCCGCAGCGATGGCGCCTCGTCCGCGCGTCGAACCCGCGCGATGGCCGCGACCGGCAGCGGCCGGTTGGGCGCCTGAGGGAGCGTGATGTCGTCTCCGCCCGGCATGCCCCAGGCGCGCCAACCGGCGCTCGTTGGCAGCAGCGCCACGCGGTCCTTGGCCAGCCAGCGCGTGCCCTCACAGAGGCACGCCGCGCTCGTCTTGCCCGCGCCCGACGGCCCGATGAGCAGCACCGCGCGCTCCTCCAGCACCACGGCGGCCGCGTGCAGGACCACGCCTCCTTCGGCGCTGACGAGCGCGCCCGTCAGCGCGGTGGTCATGTGGGAGAGCCCGTAGGGCGCCTCGAGCTCCGCCTCCGCCGCGTACCGCCCCTGCCCCTCTCGGCGCCAGCGCACGTGCGCGTCCGCGGTCCGGACCCAGTCGGGCCCCGCGTCGATGCGGCGTGGATCCTCTCGCGGCCCTGCCGACCGCACCGACGCGTCGACCTTCACCACGACGAGCGGCCGCGCGAGTTCGGGGGGCGAGACGAAGCGCAGGTGCTCCTCGCCGAGGGCGAGCGCGTCCCCCTCGAACGCGACCTCGAAGGCGACGCCCCCCATGACCCACCGCGCGCTCACCCTCGACCCATCGCACGCAGCGCCCGCGGGAGCAACGTTGCCCGTCAGGGTCCCACGGCGCAGAGTCCCAGCGATGGCCGTCGTGTTCGTCGAACACCGCTTCGTCTACCTGGCGCATCGGTACACCGGGTCCAACGCCACGATCGACGCGCTCGAGGACATCGGGGGACGGCGCTCGGCTGGCCACCACGACGGGGTCTCCGATCTGAAGGCGCAGGGGCTGATCACCGAAGACTGGCTCGAGGGCGCCACGGTCTGCACGACGGTGCGAAACCCCTTCGACGCGCTCGTCACGTGGTGGACGCGGCACGACCGCGGCCGGTCCTTTCGCGACTTCATCTTCTGCCTCGCGACCCTCCCCGAGGAGGTGATCGGGGGCTCGACGGAGATCGTGCGAGGCGGCCGCTTGTACTGGATGCACCTCCAGGATTCCAACGCGGTGCTCCGCTTCGAGCGCCTCTCGGCCGACCTCGACGCGGTGCTCTCCCGGGTCGGTCTCCCCGCGGTCCAGCTGCCGCACCGCAACCCGACCGCCGGCCGCGAGGGTGACTACCGCGGGTACTACGACCCCACGACGCGCGCTCTGGTGGAGGAGCTCTTCGCCGTCGAGCTGGCATCGCTAGGCTATACGTTTTGATTTGATGTGAATGGGGCTGGCCCCCATCCCATGAGCCCAGCATCGCGCAGCGCGGAGCGCGTCTCTCGAGAGAGCTGCGCTTCGACCTCGTCCCGCGCCCGTGGCTCGCGCAGCCAGCGCAACGCGCGTCGGCTGGGCTCGGAGAGCGCGTCCAGGTCCGGGGTCCACGCGGGGTTGAGCCCGCGGATCGCCTCGCCCTCGAAGTCGAGCGGCTCCTGCAACGAGGCGTGGCTTCCGGTGGGAGGCTCCGCGCGCGACGCCATGTGCGCGTGGATCAGCGCCTGTGGATGCTCGAGCGTGCGCGCGTTGGCGCCGCGGCAGAGCTCCGCCGTGTCCCGCCCGGGGTGACGTGCGGCCTCGCTGGCGAACCGGAGCACCGTCTCCCGGCCCGCCTCCGAGAGCGTGATGGGCTCGCGCGACGCGGTCTTCGAGCGCGCGAGCGCGGCCTCTACCGCGCGCTCCAGATCGTGCGCGAAGCGCCCGAGCCCCAGACGCGCCCGGATCTCCTCGGGGACGATCCGCGGTGTGTGCGGCTGGCTGAGCCGCGCCACGCACGGCGGGACGAGCGCCTGCCACTGGACTCTGCGGCCCCCGCGCACGACCCACGTGTCCGCGAGCACGACGCGCTTCGGGGCGCAGACCGTGCTGGGCAATCCGCCCCACGCCGACGCGAACACGGGGAGACCGGCCGCCTGCGCTTCGGCGAGCGTGAGGCCGAAGTTCTCTTTCCACATCAGGGTCAGGTGGACGAGCGCGTCCGCGGCCGCGTAGAGGTCGTTGAGCGCCTCGGGGTCGACCGGGGAGTGCCAGATCAGCCTCTCCGCGACGCCCGAGGCGCGCGCGACGTCGAGCATGGGTGGCCGCCGCGTGTCGTCGTCCGCGAGGATGGCCATGCGCACGCCTGGTAGCGCTCGCGCGATCCCCTCGAGGAGCTGGAGCGCGTTGGCGAGGTTCTTCTCCGGCGCGCAGCCCGCGGTCCACAGGAGCAGGGGCGCGTCGCCCACCCCGAGCGCGGTCCGCGTGCGCGCACGCGCGGCCTCGTCGGGACGGAAGCGCTCCACGTCGACGCCCAGCGGGATCCGGATCACTCCGTAGCGACCGTCCTCGGTGAGGGCGTGATGGATGGCCACGCACGAGTCGGACGTCGCGATCACCGCATCGCAGGAGCGCAAGCGCGAGAAGTGCCGCAGCCAGTGTCCGGGGTCCGCGACGGCCCCGTGCGGGACGAACAGGTGAGGCGGAGCGTCGGGCTCCGGCACCTGGAGCGCGCCTGCCACCACGAGGTCTGGCTCGGGAGCCAGATCGAAGCGCGCCTCGAGCGCGCGTCGGATCTGCGTGTTGACGCGCCGAACGGAGTCTCGCTCGACCCTCAGATCGGCGTCGTCGAGCCGCAGAGAGAGGACGGGGCGCGTCATCGATGCCAGCCTATCAGCCCTCCGACGACCCGGTAGCGGGGTTGGCGCGGAGGCTTTCTTCGACGCGCGGCGTGTGCGCGGCATACTCACGCGGTGCTCCTCCGGCTCGCCACTCTGCTCGTGTTGCTGATCGCGGCGCCCGCCTCCGCGCAGCGGCTGCCGGCGCCGGACTGGGTGCGCTCGGTGCGCATCACGCGGCCGGGGACGACGGTGCGGTCGGGGCCGAGCACGGGCGCCTCGCGCCGCGGCACGGTGCAGGTGGGGACGCGCGCGCCCTTCCTCGGGCGGGTGATGGGGCAGGGCTGCCCGGGCGGGGAGTGGATCCAGATCGGCCCCCGCGCCTTCGTCTGCGAGACGCTCGTCCAGTTCTCGCCCGCGCCTCCTCAGGGGGATGAGCTGCCCCGCGTCGAGGATGGTTCGTTGACACCGCGAGCGCACGCGTTCGTGAGCACGGACGGGACGTGGGCCTACGCGCGCCCCGAGGACTACTTCCGCGACCGCTGGGTGGAGTCGCTCGGGCGCGGCTTCGGGCTGGCGATCGTCGAGCGTCGAAACGTCGACGGGGTCGAGATGGCCCGCACCATCACCAACCTCTGGGTCCCGGTGGCGGAGCTCCGCTTCGCGCGGCCGAGTGACTTCGAGGGGCTCAGCCTGGACGGTCAGTCGCTCGGCTCGGTCGCGTGGATCGTGCGCGAGCGCGCGCCGCTGCGGTCCAGCCCCGGAGGCCGCGTCGTCGAGCGGGGGAGCCGGCTCGTGCGGGTCACCGTCGAGGAGGAGCGCGGCGAATACCTCCGCACCGCGGACGGGCACTGGGTGCATCGCCGCGACGTCGCCCGCGCGCGCCCGACCGAGCGACCGGACGAGGCGGGGGAGGGCGAGCGCTGGATCGACGTCGACACCCGCGCTCAGGTGGTCACCGCCTACGTCGGCGATCGTCCGGTCTGGGTGACCGCGGTCAGCACGGGGCGAGGCGCCACCGCGACGCCCACGGGCAGCTACCGCATCTGGGTGAAGCTCGCCGAGGACGACATGGACGACCTCGAGCGCGAGGACGTGTCCGAGAACTACGCCATCCAGGCCGTGCCGTGGGTGCAGTACTTCCACGGCTCGATCGGTTTCCACGCGGCCTTCTGGCACGACCGCTTCGGCCGACCGAGGAGCCACGGCTGCGTGAACCTGTCTCCGCGCGACGCGCGCTGGCTCTTCTCGTTCACGCAACCCAACTTGCCGCCTGGGTGGGACGCCATCATCCCGGGGAGCGAGGGTCGCGGGACGCTGGTGCGGGTCCGCTGACCGCCCGTCGCACGGGCCAGAGGAGGCCGAGGAAGGCGACCGACAGGACGGTCGCCACGCCGAACACGCCCGCGTAGCCGAGCGCCCTCGCGAGCACGCCGCTCAGGAGGCCCGCGGGGGCCTTGCCCAGCACCTCGATGGTGGCGAGGGCCGTGTAGTGCGTCGCCCCGATGGTGCGATCGACGCGGCTCATCATGAAGGCGAACATCGCGGTGGTGAGCGCGCCGCCGAAGAAGTGCTCGCTGGTCGTGACGGCGATGACGCCCGCCGCGCTCGGGCCGAACCACGCCAGCGCCCATTGCCCGGCCACCGGGCCCGCGCGCAGCAGCGCGGTGATCGCGACCGCCCGCAGGAGCGGGACGCGGCGCGCGAGCAGGCCCCCCGCGATCGAGCCGGTGAGCGACGCGACGGTGCCCCACGTGCCTACCCACATGCCGATCTCGAAGTCCTCGAAGCCCGCGTCGACGAGGAAGGGCTTGAACATCGCGTCGGCCGCGGCCTCGCCGAGCTTGTAGGTGGCGATGAAGCCCAGCACCCACGCGGCGCCGGGCTGGCTCACCGCGCGCTTCATGGCGCGCCACACCTCGCCCAGCCCCTCCGCGCGCTCGGCTCCGCCGGTCTCCGGCTCGCGCCAGACGATCGTGATCATGAGCACGAGCGCGACCAGCCCGGCCATGATCGCGAAGAAGCCGTGCCAGCCGACGGCGCTCAGTGACGCGAGCAGCAGCCCGCCCGTGGTCAGCATGCCCAGCTTGAAGCCGACCACCTGGGCGATGTTGCCCGGGCCGAGCTCGTCGGGGGCGAGCAGGTCGATGGCCAGGCCGTCGACCGCGACGTCGAGGGTCGCCGCGCAGAGGTTCATCGCGAAGACGAGCGCGAGCAGCGCCGGGAGCTGGGTCTCGGGGTCGACGAAGGCGGCCGCGCCGCAGCTCAGAGCGAGGCCGGCCTGCAGCGGCAGGATCCAGGAGCGCCGTCGGCCGATCGCGGCGACATATAACGCGTCGACCGCGGGGCCCCAGACGAGCTTGATCATCCAGGGCAGCGCGAGCGCACCCGCGAAGCCGACCTCCTCGAGCCCGACGCCCTGTCGCCGGAGCATCACGGGGAGGGCCGTCGCCTGGAAGCCGAACGGGAGCCCTTGCGCCAGATAGAGCGCGCCGAGCATGGCCACGCGCGCGGCGAGCGGCCTCCGCCTCATCGGGCCGCTCCGTCACCGCCCGGTTGGCCGGTCGTCAGGGAGGGCCCTTGGACATGTCGACGTGGAGCACGGCCTTGTCGTCCTCGAGCATCACCTTCTTCAGGCACGGGAACATGCCCGCCTCGAGGTAGCGCACCGCCTCGCCGTTGGCGGCCGTGATCGGGACCGTGACGCGGTAGGTCGAGGGCTTCTCGACGATCGCGTTGAAGTCGAGGTAGCGGCAGGTCTCGTAGGACTCGTTGACGATCTTCAGCGCCTGCATGCGTCGGGGGTCGGGCTCGGCCTTCTTCGGCGGTGCGGGCTCCGGCTCGGGCTCGGGCTCCGGCTCGGGCTCGGGCTCTGGCTCGGGCTCCGGCTCGGGCTCCGGCTCGGGCTCTGGCTCGGGCTCCGGCTCGGGCTCGGGCTCGGGCTCCGGCTCGGGTTCCGGCTCGGGTTCCGGCTCCGGCTCCGGCTCCGGCTCCGGCTCTGGCTCCGGTTTGGGCTCTGGCTCCGGCTCGGGCTCCGCCGCCCGCTCGACCGGCTCATCGCGCGGGAGAGGCTCGCGCTCGGCGAGCTTCGCCTCGAGGTCGCGAACGCGATCTTCGAGATCGGCGGCCCGGCGCCACTGCAGCATCGCGAGCAAGAAGAAGATGACGGCGAGCGCGCCGACGACGAGGGTGACGGGGTCCATGCTGATCTCCAGGGCGGAGCGACTTTACACCGAACGCCGTCCGCGCCAGGTTCATCGCCGATGGAGGTGGTCTTCCGCAAGTACCAGGGGCTCGGGAACGACTTCCTGGTGGTCGACGATCCGGCGCTGATCGCGGCCCTGGGGCCCGCGGAGGCGCGGGCGCTCTGCGACCGCCACCTCGGGGTGGGCGGGGACGGAGTGCTGCTCACCGGCGTGCGAGAGGGGCGACCCTTCATGCGCGTCATCAACGCCGACGGCACCACCCCGCAGATGTGCGGAAACGGCGTCCGCTGCGTCGCGCTGCACCTGTTCGAGGGTGGGCACGTCACCGACGCGCCGTTCGACCTCGACACCGACGCGGGCCCTCACCGGGTGCAGGTCCACGCGCCCGGTCCGGTCGGCGACGTGGGGGTCTGGATGCGGTCTCCCTCGCTCGCGCCGCGCGACCTGCCGCTCACCGCGGAGGCGCCGTGGAGGGACGAGCCGATCGAGGTCGCCGGCGAGCGCCTCCGCGTGACGGCCGTCTCGATGGGCAACCCGCACGCGGTCACCTTCGACCCGGTGCCGCGCGAGCGCGTCGGCCCCGCGCTGGAGATCGACGCGCGCTTCCCCGAGCGCGTCAACGTGGGCTTCGCGAGCAACATCCGCCCGGGCGGCTTCGACCTCGCGGTCTGGGAGCGCGGCGTGGGCTTCACGCAGGCCTGCGGGACCGGAGCGTGCGCGGCGGCGGTCGCGGCGGTGGAGACCGGGCGCGCGCCGCGGGGCGAGGCGCTGCGCGTCGTCCTGCCCGGCGGCCCGCTCCTCATCACGGTCGGCGAGCCGGACGCGCCGGTGCGCATGCGCGGCCCCGCCGCGCGTGTGTTCGACGGCGTCGCGCGGGTCTGAGTCGCCTCAGCCCGCGCTGGCCAGCGCCCGGATCTCGTCGGGCGACAGCGCGCGGTCGTAGAGGAGGATCTCGTCCAGCATCCCGCGGAGCGGGAAGACGAGCACCGAGCCGTCGTTCTCGTCGGCGCCGATCAACACGTCCTGGTTGCTGACCCGCAAGGTCTCTCCCTCCGCGCGCGCCGCCTCGACGCCGTCGAAGTAGAGCAACTTCGTCCCGCCATCGTAGACCAACGCGAGGTGGATCCAGCGCTCCACGAGGATGGGCTCGGTGGCGTAGAGGCTCCGGATCTCGGCGTCGTCGGCGGAGATGAAGCCCGCCAGCGCCGGATCGCTGGCGGTCGAGAAGTACGACTGCCACACGTTGGCGGAGCCCGACCCGGCGGGGAGCCCGATGGCCGAGGAAGAGGCGAACGCCTCCGGCGCCGGGTCGTGGAAGTACACCCAGAACGCGACCGTCAGGGTCTCGGGCGCGCCGCTCCGGGCGCCGGGCATGAACACGGGATCGTACGACACCCGCAGCCGGCGCGACTCGGCGGTGAAGTCGCACGCGTTGCCGACCCGGCCGGGGACGATGTCGGGGCAGCCGGCGCCGTCGCAGCGCGCGTCCCGTCCGTGACCGGAGCGGTCGCGCAGGAAGGCGCCGTCGAGGGCTTCGCAGGGAAAGCTGGCCACGGGGCCCGCAGGCCCGGCGTCGTGCACGCTGGCGTCCGGCGCGGCGTCGAGCGTCGCGTCCATGGAGCCGGCGTCGCGCGGACCCGCATCGCGTGAGCCAGCGTCCAGCGCGTCGCCGGGCACGCAGCGGTTCTCCTCCACGACGCATCGGTACCCCGCGAGGCAGGGACAGGCCCGGTCCTGGAGCAGGTCTCCAGGCACGGCGCACCCGAGCGCGCCCGAGACGACTCCGAGGAAGAGCACCGCGCTGGCGTACGGGCGGCCGCCCGACCGACGTCGACGGCCACCTCCGAGAAGGCTCACGCGCCCACGCTATCACGCCGTCCGCGTGGGCGAGCCCGGGCTCAGCGATCTTCGAGGTACTCGGCGAGGTGCGGGACGATGTCCATGCCGCGCGCCTGCTCGGGGGTCACGAACCCGGCCCAGATCACCTCACGTCGGTCGACCTGGTGCTCGGGCGGCGCGTCGACCTCGAGCTCGTAGATGTCGAGCGTGTCCTGGCGATGCTCGAAGGTCTTCGTCCCGTGGTAGCCGAGCTCCAGCGCCTCGCTCGCCACGTCGAGCCCGACCTCCTCCCGGAGCTCCCGCGCCGCCGCGTCCCGAGGCGCCTCGCCAGGCCGCACGTACCCCCCGGGCAGCGTGTACTGGCGCCGATAGGAGCTCTTCACGAGCAAGACCTTGCCGTCGTGCCACAGCGCGACGAGCGCGCCCGAAGTGTGCGGGCGTCGGACGAACCAGTAAGAGCGCAACATCGCGTGAGCGACGCGATACGCGGTTCGGATCGCGGGGTCGATCATGTTTCCGTCGGAGAGTAACCGCGCGACGTGCGGGCCGTCACTTTCGCGTCGTCAGCAACGCGTATGCTGTCCCTATGCGCGTACTCCTCGCCGACAAGCTCGCCCCGATGGTCGCCGGTCGCCTCCAGGACCTGGGCGCCGACGTACACGTTCGCGCCGATCTCTCGGGCGAGGCGCTGACAGCCGCGCTGAAGGAGCTCGACCCGTCCGTGCTCGTCGTGCGCAGCACCAAGGTGACCGCGGCCGACATCGCGGCGGCGCGCGCCCTCTCGCTCATCATCCGGGCGGGCGCGGGGGTGAACACGATCGACCTCGAGGCGGCCTCGAACCGCGGCGTCTACGTCGCGAACTGCCCGGGCAAGAACGCCTGCGCCGTGGCGGAGCTGACCATCGGGCACCTCGTCAACCTCGACCGGCGCATCGCCGACAACGTCGCGGAGCTGCGGCAGGGGCGCTGGAACAAGAAGGGCTTCGGCGGCGCGCGCGGCCTGCGCGGGCGGACCCTCGCGGTGCTCGGCTGCGGCACCATCGGCCGGGAGGTGATCCATCGCGCGCAGGCGCTCGGCATGAAGGTGCGCGCCTGGTCGCGGAGCCTGACCGACGAGCGCTGCGAGGCGCTCGACGTCGAGCGCGCGGCCACCCCGGAGGAGGCGGTCGAGGGCGCCGACGCCGTCACCGTGCACCTGGCGCTCACGCCCGAGACGCGCGGGCGGATCGGTGAGAGCATCTTCGGGCGCATGAAGCCCGGCGCCTACTTCATCAACACGTCGCGCGGGGAGGTCGTCGACCAGGACGCGCTCCTCCGCGCCCTCGACGCCAAGGATCTCCGAGCCGGCCTCGACGTCTTCGCCACCGAGCCCTCGAGCGGAGAGGCTGCGTTCGACGATCCCATCGCCAAGCACCGCAACGTCTATGGCACGCACCACATCGGGGCGAGCACGGTCGAGGCGGCGGAGGCGGTCGGCGAGGAGGTGGTCAGCATCGTCGACGCCTACGCGCACGGCCGCCTGATCCCCAACTGCGTGAACCTCGCGAGCGAGTCCGAGGCCACCCACCAGCTGGTCGTGCGCCATCAGGACCGCGTCGGTGTGCTCGCGGGCGTGCTGGACGTGCTGCGCGAGGCGGGCATCAACGTGCAGGAGATGCAGAACATCGTCTTCTCGGGCGGCGAGGCGGCCTGCGCCCGCATCGAGATCGTGGGCGAGCCCGACGCCGCGACCATGCAGAAGGTCAACGCGCACGAGGCGGTGTACGACGCCTCCGTGACCCCCAAGGACGCCTGAGGTGCGTGGCGCGGCAGAGCGAGGCGGGATCCGGCGACGCGCTCGCCCTCTGTTGTGGGTGCTCCCCGCGATCGCGCTGGGCGCGGCGGCGGCCTTCGTCTTCTGGCCTCGCACCCCCGACGGATGCCGCACGATCGATCGCCGCCTCGGCGTCGACCAGCGGTCCGACGGCTGGACGGCCGAGGCCCGCTATCAGCGCTGGTTCGCGGGCGAGCGCTGCCACGGCCGCGTCGTCGTCGCCCTCTACGCGCCGGGAGGGACCTGGGAAGACGAGGCCCTCGAGGCGGCCGCCCTGGTCGGCGTCGACGACGTGCTCCGGGTGCCGGGTGACGGCGTGCGCTGGGAGGGCGACGTGGTCCGGCTCGAGGGTCACGCGCTCGAAGTCCAGCGCCTCCCGGGCGAGGAGGATCCCGGTGCGTTCGCCTGGCGTCAGGACCGACTCGCGGAGCGCTGACGCTCCGCGATCACCGCGACCAGGACCGCCCGCACCGCGCGCTCGTCCAGCCCCGCCAGGAAGTCGACCCGGTCCTGCAGGTAGGCGAGCCCCGCGTCGGTCAGCTCCTTGATCGTGAACGGGCACGGCAGGGAGCCGTCGTGCACGCGCGCGAGGAGGTTCTTCAGGTCCTGTACCGAGAGGTGGGTGAGGCCGGCCTTGCGCATGGGCCCTGACATATCAGGCGATCAGCCAGCTGTCTCCGAGCTCGTGACCCAGATAGCCCAGCTCGCGCGATCGCCGCACCGCGCGCTCGAGCAGCGCGTCCGGGGCGAAGGCGCGCAGCAGCTGATAGTGCGAGCTCTGCGGATCGTGCGCTCCGGTCAGCAAGGCATCGACCACGTTCAGCGGGGTGTGTGGGCCGAGCACCAGGCCCGTCTCACCGGGGCCGGCGGGCACCCGCCCATGCGAGAGGAAGGCGCCCTCGAGCGCGCGGGTCACGGACGTGCCGACCGCGACCACGCGCCGACCGTCCCTCCTCGCCCTCGACACGGCCTCCGCGGTCTGCGCGGGGATGTCGTAGCGCTCCGGCAGCGGGAGCCGCGCGTCGAGGGCGGCGTCACCCGTCGCGCTCAGGCCCGCCGCGTGGGTGAGCGTGACCACCTCGGCGCCGCGTCGTCGGAGCGCGAGGAGCGAGCTCGGCGCGAGCGGCCGCCCGGCCGAGGGGAGCTCCACCGCCCACGGTCGACCCGCGTAGGCGGTCTGCACCTCCGAGAGCGAGAGCTCACGCGCCAGATAGCTGTACTGAACGGGCCGCCCCAGCGTGTAGAGCGCGCGCCAGAACGCGTCACCGCCGGGCTCGAATCGCACGCTGATCAGGCGCGGCGCCGACGCGTCGACCTCGGTGATCGACGCGCCGAGTGAGCCGCCGAGCACGATCCGGTCACCCACCGACAGGCGCGGCGGAGCTGGCCGGCCATCCGTGTCGTCTCGCCAGGAGCCCTCCCCGAAGAGCACGGCGCGCCAGGCGCCGTCGAGCCGCTCCCCGAGGAGGCGCAGCTCCACGTCCCGCCCCGCCGCGCGCCCAGCGAGCGACGCCGGCAGGGTGGCCGCGTCGTTCAACACCCACACGTCTCCTTCCCGAACGAGCTCGGGCAAGTTGGCGATGCGGCCGTCGGTGAGCGCGCCCCGCGAGACGTCGAGGTGCATCAGGCGCTGGGCCCGGAGATCGGCGCGAGGCTCGGCCGCGGCGATCACGACGCCACCTGCACACGCACGCCGCTCTCGGCGCCCTCCGCGATCAACGCCACGATCCCGGCCGCGACATCGTTCGGATCGCGCAGCGAGGCCGGGTCCGCCTCCGGGATCGCGTCGGCGTGCATCTTCGTGTTCATCTCGCCCGGGTCGACCGACAGGACCCGCACGCCCGTCCCTTCGAGCTCCGCCGCCCACACCCGCGAGAGGTGATCGGCGGCCGCCTTCGAGGCGCCGTACGCGCCCCAGGTGGGGTAGGCCTCGACGGCCGCGTCGCTGCTGACGTGAACCACCACGCCGCGCTCTCGGGCCACCATCGAGCCGACGATGGCGCGCGTGAGCCTGAAGGGGCCCGCCATGTTCACGGCGAACGCCGCGTCGAAGTCGGCGTCCGACGTCTCGGCGAGCGGCCTCAAGGGCACGGGGCCCAGCGTGCTGGCGTTGTGCACGAGCACGTCGATGGGTCCGACCATCGCCGCCGCCGCGCCCGCGATCTGCGCCGCCGCGTCGGGAGCCCCCACGTCGGCCGGGAGCGCGTGCGCTTCGCCCACCTCGCGGACACCCGCCACGGCCTCCTCCAGATCGACCACACCCCGCGCTACCATCACCACCACGGCCCCCGCGGCGGCCAAGCGACGGCTCAGCGCGAGCCCCAGCCCCCGGCTCGCTCCGGTGACCACCACATTCAGCTCACGAAGATTCATCCGTACCTCCTTCGCTGAAACACTGGCCACCGATGACGAGGAAAGCGATCTGGGCTCCAAAGCGTTGGAGTCGCTCCCACGACTGGTCCCCCTCGCGCGACCCGAGGTGGCGTGGCTGACTCGCCCGTCTTCGACTGGGTCGCGGAGGCCCTGGAGGAGGAGACCTCGTTCTCGACGATCCAGGCGCGTGGCACGGTGCGGCTCGTGTTGAAGGAGGCCGGGATCTCGCCGTTCGAGCTCACCGTGGCGCAGCTCGAGGTCTTGATCGACCGCCTCTTCCACGCCGCGCTCGTCACGCGAGGGGTCGCTCCCGAGCGCGCGGCCGGCGTCTGCACCGCGCTGGCGGAGGGGCTGCGCGCGCGTGCGTCGCGGGGCGATCTCGAGGCGCACGGCGAGTCCGCGCACGACGTCTTCGCGCGCCTCGGTCGGAGGCGCCGGTGAGCCCGCTCGCGCTGGTCGGCGTGGGCGCCTTCCTCGTCGCGGGTGGGGTCGTCGGTGTCCGCATGCTCTGGCTCTACGCGCGCACCCGGCGCTCCCCCGAGCTGCTCCTCGGGCTCGGGTTGCTCGGCTCCGGCGCGGTCGGGGTGGCCCTCGAGATCGCCGTCCGCCAGACCCACCAGGTCGGCGAGGACTCACCGTGGGCGATGTTCGCGCTCACCCTGGTGCCGGACTACCTGGGAGCCGCCTCGCTCGCGCTCTTCGGCTGGCGTGTGTTCCTCGGACGGGAGCGCTGGGGGACCGGCGTCGCGATCCTCGTCGTCCTGGGCCTGGCCGGGTGCGCGACCGGTGAGCTCCTGAGCGGTCAGTGGGTCCACTACCTGGATGGCAAGACGTCCTCGGGGCCCTGGATCCCGCTCGGGCTCGCGATGCGCGGCCTGGTGCCCGCTCTCCTGTCTGCCCTGGCCCTGCGCAGCCACCGCATGATGCGCCGCAGGATGCGGATCGGTCTGGCCGAGCCTCTGGTGGCGAACCGCGTGCTGCTCTGGGGGGTCGCGACGCTGTGTTCGGCGCTCGCCCACGCCGTCGCCACCGTACACCGATGCCTCCACGGCGCCCCGATGGAGGCGCATCTGTGGGCGGTGGGATTGGTCAGCCTCGCGGGGCTCCTCGCCGCGGGCGCGCTCGCGCTGGCCTTCTTCCCACCCCGCGCGTATGAGCGCTGGGTGGAGTCGAGGCGATGAGTGGGGCGCTGGGGGATCGGCTCGCGGACAACGTCCGGCAGCTGAGAGCCGCTCGCGGCAAGACGCAGCTGCAGATGGCGAAGCTCGCCGAGTTGCCGCGCGCGACCTGGGCGAACCTCGAGTCCGGAGGCGCGAACCCGACGCTCTCGGTCCTGCACGCGGCGGCGTCCGCGCTGGGCGTCTCGCTCGAGGAGCTCCTCGCGCCGCCGCGCGCCACGGGGCGCCATTATCCGAAGGCGGAGCTCGAGGTGAGGGAGCGGGGCAACGTCCGGGTGCGCAAGCTGCTGCCCGATCCCGTGCCGGGCATGGAGATCGATCGGCTCGAGCTGCCCCCCGACGCGCGCATGACCGGCGTCCCCCACACCCCGGGCACGCGCGAGTATCTCGCCTGCGAGAAGGGGCAGATCACCCTGGTGGCGAGCGGTGAGCGCTTCGATCTGAAGCCAGGCGACGTCGTCGCCTTCCGGGGCGACCAGCGGCACAGCTACGCCAACCTCGGGCGCACCCGGGCCATCGGCTACTCGGTCGTGATGCTGGTCTCCCCCCTCTCCGTGCGCTGACTCCCGCCACCGCTGGCCCGAATTTGTATGCTCCTGTAGGATGGCGGCTTCACTTCCGAGGTGTTTGCATGGATAGAGCTCGTCTTCTCTTGGTCGCCGTCGTCGCGACCCTCGTCGCCGCCGCGTGCGGGGATGAAACCTTCGACCCGATGGACCCGCGCCTGGAGGGCGCGCGGCTCGAGATCGTCGGCTCCCCCGCGGTGAACCTGCGCTACGGCCAGACCACCGAGCTTCGCGTTCGCTACGTCGACGCCGACGGCATGCCGATCGCCAACGCGCCGATCGGCTTCGATCTCCCCGCCGTCGCCGGCGGCTCGCGTCTCTCCGCGCTCCAGACCTCGACCACGTCGGGCGGCGAAGCGGCGGTGGACCTGACGGCCGGTGACTCCGACGCCATGTTCCAGGTCCAGGTGACCCCCCCGATCGGCGACGACGTCTTCTTCGACATCGCCGTCTCGGACACCGACCTCGGCACCATCGTCGTGTCGATCAGCTACGCCGGCGATCGCGACCTCAATCGCGTCGACACGTTCCTCTACGATGGCGTGAGCTGCTCCTCGCTCACCGACGTGAGCCTGCTCCCGACGGCGATCCGCATGGCGCCCAGCGCGAGCAGCGTCGCCGCGATGCCCGCCTTCGCCGGCGTCCCCGTGGGCAACGACTACACCGTGGCGGTGCGCGCCCAGACCGGCGGCGTCAACGCCGCCTTCGGCTGCCGCGACGGAATCGTGGTCCAGGCCCGCGAGGAGACCGCGGTCAACATCTCCCTGATGGACCTCGAGATCCCGCCGGACTTCGCCGGCGTCTGGGACCTCGACAACCGCTTCGACTTCGGCGGTACGCTCCCGGGGAGCGTCGAGACCTTCATCGATGCGCTCGACGAGCTGACTGACGACGACGCGACGGACAGCAGCGGCGCGCCCGGATCCGAGCGGTTCACCGACGAGGACATGGACGGTGTGTTCCCCGAGTACGGCGTCGACCCGGGAGCATTCATCACGGACGTGCTGATGCGGCAGACGTGTGCCTGGGAGTGCATGGAGGGCGACTCCTACTCCAGCTGTGCATCCACGAATCATCGCCTTGGCGATATGAGCGCGATCTATCTCCAGGACTTCACCTCCTGGGACCCCAGCAGTTCGGGTCCGGGTGCGGTGGCGCGCTTCACAGGTGGCTGCGGAGCTTGGGAGTTCGCACACACGAACGTTCAGGTTCTGATCAATGACCAGGTAGCCCGCTTCGTGCCGGAATTCGTCACCAACTGGCTCAACCTGGCCGGGGACCTGTCACGCGCGATCAACAATGCGCACATCCTCTCGGTGATGACCGTGAATGCTCCCATGGCGGGAGCCGAGTTCGAGCTTCCCATGTCGCATGAGCTCCAGCAGATGATCGTCGTCGTGCGCGACCCGACGTCGGAGCCGCCCGGCATGGAGCGGACCTTCACCTTCGCGCTCGCCGACGCGGGCTTCACGAGCCTCGACGCGACCGAGCGGCTGACCGTCGAAGGCAACACGCTCACCATCCCCGAGCACAGCTTCACGCTGAACTGGGGTGAGCTCGTCCTCTACATCTACCGGGAGATCTTCCTCCGTGAGATCTTCGGTGTCGGCGACACCGGTGAGCTCCTCGGCACGTGGATTGATTGCTCCAGCGTCGGTCGCCGCTTGCGGATCGCGCTCGATGATTGGCTTGGACCGGGAGTCGGTCCCGACGAGGGAAGCCTGACCTCCTACTGCACGGTCGGGCTCGGCGCGGCTGGCAGCGCGATCGAAGGCGCCATCGGGAGCGCGCTCGACATCGACGGTGTGCTCACGATCGAAGGCACGGTTGATGGTGCGGATGTCGACATGACGAATGCTCGAGTCGGCAACCTCGAGAACGGTGTCTGGTCGGGCTTCTGGGGAGAGGGCGCCATGGAGCGCAACATCAGCGGCACCTTCACCGGTACGCCGCGTACGGGCGGCTGACCGCTCCCGAGGTCGATAAAGAGGGCTCGCTCCGCTTCGGAGCGAGCCCTTTTTCGTGCGGTAGCTCAGTGTTCCAGACGAAAGACGTAGCCGTCGCGGGACCCCTCTGGCGTATGCAGCGTTCCGAGCGTCACCGCGCTCGCGGATGAAGCTGCGACCCAGACGCGTCCCGCGGCGTCGAGCTCGATGGACGTAGGCCTGTCGGTGTCGGTTCCACCCCAAGAGCGCGCCCAAACGACTCGCCCATCGTCCGCATCGAGGGCTGCAACCAGCCCGTCGAACCGACCAGAGAATGGGACGGATCCATCCGGTGAGATGTCGCCGTCTGAGATCTCCCCGACCAGGTAGACCAGGTCGCCGTCGGTCGTCATTCGTGTGGGGGTGAAGTTGCGAAGCTGGATAGCCCACCGGTAGGTCCCGTCCGGCGTGTGGCTGGCGACTACGGCTGGGAATGTGTCGATCGGCGAGATCGGCCCGCCGCCGAAGTCGGCGGCACCAGCGACCAGGCCACTCCAGTAGACGTTTCCGGCCGGGTCCATCGTCACCGCCCGCGCTTGCTCCGGCGAGCTTCCTGGTGCGCCCGCCGTCAGCTGCCACCGCTGCGCCCCGAGACGATCGAAGACGGCGATGAGAACTTGGGAGTCGAACTCGTTGGCGGTGGGACTGGTCGCGGCGGGACCGTCGCACGCGGGTCCGACGTAGCTCGCTGCGATGGCGAACGAACCGTCGGCCGCGATGGCGAGGTCATCGATTCGGTCCATTCTGCTACCGCCGTAGAGTCTCGTGCTCGACGACTCTGAGGCGTCGTTGCGGTCGACGAGGAAGCCGTCGTCCTGCCCGAGTGCGCCGCTGAACTCGAAGTCCCCGGAAGCAGTCCCGACGAGCAGTGCATGACCTCCGGCTACGCCCATCGCACGCGGTCCGACCGTATCGGTTGCGCGGTAGTGCTCGAAGCTTCGATCTTCACCGGTGGCAGTCAACGATCTGATGTAGCCCGCGAACCGCGACGGGGCGGCGTCGTAGGTGGTTCCGCCAACGGATAGCGATCCACCGAAGCTCCCGGCGAGGAAGACCTCGCCCGTCGGCAGTGACTGGATCTCGACAACGGAGGCCTCCGCCAGACTGACCACCCACGCGGTCGTCCCGTCCGGCCTGAGCCGCAGCAGGCTCGATTCGAGGTCGGAGGTTGTCAAGGAGCGGTCGGGTAGCCGGACGGTTCCGCGATGCCCGATTCCCAAGAGCATGTCGCCCGTGGCTTCGTCCCATTCCAACGCGCCGACGATCGACAAATCCGTGCTCGGGAGGATCAGCACGTCGACGATGCCTGGAGCGCCACAGGCGCTGGCCATACAGACCTCGCCCCAAGCGCACGCCACGCCGCAGCTGCCACAGTTCTCGGCGGAGCTGAGATCTGTCTCGCATCCGAGTTCACCCGTACAGTCGCCGAAACCTTCCATGCAGCCCGTCATGGCGCACAGTCCATCGACGCAGCCCGTCACGCCGTTCGGAAAGCTGCATTCGGTCGGAGCTTCGTCGATGGTCCCGTCGCAGTCGTCGTCTTCGTGATTGCAGGTCTCCGGGCGGGCGACGCAGCCGGGGGCGTCGATGACGCGGGCGTCGGGAGGTGTCCCCGCGTCGCCAGCGTCGGCGCGGTTGGGGTCGACCTCGAAGCGGCTGAAGTCGTCGATGAAGGCGCAGCCGCTCACGAGGAGGCAGCAGACCACGAACACGAAGCGAGTCATCAGAACCTCCCCGAGAGCTGGAGCCCACCGAGGGTGGGTACAATTCGGACGCTCGCGCTCTCACCTGCGTCCTGGTCCGGTTGAAGGAAGAGCATCAGCGTGCCGGCGCCGATCGAGAGGATCGAGACCGGCAGCAGGATGGTCGAGGCCCACGCGAGGCTCTCGCCGGTCGAGATGTCGCTCTCGCTCCCCGGCGGGCAGCCGGGCTGGCAGCGCGCATCCAGCCCCGTGTAGAGATCATGCGCGACGAGCCCGGTGGCCAAGCTCGCGATCCCCGCCAGGCCGCCCACGATCTCGAGCGAGATGGCGACCGCGAGCCACGTCGAGTCCGGACCGGAGGGCTCTCTGGCCTGCGACATGCGAAGCCGCTCCTCGAGCTCGTGAATCCGACGGCGAGTCTCGTCGGCGTTCTCGCCAGAGCTGCCCCCCGCGTCCAGGTATCGACGAAATGTGTCGATCGCCTGCCGCAGCTGTCCGAGCTCCTCGTGGCAGCGGGCGATGTTGAAGAGGACCAAGTGCTGGCGTTCGAAGCCCTCGAGCAGGTCGTAGGAGCGCTGGAAGCCCTGCATGGCCAGCGCGTAGTTCTCTTCTCCGAAGCGGTCGGCCGCGTCCTGGAAGACGCGTTGGGCCTCCTCCATGGCGGCATCCGATGGCTGGGCGAGCGCCAGTTGGGGGGCGGCCGAGCTGGCCAGAGTGGCCAAAGTGGCGGCGGCGAGCAGTCTGCGCATGTGGGCTCCTGGGGACAGAGGTCTTGCCTGCGACCGCAGGCTACCCCATGTCGGGCCGACGTCGCCCCGGTTGCGTGGCGCCATCGAATCCCAGCGAGCCGAAGCGCTGAGCGCGTTCAGCGCTCGGCGTTGAAGTCGCCGGTGAACTCCGAGCCGAGCAGGGTCCCGTCCCAGTGGCCGGGGCGGAGCGAGCTGGGGCCGGTGACGGGCGCGTGGCCGCGTAGGGTGATCGGGGAGGTGCCGATGCGGGCGTCGAGCAGCGCCATGAGCGCGCGGTCGACCTGGGCCGCGATCTGCATCGTGCAGACGTTGTAGACGGTGTCGCCGACGTTGCGGTAGTCGACGTTGTCCTCCGCGAAGTCGCCCAGCGCGCGGCAGAAGCCGCTGGCCGCGCCCGCGAGCGCGCCGCCGAGCGTGTCGTGCTCGCCGTCGGTCAGGGTGTAGACGAGCACGTCGACGACCCAGGCGATGATCGCGCCGATCGAGACGTTCACGTCGTGGCGCTCGATGTGGAAGCTGCCGCAGACCGCCGACGCGTTGAACGGGGAGGGCGAGAAGCGCCAGTCGCGGATGGTCTCGGGCGTGCCCATCAGCGGCGTCGAGCGGTAGTAGATGGTGATGCGATCCCAGGTGTGGGTGCCGCGGTAGCTGTCGGTGACCGCGCCGTTCTCGAGCACCATCGTCTCGTCGATCACCCACGTGTTGAGGGTGTCGTTCATGTCGGCGATGGCGCGCGCGAGCGGGGGCGCCCACGCCGGTACGTGGCGCTCGATGAGCGGGCGGACCAGATCGCAGATCTCCATCTCGACCCAGTTGGGCAGCCCGAACTCGAAGCACGCCGCGTCGCCCGCGATGAAGCGGAGGGGCCCCTCGACGGTGGTCAGGAAGCTGTCGAGCCAGTCGGGGAGCGCCTCCCGGATGCGCAGCTCGCTCGTCATGCTCCAGGTGCCCGCGAAGTCCGGGTGGGCGATGTCGCAGACCGCGCCGGGGCGGCAGCGGCCTCCGTCGCACACGTGGCCCGGCTCCATGCACTCGGAGTCGGCCACACAGGGCTCACCGCCCGGGCCGGGGACGCAGCTGCCGTCCGCGCAGATCAGCCCGATCGGGCAGTCCGTCGTGTAGGTGCAGATGCAGAGCATGTCGGGCCCGCAGGTCAGGCCGGCGTAGCAGTCGCTCGTGTCCTCGCAGGGGGTCGGCTCTCGCGGATCGGGCGTGCAGCGGCCCGCGATGCAGAGCAGGCCTTCGCCGCACTCCGGGTCGAACTCGCAGAAGGCGCCGCTCGCCGAAGGCTGCACGCAGATGTCGTCGCGGCACTCGCCGGGCGACGGGCAGGGCGAGCAGTCGCTGCCGTCCCCGGGGGGCGGCGGATTGGGGTCGGCCACGCAGGTCGGCACGCCCGCGACGGCGGCGCAGACGAAGCCGCGGCCGCAGTCCTCGTCGCCCGCGCACTCCGGGCCCGGGGGCTCGACGACGCCGCCGTCGGGATTCGACACGGTCCCGCCGTCCGGCGCGGCCGGCGCCTCGGCGCTGCACGCCAGGCAGAGAGAAGCGAAGGTGAGGCCCAGGAAAAGTTCACGCACGGGACCAAGCTAGCAGACGCCGAGCCCGCCGGGGAGAGCCCGCCGGTCAGGCCCGACCGAGGTAGATCTTCAAGGTCTCGGTCGCGTCGCGCCGGTCGAAGGTGACCCCGCGCAGCTCCGCCCGCTGCGAGACCTCGCGGAAGAGCTCCTCCAGGAAGGTGTAGAAGCGGCGGCACTCCGTCGCGGCGGCGGCGAGCCGCTCGGACTCGAGCAGATCCACGTCGCGGAGACCCTCGAGCGCGGAGATGAAGGGGTCGAGGCGCTCGTAGTCGTTGGCGCGCACGAGCTGATAGCCGATGGCGCGGAAGTGCGAGAGGAAGTCCCGCACGAACTGGAAGCTCGCCGCGCCCGCCCAGCGATCGGCGCTGCCGTCGGCCGCGCGGGCCTTGGCGAGGAAGGCGCGGAGGATCTGCATGAACATCCAGACCTCGCGCCGCAGCCGCTCGCTCTCCGCCTTGCGGCTCAGCGCGTCCGACGACAGCACGGGCGCGGGGTGACCCGGGGAGAGCACCCGACAGAGCGAGACGATCGCGTGGTGCGCCGAGGCGCGGAGGGTGGCCGACGCGACGATGAGCTGAGGGCCGAGCTCCGCGCCGACGACCCCCTCGCTCGGGCCGGGCAGATCGAAGAGGAAGACCTTGCGGACGTCCACGCGCAGCGCGTTCGCGACCGTCTCGAGCCCGTTCCGCAGGTTCGAGAGCCAGCGCGCCTCGTGCTCGAGGTCGGGGCGCCGATCTCCGATCTCGACCGCGTGAACCGAGAGCAGCTCGCGCTCGAGCCCGCCCGCGATGACGTCCCCGGCGTGTCGCCCGAGGTATCGGGTGAGCGCGCGCATGTCGCTCCGGAGCACCGCGAGGATGAGGTAGGCGCGCCGCGCGGAGGACGCGTCGGCGGCGTAGCGATCGACCATCTCGAGGTACCGGAGCGCGCGGAAGAGGGCCAGCATCGTCAGCGCGACGACCCGGTGGGCGGCCTCGCTCCGCACCGTGTGCAGCGCCTCGAGCACCTCGGCGCTCCGGATCCGGTCGAACTCCGGCCTGAACTCGAGGGCGAGCAGGGGGTTGAAGTAGACGTTCCGCCCGATCTCGCGGGTCAGCGTTCCGTGGAGCGCCGAGTAGAGGCGGTTGGGCACCAGCTGGAGCCGCAGCAGGCCGTCCGCGAGGTCCTGCATCGCGCCGAACGCGTTCCGCAGGACGAAGAGCGACTCCTCGGGGGTGTCCTGGGTCAGCTGCTCCTGGAGGAGGCGCCCGCGCGCGGAGTCCTCGGGCAGCACGGTCTCGAGGTAGCGCGTGAAGGTGTACGCCTTCTCGCGGTCGCCGAGCAGGCTGCGAACCAGGGGGCCGACGCGGCTGAGGCCCTCGCGCAGGATGCGGAGCTCCTCCAGGAAGTCGTGCGCCACCGCGGCCGTCGCGCGCGGCGGGCCCGGGTGATTGCGCGGGTTTCCGAACGTGGCCAGCCCCTTCAGCAGCATCTCGAGCTCGAAGAGGGTCTGCTCCTTCTGATCCCACGGGAGCTGCGCGAACCAGGTGTCCCGCGCGGACGACTGGTCGCGTCGGAGCCCGCGCGAGTCGCGCAGGAGGTTGGCGTAGACGTCCCGCTCGCTGGGAATGGCCGCGATCACGTTGCCGGAGGGTAAACGATCTGGAGTCGCGGTGACCACGGCCCCGTCTACACCCAGGCGGGCGCCGTCCGCCTCGACCCGAGGGCGATCGGCGGACAGCTGGGGATCCTCGCGGAGATCGTCCTGTGACTCAGCGGTCGCCGAGCAGCATGCCGGCGGCCACGGTGTCGTTGGTGGTCTCGTCGACGAGGATGAACGAGCCCGTGGTCCGGTTGCGCTCGTAGCTGTCGAAGAAGATGGGCGCGGTCGTGCGGAGCTTCACGCGGCCGATGTCGTTCAGGCCGAGCTCTGTCGCGCTCTCGTCGCGGTGGAGCGTGTTGACGTCGAGCCGGTACTGGAGCTCCGTGACCATCGCGCGGACCCAGCGCGTCGTGTGCTTGAGCGCGTAGCGGCCGCGCTTCTTGAGCGGGCGGTCCACCATCCAGCTGACCATCGCGTCGAGGTCCTGGCCGACGGTGGGCTGGTTGTTCGGGCGGCAGAGCATGTCGCCGCGCGAGACGTCGAGGTCGTCTTCGAGGTGCACCGTCACCGCCATCGGCGGGAAGGCCTCGTCGACGTCGCCGTCGTAGGTCTCGATGCGCTTGATCTTGCTGGTGAAGCCGCTCGGGAGCGCGATCACGTCGTCGCCGGGCTTGAGGATGCCGCCCGCCACCGTGCCCGCGTACCCGCGGTAGTCGTGGTGCTCGTCGGACTGCGGGCGGATCACCCACTGCACCGGGTAGCGCACGTCGATGAGGTTGCGGTCGGACGCGATGTGCACCGTCTCGAGGTGGTAGAGGAGAGGCGTGCCGCGGTACCACGGCATGTTCTCGCTCTTGTCCACGACGTTGTCGCCGTGGAGCGCGCTGAGCGGGATGAAGGAGATGTCCCGAACGCGCAGCTTCGCGGCCCAGTCGGTGAACTCCGCCTTGATGCGCTCGAAGACCGCCTCGTCGTAGTCGACGAGGTCCATCTTGTTCACCGCGAAGACGATGTGCGGGATACCCAGCAGCGACGCCAGGAAGGCGTGGCGGCGCGACTGCTCCACCAGCCCGTGGCGCGCGTCGACGAGCACGATCGCGAGGTTCGCGGTCGTCGCGCCCGTGACCATGTTGCGCGTGTACTGGATGTGCCCCGGCGCGTCGGCGATGATGAACTTGCGGCGCGGGGTCGAGAAGTAGCGGTACGCGACGTCGATCGTGATGCCCTGCTCGCGCTCGGCGCGCAGGCCATCGGTCAAGAGCGCGAGGTTCGTGCGCTCGTCGCCGCGGCGCTTGCTCACGTCCTCGACGTGCTCGAGCTGATCTTCGAAGATCGTCTTCGTGTCGTAGAGCAGCCGACCGATCAAGGTCGACTTGCCATCGTCCACGCTGCCCGCGGTGATGAAGCGGAGCAGATCGCGCCCCTCCGCGATGCCCCTGGCGGTCCCGGTCTCGACGAGCTCACCCATGATCAGAAGTACCCTTCACGCTTGCGGTCTTCCATCGCCGCCTCGCTCATGCGGTCGTCGGCGCGGGTGGCCCCGCGCTCGGTGATGCGGGCCGCCGCGACCTCCTCGATGACCTGCTCGAGCGTCTCGGCGTCGCTCCGGACGGCGCCCGTGCAGCTCATGTCGCCGATGGTGCGGAAGCGGACCTTCGCCTCGATGACCTCTTCGCCGGGCAGATGCTCGATGAAGGGCGCGGGCGAGTAGAGCAGCCCGTCGCGCGCGAAGACCTTGCGCGTCCGCGCGAAGTAGAGCTCGGGGATCTCGATCTCGTCCTGCTGGATGTACTGCCAGATGTCGAGCTCGGTCCAGTTGCTCAGGGGGAAGACCCGGAAGTGCTCTCCCTTGCGCAGGCGGCCGTTGTAGAGCGACCAGAGCTCGGGGCGCTGGTTCTTCGGGTCCCACTGCCCGAACTCGTCGCGGTGGCTGAAGATGCGCTCCTTGGCCCGCGCGCGCTCCTCGTCGCGGCGCGCGCCGCCGATCGCCACGTCGAACTGGTGCTCCTCGATCGCCTCGAGCAGCGGCACGATCTGCAGCCGGTTCCGGCTCGCGCGCGGCCCCGTCTCCTCGACCAGCTTGCCCTCGTCGATCGCCTTCTGGACGCTGGCCACGATCAGCCGCTCGCCGAGCTGCTCGACGGTGCGGTCGCGGAACTCGATGGCCTCCGGGAAGTTGTGCCCGGTGTCCACGTGCATGATGGGGAAGGGGAAGCGGGCCGGGCGGAACGCCTTCTTCGCGAGGTGGAGCAGCACGATGCTGTCCTTGCCGCCAGAGAACAGCAGCACGGGCCGCTCTCGCTCGGCGGCCAGCTCGCGGAAGATGTCGATGGCCTCGGCCTCGAGGGCCCTCAGATGACTCAGCTGATACGTCGCCATGGTCTCGCTTCGGGCTCTATAGCAGCCCGTTCCGGGGATGTCGCGGAGTTTACACCGCTATCCCGACCGGAAAAGTCGGGTAAGTCTCAGAAGAGGCTGTTCTGGGTGCGACCCTTCTTCAGCCCGAGGTGCGTGTACGCCCTGTCCGTGGCGAGCCGGCCCCGCGCCGTTCGCGCCAGGAACCCCTGCTGGAGGAGATAGGGCTCGATCACGTCCTCGAGCGTGTCCCGCGGCTCGCTCAGCGTCGCGGCGAGCGCCTCGATGCCGACCGGGCCGCCGCCGTAGGTCTCGATGATCACGCGCAGGAAGCGCCGGTTCATCTCGTCGAGCCCCGCCTCGTCCACCTCGAGCCGCTCGAGCGCCTCTCGCGCGGTCCGCGCGTCGAGGGTCCCGTCGGAGAGCACCTCGGCGAAGTCGCGCGCGCGCCGCAGCAGGCGGTTGGCGATCCGCGGGGTGCCCCGCGCGCGGCGCGCCATCTCCTCGCAGGCCTCGTCGGTGATGTCGACCTCGAGGATGGCCGCGCTCCGCCGCACGATGCGCGCGAGGCTGGCCGCGTCGTAGTAGTCGAGCCGCGCCTCGATGCCGAAGCGCGAGAGCATCGGCCCGGTCAGCAGCCCCGTGCGCGTGGTCGCGCCGACGAGCGTGAAGGGCGAGAGGTTCAGGGTCCAGGCCGTCGCCATCGGGCCGTCGCCCTGCACCATGTCGATCCGGAAGTCCTCCATCGCGGTGTAGAGGTTCTCCTCGACCACGCTGCTGAGGCGGTGGATCTCGTCGATGAAGAGCACGTCGCCCGGCTCGAGCTTGGTGAGCAGCGCGGCGAGCTGCCCCTTGTGCTCGATGGCCGGCGCGTGCGCGACGGTGATCTGCTTCTGCATCTCCTCGGCGAGGATGAACGCGAGGGTGGTCTTGCCGAGCCCGGGCGGGCCGAAGAGCAGCACGTGGTCCAGCGCGCCGCCGCGCCTGCGCGCGGCCTGCACGTAGATGCTCAGGTTCTCGACGAGCGAGGGCTGCCCGACGAAGTCGGCGAGGTGCTTGGGTCGCAGACTCGCGTCGGCGTTGTCCTCGAGGTCCTGGCTCGGGTCCAGGATGCCCGGCTCGGGCTCGCTCCGCTGAATGGGCATCTCGGTCTCAGCTCAGCTGCGCCAGGGCGCGCTTCATCAGGGTCTCGAAGGGCTCGCCCTCCGCGTCGTCGGCCACCGCGGCGACCGCGCGGTCCGCCTCGACGGGCTTGAAGCCCATCGTGACGAGCATCTGCGCCACCTGGGCGAGCGGGGCGTCGTCGTCGAGCGACGCCGCGGCGGGCTGGCCGTTGGACTTACCGTCCGACCGCGCCGCGCTCGCCGCGAGGCTGACGAAGCCGAGCTTGTCCTTGAGCTCGAGCAGCAGCCGCTCGACCGTGCGCTTGCCCACGCCGGGGATGCCCTTGAAGCGCGTCTTGTCCTGGCTCGCGATCGCCGACGCGAGCTGCCGGGCGTCCATGGCGCTCAGGATCGCCAGCGCGCTCTTGGGCCCGATGTTGGAGATGCCGAGCAGGGTGCGGAACGCCGTCCGGTCCTCGAAGCGGCCGAACCCGTAGAGCACGAGCGCGTCTTCTCGCACGTGCGTGTGCACGTGAAGCGTCACCGGCTCGGGCGGGCTGGCGAGCTTCCCCAGGGTCCCGAGCGGGATGAAGACCTCATAGCCGACGCCCCCGACGTCCACGATGGCGGAGCCGTCGGGGAGGCGTTCGGCGATCACTCCGCGGAGCCTTCCGATCACGGGCGGACGCTACCACACGCTGAACGTCGGAGCAGCGATCGCGATCGAGCGGATCAGGGCATCGACGTCGGCATCGCAGGAGACGGACAGAACATGCAGCACGACAGGCACCTGGGATCGAAGCAGATTCCAGTGCAGGGACAGCATTCGCTCGCGGCGCCCCCGCACGCCGAGCAGGCGCGGTACGGCCGACAGACCGAGCCGTCGCACCAGGCGTTCGTGCGGTCGCACTCGCACATGCCGTCACCGTCGCAGTCCGCCAGCCCGTCGTCGCACTGGCAAGATCCGGAGAGGGGGTCGCAGCTCGCGCCAGGGGGACAAGCCCGAGACCCCGGAATGCAGAACCCGCCCGGCCCACAAGTCGAGGTCTCGCACGCGTTCGGCGCCACACACTGGGGCGGGGCCACGCAGGTCGCGCCGTCACACGTGCCGGGTGAGCACGCGTCCGGTCCCACGCAGCTCTCGCCATCTCGATTTGCGGACACGCAGTCCGGCGCGCCCGTTCCGTTGGTCCCGCACACCATTCTCACGCAGGATCGGAGGTTGGTCGGCCCGCAGTCGAGGCGCGGGTAGCGCTCACAGCGCCCTCCGTCGCAGAAGGCGGGCTCGCACGGATCGCCGCTCGCGCAGCGCGCGTCCTCGGCCGCCTCTTCGTAGAGGCAGCGACCGTCTTCGCAGCGCCCCCCGCGCTTGCACACCGGCGGCGCGTCGCAGTCGGAGTCCGTCGCGCAGCTCGGCGGCGGCCCGCAGCCGTCGTCGCGGCAGACCTCGCCCGCGCCGCAGAGCGCGTCGTCGGGGAGCGAGACGCACTCCCCGTCGATCCCGCACCGATCCACCGTGCAGGCGACGACGTCGTCGCAGGCGTCGTCCATCGGCGCGAGCTGACAGCCGACCTCGACCTCGCACACGCCGACCGCGCAGCCCACGCTCGGGCAGCGCTCGGACCGCGGCGTGAACACGCAGCCCGCCGTGGCCTCGTCACACGCGTCGTCGGTGCAGTCCAACCCGTCGTCGCAGCGCGGCGCCTGCCCACTCACGCAGACGCCCGCGTCGCAGCGCTCCGCGCCGTTGCAGACCAGGCCGTCGTCGCAGACCGCGTCGGACTCGCACTCGGCGCGTCCCCCATCGCCGACGCCCGCGTCCATGCCCGCGCGCGCGTCGGCGGGCGGATCGAAGTCCAGTGACAGCCCGCAGCCACCGAGCGCGACGGCCGCGAGGAAGAGAAGAGATCGCCCCACGCCTCGATCGTGACGAGGCGGGCGCGTCACGACAAGCGTCAGACCGGCGCGCCGACGCGCTCGAGGCAATCGCGCGCGAGGCCGTGGTCGTCGGCTCGTCCGGGTGGAAGCCCGCTGGAACAGCTCGAAGCGCTGCGCCTCGTCCCGAGCTGCGTTGAACGGAAGTCAATACGTGGGCATGATGCGAGGGATGCCCGAAGCCCAAACGCGGACGCGCCTCCAGGTCGACGAGCGGCGCGCGCAGCTGCTCGCGTTGGGGCTCCGCCTCTTCTCGGAGCGCTCCTACGACGAGGTCTCCATCGACGACATCGCCCGCGAGGCCGGGGTGTCGAAGGGGCTGCTCTACCACTACTTCGGCGGCAAGCGCGCGTTCTACGTCGCGTGCGTGGAGAACGCGGCGGGGCTCCTGCTCGCGCGCATCGCGCCGGACCTGACGTTGCCCGAGAGCGAGCGCGCCCGCGCCGGGCTCGAGGCCTATCTCGACTTCGTGGAGGAGCACGAGGCGGCCTACATGGCCCTCATGCGGAGCGGCATCGGCAACGACCCGGAGGTCGCGGCCATCCTCGAGCGCACGCGGACCGTCATCGTGCGCCGCATGCTCGACGGGATGGGCCTCGACGAGAGCCGCGCCGTCTTTCGCACGGCCGCGCGGAGCTGGATCGGCCAGGTGGAGGCGGCCAGCGTGGACCGCCTCGACCACCGCGACCTGTCCCGCGAGAGCGTCGTGCGCCTGCTGATCGGCGCGCTCTGGGGCACGCTGATGATGGCCAAGACGCTCGACCCCGACGCCGACATCGTGCTCGGGCCCACGCCGAGCTGATCAGCCCCCGACGCAGACCATGCTCTGGCCCGCCACGCCGCGCGACGTGCGCGAGCGGCAGACGTAGCCCTCGCGTCCGCAGTCGAGGTCCTCGTCGCAGCGCAGGAGGCAGACCCCCGCGCGGCTCTCGATGCACGCGCTGTCACCGCGGCACTCTCCGTCGTCGTCGCAGTTGGTGGTGCAGGTGCCTCCCGGGTAGTCACGCGCCGTCAGGCAGAACGAGCCCGCCGCGCAGTCGAGGTCGTCCACGCACGGCCCGCCGATCACCGCGCCGTCCGGACCCACGTGCGGGGCGCAGCCCGCGAAGCTCAGAAAAACCATCAGGAATAGCGAACGCATCACCCTCCAATATGGGCCGAAAGCGCCGATCTGGCCTCGAACTCGACTGGTGACTTCGAAGACGGGCATATAGAGCTTTTCCGTTTCGATCTATCCTCACCTTCGAGGACCCCTTGGTGAGCATCCCGGTCACAGCCTCAGGACCGCTCGGTTACTCCGTGCTGGAGGCGCTGAGCACCTTGCTCGCGCCCGAGCTGCGCGACCGGGTCCTGGAGCGCGCGTTCCGGGTGTCGGGCCGCCGCGAGGTGCCGGAGACGGCGGTCGAAGCGAGGGTCTTCGTCGAGGGTGCGCTCGCGAGCGCGATCATCGAGGCGGTGGGACCCGAGACCGCGCGCTTCGTGCTCGAGGACCTCGAGCCGATCCTCTGTCTCGCCGAGAGTCAGCAGCCGTGCCGCGACGAGCACCAGCTCGCCACGGTCCGACCCGCGGCGGGCGCCGACCCTTACAGCGCGCCGACCGTGCGCCCCGAGCTGATGGAGACCCGTCGGCCGGACAGCCTCGATCGGGAGCACGTGACGACGGCCGCGCCGGGCCCCGCCGACGAGTCGGAGGCGAGCAGCGGGGTCATGCGACGACCCGACACCCTGCCCCAGCTGGTGATCGCGACCGCCGCGCCGGCCTACCACGAGCTCGCGAACGGCCTGCCCAGCGGCGTCCGCCTGCTCCGCGTGACCGACGCGTTCGAGCTCTTCACCGCGCTCGACACCCGCGTCGCGCCGGTCTGGATCCTCGTCGACGGGTATCGACCCACCGTCGATCTGACCACCCTGGCCACCTTCCTCCCCCGCGTGCCGGAGGCCTGCGAGGTCATGCTCTGGGGCTTCGACCACGACGTCGTGGGCAGCTTCGTGGCGAAGCGCGGCTGGCGCATGCTGCACGCGGAAGAGGAGTGGGAGGACCTCGCGGCCGAGCTCACCTCCGCCATGCTCTTCGGCTGAGCGCCGATCTCGCGAGCCCGGCGCACGCGCTGGCGGTTTCGCAGAGCGTGACTCTGCCGAATCGCTGGAGCGCGTTCAGCATCGCGCGGTCCTCGGCGAGGAGCCACACGCGGCCCCCGCTCCTTCGGCGCGCCTCAGCTCGGAGGAGAGGCGTGCCCCTTCGCTGGCACGAAGGTCATCGCGCGCTCGGCCATGGACGCGATGCTGAGCGACGGATTGACTCCGGGGTTGGCGCTCATCGCGGAGCCGTCGATCACGTAGAGCCCGTCGTAGCCGAAGACCCGGTGCTGGGTGTCGATGACGCCCTCCTCCGCGTTGGCGCCGATGCACGCGCCGCCGAGGATGTGCGCCGTCGTGGGGATCGCCCGGAGCAGCTCGGTGAGCATCGAGACCTGCACACCGCCCATCTTCGCTCGGAACCGATCCGCGAGATCGTTGGCCTCGTCCATGAAGGCGCGCGGCGCGCTCGTCGGATCGTCGAGCCGCGTGACGAGACGACGCGCGCGACCTTCGAGCGAAAGGGAGAGGGTGCTCTCGAGGGTGCGCATGTAGAGGAGCGTCACGCCGGCGGGCGAGAGGTCTCGTCGGGTATAGAACTTCGCCCACAGGAGCGGGTCCTTCACGTACCCCGCGATCGCGCCGCGCACCCGAGCGCCCAACGTCTTCCCCGGCGCGTGCGGCAGAGAGAGGATCCGAAACATGTCGGCGCCCTTGCCTGCCCGGACCGGCTCGAGGTGACTGTGCTCGTCGGTGTGGAAGATCGAGGTGATCGCGACGCCGCGGGTCATGTCGGCCGTCGTGTCCGGATTGACGACGCCGATCAGCGCCTCGTTGTTCGTGCGGACCTGGTCTCCGACGCGCGGGGACAGCTTCGGCAGCCCACGCGGGTCCTCGCGCATCTTCAAGAGCAACGGCACGCTCCCGAGCACGCCCCCCGCGAGGACGACGGAGCGCGCACCGAAAGACTCGCGTCGTCGATGCCTCCCGAACGCCTCCTTCGTCTCCACGACGTAGCCGCCGCCGTCGCGGGCGCGCAGCGCGGTCACCTCCGTCTCCGCGAGGACCTCCACGCCGAGCGCCTCGGCGAGGTGGAGGTAGTTCCGGTCGAGCGTGTTCTTCGCCCCGACCCGGCAGCCCGTCATGCAGGCGCCGCAGAAGGTGCAGCCCGTGCGCTCGGGCCCGGCGCCTCCGAAGAAAGGATCGGGCACGGTGCGGCCGGGCTCGCCGAAGAAGACGCCGACGCGCGTGCGGTGGAAGTCCTCCTCGCGGCCGACCTCGCGCGCGATCTCCCCGAGGATCCGATCGGGCTCTCCGAGGCGTGGGTTCTCGGCCGCGCCGAGCATCGTGAGGACGCGCTCGTAGTGTGGCGCGAGCTCGGCCTTCCAGTCGGCGAGCCCCTTCCAGCTCCCGGTCTCGAAGAACGCGTCCTTCGGCGTGGGCAGCGTGTTGGCGTAGCCGAGGGAGCCCCCACCCACGCCTACCCCGTGCAAGACCGTCACGTGATCGAAGAAGCTCAGCGAGAGGATCCCGCGCATGCCCGCCTTCGGGTTCCACATGTAGTTGCGGAGGTCCCAGTTCGTCTTGGGGAAGTCCTTCATCCCGAAGCGGCGACCGCGCTCGAGGACAAGGACCGAGTACCCCTTCTCCGCGAGCCGCAGCGCCGACACGCTCCCGCCGAAGCCCGAGCCGATGATGATGAAGTCGAAGTCGCCGCGCATGCTCGCTCCCTCCCTCGAGCGCCGAGCATACCGGAGGGTCAGCGCTCGCGTTTCGAGCGGCCCGGCTGGCCAGGTGCGACTTCGCTGAGGGCTTCAGGTGTTCTCGCGAGGACGGCTCAGCCCGCGCGCTGCATCGGGTCCTCGGGGGGCCCGCCCGCGAGCAGGGCCTGGGTGACGAGCGGGCGCGCGATGGCGAGCGCGTTCACGTCGGGCGCGATCGATCGCGTCACCCCGGCCAGCAGCGCGAAGGTGCGGCCGTAGAGCACGAGCTCCTGCGGGATGGCGACGCCCTCCATGCGATCGATCGTCTCCAGCACCCGCATGCGCAGGGCCGCGAAGTCGAGCTGACCGCCGCCCATCGGATCGGCGCCGCGGAGGTGCTCCATCAGCTCGCTCACGATCGGGCGCATGCGGTCCTTCTCGGACTCGGGGAACAGCCCGATGTCGACGAGTGAGCCGAGGAACATGTCCACGTTGCCCATCGCGAACGCCATCACGCCGTTCACGAGCTTCTGATGGAACGCGCGATCGAGGATCTTCACCTGGCCGAAGTCGACCACCCCGAGGATGGGCTCACCGTCCTCGTCGAGGCGCGCGAGCAGGTTGCCCGGGTGTGGATCGCTCTGGAAGACGCCGTCGACGTACATCATCTGGATCCACGCCCAGAGGAGCCGCTCGAGCAGCTTGGCCCGGTCGAGCCGGGGATCGTCGAGCAGCTTGGGGCTCGTGATCTTCACGCCGTCGATCCACGTGGTGCAGATGACGTCGCGGGTGCTCAGCGCGTGCACGACGGCCGGGACCTCCACCCCGTCGCGGTCCACGAAGTGGTCGTGCACGATCTGGGTGAAGCGTGCCTCCTGCTCGTAGTCCAGCTCGGTCGTCAGGGCGCGCTTGATCTCGTCGTAGATCGGACTGAGCCGGATCTTCGGGAGGAACACGTTGAAGAGCCGCACCGCCCAGCTCATCAGGAACATGTCGACCGCGAGCTTCCGCTCGATGTCGGCGTACCGGATCTTCAGCGCGATGCGCGTCCCGTCCGCCGTCACGCCCCGGTGCACCTGCCCGAAGCTCGCGGCGGCGATGGCCTCGTGGTCCAGCTCGCGGAAGAGCTCCTCGAGGGGCGCGTCGTACCCCGCGCGCAGGTGCTCCTCGAGGTCTCGCCACGGCGTCGGAGACACCTCGTCCTGGAGCCCCGACAGCTCCTCGATCCACGCGCGCGGCATCAGGTCCACCCGCGTCGAGAGGATCTGCCCGACCTTGATCAGCCCGCCGCGCATGCCGACCGCGAGCCGATAGAAGCGGGCCGCGTACTTCCGGTGCTTTCGCTCCCAGACCGCGTCGGGGATGGTCGCTCCGAAGCGCCGCCAGCGGACCCAGGGCACCACGTACGCCACCCACATCGGAAAGAGCACGAGCCCGATCCAGACCGAACGCACAAGCGTGTGCCACAGCCAGCTCACCGCGACGTTCTACTCGCTTCCGCGGGCGAACGCCTCGATCGACGACTTGGGCGTGCGCAGATCGAGCGCGCGCACGACGGCGCGGAAGCGCGCGCTGGTCTGCCCGGAGGCCTCGGCCGCGCCGAGCATCGCCGACGCGAGCGCCGCGTAGGCCTTGCCGAGGTCCACCAGGTGCACCGAGTCGGACTCCGCGATCCGCTGCATGCGCGCGAGCGCCTCTCGCAGCGCGTCCCAGGCGGGGCCCTCGGGCTTGGTCTCCATGCGCGCCATCAGAACCCCACCACGCGCTCGATGACCTTCTCGTAGCCCTGGAACGGCAGGAGGCGTCGCGCCCACAGGCGCGCCTGCACCCCCGGGCCGAGGGGATAGCGGAGGCGCGGGGAAGGATCCTGGAGCAGCTCGACCACGAGGTCCGCGACCTCCTGCGGGTCGCCCATGCGGGCCTCCATCTTCTCGACGAGCTTCTCCATGCGCGCCTGCATGCGCGCGTACGGCCCGCCCGCCTCGTGGCTCTCGCGCGCGGTTCGGCGGTTGCGTCCGAAGATGTCGGTCTTGTACGGCCCGGGCTCCACGAGCACCACGCGCACGCCGAACGGACGCAGCTCGTGGCGCAGCGCCTCGGTCATGCCCTCGAGCGCGAACTTGCTCCCCGCGTACGCGCCGAGCCCCGGCATCGCCTGGCGGCCGGCCATCGACGAGACGTTGATGACGATCCCCGCGCGCTGCTCGCGCATGGTCGGGAGGCAGCGCTTGGTGAGCGCCCAGGGGCTGAAGACGTTCACGTCGAAGAGGCGCCGCAGCTCGTCCTCCTCGATTTGCTCCTGGAAGCCGCCGAGCGCGATGCCCGCGTTGTTGATCAGCGCGTCGAGCCGCCCGTGCTCGCCGAGGATGCGCTCGACCACCTCCTCGTGCTGCAGGCGGTCGAGCACGTCGAGCTGAACGGGGCGCACGTCGAGCCCCTTCGTGGCGCGGTCGAGGTCCTCGCGCGTCTCGAGATCGCGGAGCCCGGCGTAGACGGTGTGGCCGGCGCGCGCGGCCGCGACGGCGATGAGGAGGCCGAAGCCGGAGCGACACCCGGTGCAGAGGACGATCATGCGGGGAGCGTCACACGAGGCGCGCGATCTCGTCGAGCAGCGCGCGCCCGATCGCGGTCGGCGCCGCGTTCTCCAGCAGCACCGCCGCGCCCTCCCGGTTCCCCTCGCGCACCCGCTCCACGCGCCGGGCGAACTCGGGCGTCTTCGAGAGCGGGTGCCCGGCCTCGGCCATCCGGCGGTGGAGCTCCGCCACGGGGAGGAAGGCGTGCACCGCGAGGAGGACGCCGTGGAGCGGGCGCGGATCGGGCCGAACCGGCGAGGAGAAGAGCGGCGAGAAGGCGTTCTCGAGCAGCGGGTCCAGCTCGAACACCGCGTTGAGCACGTTGTGCTGGGTCTCGTGGATCAGCGCCTCGGCCATCGTCAGCGGGCTCGGGTGCAGCGTGAGGTAGAGCGTGCCGAGCGCCTCGCGATAGCTCGCGCTCAGGTGCTGCTCGGCGTCGTAGCCCACCGGGACGATCTGGTGCACGAGCAGCGCGATGGTCTCGCGGAGCGCGGGCGTGTGCTCGGCGATCAGGCCCAGCGCCTCCCGCAGGGCGTCCGCCCACGCCTCCGCGTCGCGGCCGCCGAGATCGATCGCGTTCCCGAGCTTGTCGGGGTGCGCCTCGAGCATGGACAGCGGGTTGTCGTCGATCTCGGCCAAGACGATCCCGCCCTCGATCTCCGTGAAGGGGCTCGGGTGGTCCATGATCGCGCGGCCACTCCATTCCCCCCGCGCGAGAGTCGCGTCGCCCCCCGGCAGCGCCCGCCGCGCGCCCAGACACACGATCTCGGGCGGCAGCCCCTCGAAGCGCAGCGCGGGGAGCTCGGCGCCGGCCGCGGCCAGCTCCACCGCGAGGGTCGCGGCGAGCTGCCTCGCGATCGCGTCGTCGGCGCGTTCGCGGAGCACCCGCAGCGCCGCGCCCACGTTCGGTCGGCGGAGCACCCCGAAGACGCGCCCTGGCTCGCGCGCCAGCTCGGCCTTGGTCGCGCGCAGCACCTGGGTGAGCGTCGCCCTCGCGTCGGGCGACAGGGACGCGAGCGGGAGGCGCCCGAGATCCTGCGCCAGCCGCTTCAGCGCGGCCGAGAGCGCGGCCCGGAGCGTCGGGACGCCCGCGCGGGGGAGGGTCAGGTCGGTGGGCGGCGGGATCACGCGTCCGGAGGATGGCACGCGCCCTTCGCTTCTGGCAGCGCGGCATCCGTGGTAAGGCGAGCCCGTGCATCGGACCCTGACACGCCTCGCGCTCCTCGCCCTGATCTCGTTCGGCTGCGGCGGGCCCTCGGTGAGCTGCCCCGAGCCCGGGCTCCCGGACCCCGACCCGAGCTACACCGACTCGATCGCGTCGCTGGTCGTCGTCCCGGCGCGGGCCGAGCTGCGTGAGGCCTCGGCGGCGGAGAAGGCGAGCTTCGCGGACCTCGTGGCCACCTACCAGGCGGCCTGTGACGCGAGCCCGCCCACGAGCGAGTGCGCGATGACGCCGCTCCGCGCCGCCCTGGTCGCGCTCCCCGCGCCCGATCACCCGGCCCTCTTCACCGACATCGACGGATCGCTCGACGCGGCGCTGACCCGCGCGCACGACGACTTCGCGCCGGCCGACCGGGACTGCGACGGACAGCCGGAGGAGACCTGCGACGCGCGTGGCGTCACCCGCGCCTTCGCCCGCGCGTCCTGCGAGCTGAGCGAGGGAGGACACTGATGACCAACGGATTCGTGCTCGGCGGCGGCGGCTCTCTCGGCGCCTTCAGCGTTGGCGTCCTGCGCTGGCTCGTGGTCGACAAGGGCATCCGCCCCGACGTGGTCACGGGGACCTCGACCGGCGCGCTCGCCGCCGTGCTCGCGGCCACGGGTGAGGCGGGGCTCCTGAGCGACCTCTACACGAACGTGCAGACGCGCGACGTGCTGCACCGATCGCTCGTGGGCGACGCGGGCCTGATCCTCCACGGCTACGTCAACAGCGTCGAGCCGCTGCGCGAGCTCATCGACACCTACTTCACCCCGCGGCGCCTCCAGAAGATCCGCGACCGCGGCGTCCAGCTGCGCATCGCGTCGACCAACATGCAGACCGGCGCGGTGGAGTACGGCACGCAGGCCGACTCGCTCGAGCGCCTCAAGACCTTCGTCCTCGCCTCGGCGTGCCAGCCCGCGCTCATGCCGACCATCCAGATCGGCGCGCACGACTACCTCGACGGCGGCATCATGCAGATGCTCCCCGTGCAGGCCGCGCTCGACGCGGGAGCCACCAAGATCTACGCGTGCGCCGCCTTCGCCGCGCCGGGCGCCCGGCCCCCCATCACGCGCCGCTTCCCGAACGAGCCGGGCACCGACGTGCTCAACTACACGCTCCGCCGCGCCATCCTCCTGATGGCCACCCAGCAGGTCGACGACACCCTCGCCCTCATGCAGGAGCGCGGCGTCGACCTGACCGCCTTCCGCCCCGCGTCCTCGCTCGCGCCCGACCCGCTCGAGTTCGACCCCGCCCAGATGGCCGCGATGGTCGACCAGGGCTACCTACGCGCGAAGTCGATCCTGCCTTGAAGCGAGCCTGACTGGCACTTCTGAGGGGGGGTGTACCTCTCCGCCGTGGAACGGTGGCTTCGGCTCGCGGCCGTGCTCGGGTGCGGTCTGATCGCGACGACGTCGTCGGCGTGGGTGGACGAGCTGACGCTGGTGGCCGCGGTGGCGCACGTGCGGGAGGCGTCGAGCGCGGATCAGCGCGCGCTGTGTCGGCACGACTGCGGCGCAGTGCGCGACCCCGATCTGCGCGCCTTCTGCCGTGGACGTTGTGAGCGGGTTCGCGACCCGGACACGCGCGCGATGTGCGGAGGGGACTGCGGCGCGGTGCAGCACGTCGACCTGCGCGCGCTCTGCCTCGGGCAATGTCAGCTCGCCCACGATCCGGACTTCGTGGCGCTCTGTGAGGGGCGCTGCGACTCTGTCCGCGATCCGAGCCTCCAGGCGTTCTGCCGCCACGACTGCGGCGCGCTCGGTCAGTCGCGGCCGCCGAGCAGCCAGGCGAGCCAGGCGATGCCCAGCCACTGACCCAGATTTCGGCCCAGGCCGCTTCGGCCGGCGCCAGCGCCAGCGACCTGTTGGCTCGCCTTGAGCTGACCGAAGCCCTGCGCGCCCACCGCGTTGCGGAGGCGCTGGGTCGTCCCCTCGTCGACGCCGGAGGTGACGAGGCGCGGACGACCGCCCTGCTTGACGGCCTTGACGGTCGCTCGCTGCAGCTTGGCGCGGCGCGCGATCTCCGCGATCTCTCGCATCACCGACGGTGGGACGTGGCCGCGCACGACCAGGCTTCGGCCGTTGCGTATCGACACGCAGAAGATCTCGTTGGCGCGCGAGAGCGCGACCAGCACGAGCGCGGCGACCAGGCCGCCGACGAGGATCCAGATCACCGGCATCGCCACGAGCATACGTCGCGCGCGGGGCTCGTGTTCCTCGCTATTCGGTCAGGCGAGCCCGCGCCGCGCGGAGGACGCGGAAGGTGTAGCGGGGGTTGTGCAGGCCGCGCGATCCGTCGGCGCGCAAGAGCGAGAGGTCCCACGCGACGTCTCGGAGCCAGCCCGGGAGCGCGTCGACCGTGACCGCTGTCTCGCCGACGAACTCGCCATCATCGTCGCAGTCGCCGAGCAGCGCGCCCTCGGCGTCCACGAGGTGCAGCCGCGCATCTCGCTCGGAGACGTCCACGGCGACGCGTCCGCAGAGATCGCGAATGGTCTCCGCAGATACTCGCGAGCTGAATTGACGCTCCAGTCGGGCGATCGCCGCGTCGTGCTCCTCGAGGACGGTGCCCTCCTCGCCGTCGCCGTTCCAGTCACGCGCGCCGATTCGCTCGGGCGCCTCGTCTCCGTGACATGGAGCGCACGCCGCCATGGAGATGGACGCCGATCCCGGCGCGCGGACCGCGAACGAGTGTCCACCCGTCCGACCGTAGGAGGCATCGGCCGCGTCGGGGCGCGTCATGTGACAACGCGCGCAGCTGTCCGCGATGTGTCGGTGCGCGCCGTCATCGAGTGGAGCTATGCCGCGCGCTCCGCGACCGACCAGAAGATCGCTCTGCGGCGCGTGAGGAGCCCTGTCGGAGGCCTCCGCGTTCGCCACGCCGCTCCGATGGCAGCTCGCGCAGACCGCGCCGCTCCCCAGGTGCCGTGTCGGAGCGTCTGCAATCAGAACTGTCGCATCGTAGAGAGGGAGGGGATGTGCGTCGAGGCCGTGTTGCTGGAACCCTCGCTGCGTTTCGGGAGCGGTGTGATCGAGGCCGTGACACATGTCGCAACGCAAGGTCTCCGAGGTCCGAGAGGCGCTCGGCTCGAAGCTGCTGACTCCGGGCACATGGCATCCAGCGCACTCGGCGCGCTGCGCCGGATCGCGCTCGTCGCGCTCGATCGTGGTTCGACTCATCGGCGCGCCGAGCCACTCCTCCAGCAGGAGAGAAGGTGTCACCGCGTGACAACTCGAACAGCGATCGTCTACGACGAGGCTCGGGTCTGTGGGTGATCCGACAGGCGTCGACGCGTCGGCCGCATATGCCGCTCGGGCTTGGGGAAGGTAGGTTGACGGGTCCGCGAAGGGCTCGATCGATGAGGCCGTGAAGCGCTCGTAGTCGACGCGAGGATCGGTCCGTCCACGGCCGCCGTCCGCGCGCGCGGAGCTCGCGGTCACGCGGACCCGGCGCGCGGCCACGCGAGTCACGCCGCGTCGCGCCCCCGGGCTCCTCGTGGGCCGGAGCGCGGCGCGCGCCTCGAAGCGGTAGTCCGCCCGCGTGTCGTCGCGCTCGTCTCGAAGCGATCGCCGCGCGTGCGTCCGGACGTGGAGCCGCCCGTCTTCGGCTCGCATGCGGTCCCCGAGCCTGGGCCCACCGGTCTGCGTCCAGGTGATCGCGCCCGCGTCACATCGCGCGCGTGCCTCGAGCGTGATCGACTCATCGAACCCGACGTGCGAGGGCGCGTCGACCTCGAGCGCGTCGAACACGACGAGGCGCAGCGGCGCCATCCCCGGTCGCACGTCGACCCGCTCGGTTCGGGGGCATCGACCGGGGGCCTCCGCGGTGAGGGTGGCTTCACCCTCGTCGAGCTCGAGGACGAAGACGCCCTCCTCATCTGTCTCCGCGTGGCGTCCGTCATCGGTGGACACGGTCGCGTGCGCGACTGGCGCACCCGTCCGTCCGTCACGCACGGTGCCCTCCACCTCGACGCGGTGTGCGTCCCCGCAGCCACCGAGCGCGAGGGCGATCCACGCGACCGCCGCGCCGTCCTTCAGGGACGACGCCGAGAAGAGGGGCGCGATGTGCTCGTCCACCCAGCGACAGACCGGGGACATGAGCATGGCCCATCCCGACGTCTCTCGCGTCTCCCCGTGCGTCGGGGTTGGGTTCGCGGGGGAAGCCCCGATCCGCGCGCGGACCATCGGGCGGAGACTATCACCTCTCGTCCTCGCGTCCATAAGAGTGATCGCCCTCCGGAAGAACGACTCACACGCGATTCATCCGTCGAATCGGGCTTCGCTCGACGACACCTCGGGGGGCGCCGCCGCGGGCCATGTGTACCACCGGTAGCGGAGTTGACGTGTCCCAGTGGCGTCGCGGGGGTGCGCAATCAGAGTTGTGGGCGTCGACGCGACGAAGCGTCTCCGGCCTCGTGGGGCTTCCGCGCTATCATCCCGGCAGATGCGCGCTCTCGTCGTGATCTCGATCGTGTGGCTCACCGCGTCCGGGGCGCGCGCGTTCGAGCGCTCGACCGTGATCGGCGAGCCGGAGCGCCCGCTCTTCTGGGATGCGCGCGTCGTGCACCTGCGGACCGCGTATGACAGCTGCGACGATCTCGGTCCCGAGGCGGTCGGCGGCGCCGTCGCGCGCTCGGTCGCGACCTGGAACCGCGCCGGCGACGTCTGCAGCGACTTCCGCATGGTCGACGACGGATACCCCACCGGGTTCGCGACGAACCTGATCGGCGCCGAGGGCTACGACGGAGAGAACCGCATCATCTGGCGGGAGCGCTCCTGGCCCGACGACATCTCGCCCGCCACGCTCGCGCTGACGACGCTGGTCTTCCGCCGCTCGACCGGGCAGATCCTCGACGCCGACATCGACCTGAATGGCGTCAGCCACACCTGGACGGTCGCCGACGCGGGGGCGCTGACGGACGCGGAGAACACGCTCACGCACGAGCTCGGCCACCTGCTGGGGCTGGGTCACGTCTCCGACCCGGAGGCGACGATGTACGGGCAGAGCGATCCCGGCGATCTGGAGAAGCGGTCGCTGAGCGAGGACGACGCGGCGGGTCTCTGCTTCACGTACCCGGCGGGCCTCGCGAGCCCGGGCGCGCCCTACGTGCGCTCGCCTCCGCTCACGGGCTGCGCCGCGACGATCCGGGGACGCCCTTCGGTTCCCGCGACGGCGGGTTGGCTCGCGCTCACGCTGTGGTGGCTGCGACGAAGGCGCGCAGGTCCTCGAGCAGCGCGCCCGGTCTGAACGGCTTGCGCATCCACGTCAGGCGCGGGTCGTCCGGCAGCTGCCAGCCCAGCTCTTCGTGGCTCGCGGCCGAGAGGATGACCACGGGGGTGCGTTCCCCGCGAGCGCGCACGCCGCGGTAGAACGTCAGCCCGTCGACGTCGGGCATCATCGCGTCGACGATCACGAGGTCCGGGGGGCGCTCGGAGACGGCGCGCATCGCCTCGGCCGGATCGGCGAAGACGTGCGCGTCGCAGCCCGCGTGCTTCAGCGCGATCTGGAGCAGGCGTCGCGTCGAGGCCTCGTCGTCGAGCGCCACCACGCGCCACGCCAGGGTCTGCGTGCCCGCGTCGCGGCTCGTCACGGCCGACGTCTGGGGCGGCGGGGGGATCGTGGCGCGCGCGACATCCGCGGCCTTCGCGAGGCGGCGCGCGCCCTCCGCGATCGCGAAGTCCGCCGCCCCCGTTCCGACCGCGCCCTCGAGCCGCCCGGCGCGCTCGCCGAGCCCTTCGTGGCCCGCGCTCCCCGCGACGCCGCGGAGCTTGTGCGCGAGCCGACGGATCTCGTCGCGCGCGTCGTCGTCCCCGCGCTCGAGTCGGTCGGCCGCCTCACGCAGCCCTTCGGCGCGCTGCGCGAAGCCGTCTCGCGTTCGCGCGTGCAGCGCCGCGAGCCTCGCCTCGAGCTCGCCCAGCTTCGGTTCTCCGCTCAACCCATCGTGATTGTTGCACGCCTCGGACGGCGCAGGCACCCTGCCACGAAGCCTCCAATGAGCGGATCCGACGATCCCCCCACTCCCCGGTCTTCCACCCTCGGGGCCCCACGCCGCACCTCGATCCCGCCCGGGATCCGCGAGGGGGTGGTGCTCGACGACGCATACCGCCTGGAGAAGTCCGTCGGCGAGGGCGCGATGGGCATGGTCTACCTCGGGCGTGACACGCGCCTCGAGCGCGACGTGGCCATCAAGTTCATCCAGCCCGAGCTGGTCCGCAGCCGGGAGGCGCACGAGCGCTTCCTGCGCGAGGCCCGGACGATGGCGCGCGTGCATCACGTCAACGTCGTCGAGATCTACGCGTACGGGGAGTACCTGGGCGCGCCGTACTTCGTGATGGAGTACGTGCCCGGCACGACCGTCGACGACTGGATGCGGCTGCACGCCCATCCCTACCTCTCGGTGGACGAGGTCATCGGGATCCTCGACCAGATCTGCCGCGGCGTCGCCGCCGTGCACGAGGCCGGCGCGGTGCACCGCGACCTCAAGCCCACGAACGTGTTGATCGGGCCCGCGTTCCGCGTCTGCGTGACCGACCTGGGCCTCGCCAAGGTCCTCGACCGGCCGCTGCGGCACGAGGACAAGGACACGGTCAGCGGCACGCCGGCCTACATGGCGCCGGAGGTCGTGCTCGGTACGCCGCTGCCGGCCGAGCTGGAGTCGCAGGTCGACGTCTACTCGCTGGGCGTGCTCGCCTTCGAGCTCTTCACCAACCGCCTCCCCTTCGAGCACGCCAACCCGACCGACATGATGCTCGCCCACGTGGACGAGCTGCCGCCCATCCCGAGCGATCTGCGTCCGGATCTCCCGGAGGCCTTCGACGACGTGATCCTCTCGGCGCTCGCGAAGGAGCCGCGGGATCGCGTCCAGGGCGCCGCGGCGTTCCGGAACGCGCTGCTCGCGGCGCGAGAGACCGCGAGCGGGAAGGCTCCCAAGCGGCGCTTCCTGATCGCCGACGACGACGACGACTTCCGGGAGCTCGTGGCGGAGACGCTGCGCTACGCGTTCCCCGAGGCGGACCTCGCGCTGTGTGAAGACGGAGACGCGGCGCTCGAGGAGGCGGAGCACAACCCCGCGTCGCTCGCCCTCGTGGACCTCGACATGCCCGGGCTCAACGGCGTCGAGCTGACCGCCGCGTTTCGCGCGACGCCCCACCTCGAGAAGATGCCCATCCTCGTGATGACGGCCACGGGCGGCGCGCCGGACTGGCGCCTGCTCCAGGGGCTCGGCGCGGACGGCTTCCTCGTCAAGCCCATCGACCCGGTGAGCCTGATCGCGCTCGTGCGCCGCACGCTCGATCAGGGCACGGACTGACGGCCCGCGCTCGCCTGCAGATGCGTGATCGCGACCGCCAGGGCGTCCGTCGCGTCGACGGCCAGCTTCTCGTGGAAGCCGAGCATCGCCGCCACCACCCGGGCCACCTGCTCCTTCTCCGCCGCGCCTCGGCCCGCGACGGTTCGCTTCACCAGCGCGGGCGGATACTCCGCGAGGTGAAGGCCCCGCTTGGCCGCGAGCAGCAGCACCGCGCCGCGCACGTGGCCGAGCTTGATCGCCGCGTTGGGGTACTTCGCGTAGAAGACGTCCTCGACCGCGAGCGCGTGCGGGCGGTGCTCCTCGATCAGCGCCTCGAGGCCGTCGTAGATGACCTCGAGACGATCCGCGAGCGGTGACTTCGCCTTCGGGCGCACCACGCCGGCCGCGACGCCGACGAGCTTGCCGCGCCGCCGCTCCGCGACGCCCCAGCCGGTGACGCGGGTCCCGGGGTCGACACCGAGGACGCGCATCAGTCGGCGTCGAGCTGCGCGAGCAGCGCCTCGTCGGGCTCGAAGTCGCTGAAGACGTTCTGCACGTCGTCGTGCTCGTCGAGCGCGTCCAGGAGCTGCAGCATCTTCTCACCGTCATCGCCGCCGAAGACCTTCGGGGTCTTCGGGATCTGCTCGAGCCCGGCCTCGCTCACGGGGACCTCCGCCGCCTCGAGCGCGCTCGAGATCGTGTCCAGATCCTCGCGCGCGGTGGTGATCACCCAGCGCTCGTCTTCGGCCACCAGGTCCTCGGCGCCCGCGCCGACGGCCACCTCGAAGAGCTTGGCCTCCGTGGCCGCGCTCCGATCGAGCCGCAAGATGCCTTTCTGGTCGAAGGCCCAGCCCGCGGCGTTGGCCCCCGCGAGCTGTCCGCCGTGCATGTCGAAGATCTTCCGGATCTCCGCCGCCGCGCGGTTGCGGTTGTCGGTCACGATCTCGACCATCACCAGCGCGCCGTTCGGTCCCACGCCTTCGTAGAGCAGCTCCTCGTACTCCACGCCCTCGAGCTCGCCCGTGCCCTTCTTGATGGCGCGGTCGATGTTGTCGTTGGGCATGTTGACGGCCTTCGCCTCGTCGACGGCGCGTCGCAGGCGAGGGTTGCCGTCCACGTCACCGCCGCCGAGGCGCGCCGCGACGGTGATCTCCTTGATGATGCGCGTCCAGACCCGGCTCCGCTTGGCGTCCTGGCGACCCTTGCGGTGCTTGATCGTGGACCATTTGTTGTGGCCGCTCATGCCTGTCGGAACGTAGGTAGCGCGCCGGTGACCCGTCAACCACTGGGGCGGCAGGCGCGGTAGGCTCTCGCCCATGCGAACCCTCTGCCTCGTGTGCGTGCTCCTCCTCCCTCAGGTCGCCTTCGCCGACGTGGTCGGCCCCGAGCCCGAGAGCTGTCCGCCTGGCTCGCAGCCCGCCGTCTCGCACTCCGGGCCGTACTGCGCGCCGCTCGCCGAGTGCAGCGCCGACTCGGCGTGCGGCGAAGGCGAGGCCTGCAACCCCATCCAGCAGTGCGTCGAGACGCGCGGCTGCGGCGGGCTCATGCCGCCCGACGCGGAGCCCTGCACGCTCGAGAACGTCGTCGGACCGTGCGAGGGGGACGGGAGCTGCGCCACGGGCGAGTGCCGGACCCGCAGCGTCTGCTCGGGGGAGGTCGCGGCGGACGGAGGCTGTGGGTGTCGCGTCGGCGCGCGCCGCGGCGCCCCGCTCGGCGGGCTCGCGTTGCTGGCGCTCGGCCTCCTGGGGATCCGCCGCGCCCGGCGTTGAGGCTCGGCGTCGACGCTCGGTATTGACGGTCTGGGGTTCAGGCGGGAACCTCCGCGGCATGTTCGAGCTGCCTCCCGCCCCGAGACTCAGCGGCGCCGTCCTCCGGTCGATCGTCAAAGCGACGGGGGCCGAGCCGGTGCGCCGCACGCTCGCGACGCTCATGCGGAAGGATCTCGGCATCACCGCCGCGCTGGCCCTGCCCGCCGGAGCTCGCGACGCCCAGCCGCTGCACGCCCGGCCCCTGCGCGCGCGCGACCGCTACGAGCGGAGCGACGCGGGCCTGACGCCTCCCGAGGGCGTCGACGCGCTCCCGAGCGCGGCCGGGTGGCAGGCGCGCTACGAGAAGGGAGAGGCCCGGCCGGACGAGGTGATCGAGCGGGTCTTCGCCGAGGCGCGTCGGCTCGAGAGCGCGACGCCGACCATGCGCTGCTTCAGCGCGACCGACGAGGAGGGCGCGCTCCGCGAGGCGAAGCAGAGCGCCGAGCGCTGGGCGAAGGGTGAGCCGCTCTCGCCCCTCGACGGAGTCCCGGTGCCGATCAAGGAGGAGGTCGACATCGACGGCCACGGCTACCGGCTGGGCACGGCCTTCGTCCCCCCGCGAGACGCCAGCGACGGGACCTCGGTGGCGCGCCTCCGGAAGGCGGGCGCGATCATCGTCGGGCACACGGCGATGACCGAGATGGGCATGTCACCCCTGGGCGGCAACACCCAGCGCGAGATGCCCCGCAACGTGCACGCGCGCGATCGGCTCCCGGGCGGCAGCTCCACGGGCAGCGCGGTCGCGGTCGGATCCGGGCTCGCCCCGGTCTCGCTCGGGAGCGACGGCGGCGGCTCCATCCGCATCCCCGCCTGCTTCAACGGGCTGTTCGGCATCAAGCCCACCTTCGGCCGCGTCTCGCGCGCCGGGGACGGCTTCGGCGGCACCGTCGATCACCTCGGGCCCATCGGCGCGTCGAGCCGGGACCTCGCCATCTTCCTCGAGGCGGCCTCGGGGCCCGACCCCGCGGACGAGCTGACCCACGGCACGCCCGAGATCGAGTCGGGTGAGCTGCTGCGCGCGCTCGGCCGCGGCGTGACGGGGCTGCGCGTCGGCGTGCTGCAGGGCGAGATCGACGACGCCGACCCCGCGGTCGCGAGCGCCTGTCGCGACGCGCTCGCCGTGCTGCAGCGGGAGGGCGCGATCCTGGTGGACGTGGAGCTCCCGCTCGCGAAGCACGCGGCCGGGATCGGCTACCTGACCATCGGTGTCGAGACGTACGTCTCCTTGCTCGACGCGCGCCGCGAGCACTGGTCCTCGATCGGGCCCGACCTGCAGCTGCTCTGTCGGCTGCTGTCGACCTTCGAGTCGGGCGACTACCTCGACGCGCAGTGCCTCAGGGCGGCGCTCCGCGTGCAAGCGGCCGAGCTGCTGCGCGAGGTCGACGTGCTCGCGATGCCCACGACGCGCTCGGTGGCGCCGACGGTCACCGATCTCGATCTGAAGCAAGGCTTCGCGGACACGCCCGCGCTGCAGGGCGCCTGCCGCTACGCGTTCCTCGGAAACCTCACCGGGCTCCCCGCGGGCACGGCCCCGATCGGCTACGGCGACGCGGACCTCCCGGTCGGTCTCCAGATCGTCGGGGACGCCTTCGACGAGCACTCTGTCTTGTCGGTGCTCGCCCACCTCGAGCGCCTCGGCGTCGCGTCGGTGCGCGCCCCCCGCATCCCCGCCAACCCCCTCGGATGAAGCCATGCCCACCCTCGGAACCGCCACGACGCCGTCTCGCACCAAGGTCCTCATGCTCGGCTCGGGTGAGCTCGGCAAAGAGGTGACGCTCGAGCTCCAGCGCTACGGGGTCGAGGTCGTGGCCGTCGACCGCTACGCGAACGCGCCGGCCATGCAGGTCGCGCACGCCTCGCACGTGATCGCGATGACGGACGGCGCGGCGCTCCGGAAGATCATCGAGCAGGAGAAGCCCGACTACGTCGTCCCCGAGATCGAGGCCATCGCGACCGAGACCCTCGTCGAGCTCGAGAAGGAGGGCGTGCACGTGATCCCGACCGCGCGCGCGGCGCGGCTGACGATGGACCGGGAGGGCATCCGCCGGCTCGCGGCCGAAGAGCTCGGCCTGAAGACCTCGCCCTACCGCTTCGCGGGCACCGAGGAGGAGTACCGCGCTGCGGTGGCCGAGATCGGCCTGCCCTGCGTGGTCAAGCCGGTCATGAGCTCGAGCGGCAAGGGGCAGAGCACGCTCCGCACGCAGGAGGACGTCGAGCGGGCGTTCCGCTTCGCCAACGCGGAGGCCCGGGGCGGCGCGGGGCGCGTCATCGTCGAGGGCTTCGTCGACTTCGAGTACGAGATCACGTTGCTCACCGTGCGCCACGTGGACGGCACGAGCTTCTGCGCCCCGGTGGGCCACCGACAGGTCGCCGGCGACTACGTCGAGAGCTGGCAGCCGCAGCCCATGAGCGAGGCGGCGCGCGCGGAGTCGGAGCGCATGGCCAGGGCGGTGACCGACTCGCTCGGCGGCCGCGGGCTCTTCGGCGTGGAGCTGTTCGTCAAAGGCGACGACGTCTGGTTCAGCGAGGTCTCCCCGCGCCCCCACGACACGGGCATGGTCACGATGATCTCCCAGGATCTGAGCGAGTTCGCCCTGCACGCGCGCGCCATCCTGGGGCTCCCGATCCCCGAGCCCCTGAGTCAGCACGGCCCCAGCGCGAGCGCGGTGATCCTCGTCGAGGGCGAGAGCGAGTCTCCGTCGTTCGAGGTCTCTCCCGCCGCGCTCGCCGAGCCCGAGACGCAGCTCCGCCTCTTCGGCAAGCCGGAGGTGAAGGGCCACCGCCGCATGGGCGTGGGCCTGGCGCGCGCGGCGACGATCGAAGAGGCCCGCGCGAAGGCCAAGCGCGTCGCCGACGCGGTCACGCCCCTTCTCTGATTTCAATCGCAGACGCGCTCGGGCGTGGGGCGCTCCCAGTAAGGGCGCGCGGTGATCGTGAGGCGCGCCGCGCCCGGCCCCTCGAGGGTCCACGTGCCCGGGGCCAGCGGGGGAAGGGCGCACTCGATCGTCTCCGGCCGCCCATCGCAGACACAGTCGCCGCACTGCTCGAGGTGCAGCGCGAGCGTGCCCGGTCCGCTGGGGGTCACGCGGCAGGTCGGGGGCGCGCATCGATCGCAGCGCAGGGCGTCGACCCAGAGCGTCGTGGCGCGGCCGGCCTCGACGTCGTTCGAGGCGCAGAGCCCGACGTAGGCGTCGTCCGCGGTCTCGCAGCGCGGCGCGGGGCAGGCCTCGCGGTCGGATTCGCATGCGCCTCGCGTCGGCACGAGCGCGTCGCAGTCCTCTCCCACGCACTCGCAGCCGATCACGGGCGCGCAGCTCTCGCCCGTCCACGCGAAGCCGAAGACGCGCTCCTCACCGTCGCAGCGCACGGGCGACGCGTCCTGCGCTTCGCAGGCGTCCTCGACCGGCGCGCAGTCCCATCGCTCGAGGTGCATCGCCTCGCGCGCGCCCGGGCTGTCGGGCGGCGGGCGCGACATGGCGACGAAGACGGCGTCGTCCACATCCCCGTCCACCGAGACCATCGACGGGCCGCCGTAGCCCGAGTGTTGACCTTCGTGCAGCACGCGGCGAGGGCCGAGGGGTCTCCCGTCGGGATCCACCGAGAGGATCATCGCGCGGTAGGTCGGCCGTGAGCCCTGGGCCCAGAGCAGCGCGAAGCCCTCCGGCCGGGCCACCACGCGCGGATACGAGGCGCTCGGCGCGCCGTCCTCGATCACGCGCTCGTGAAGCAGCCGCTCGCCGCGCTCGAAGACCCGGAGGACGAGTCGACGGGTCTCCGTCGGCCCCTCGAGCGAGAGCAGCGCGAGCCGATCCCCGCGCAGCGCCGCGGCGGTGTAGCCCCCCTCGATCGGCAGGGTCGTCTCGCGGAGCACGCTTCCGTCTCTTCGAAGCGCCACGACACGCACGCCGTCTTCGAGCCCGGTCAGGCTCACGAAGCCCTCCTCGGTCGTGAGCAACGACGCGGAGACGCCCGGGTAGTCCGCGCGCGCGAGCACGACGGGCTCACCCACGAGCTCGCCAGGGCGGTCGATGATTGCAAACATCGTGTCGACCTGCGCGGGGTCCACGTCGAAGTCGAGGCGCCTCCAGATCATCGCGTAGCGTCCGTCGGCGTACGCGAGGTCGAGGCAAGAGCCGTCTTCGGGGGCGAAGTCGCGGCGCGGCCCGAGCGGACCGTCGAGGCCCTCGACCTCGCGGAAGCGCAGCGCGCTGGGGCCGCCGGGGTCGGCGTTCCAGCAGAGCCCGAGCGCGTCTCCCGTCCACGCCGCCTCGGCCCAGCCGTGCGACTCCTCGCCCACGCGCCGAGGCTCCGTCACCTCGGTCAGCCCGAGATCGGCGTGGCTCATCACCACGACCGGGTGCCGCACGGTGTCGCTCAGGAACATGACCAGCGCGAGGCGATCCCCCGCGCGCACGAGGTCGGGGGCGCTCATCGACCCGTCGGGGTGACTGGCGACGAACAGCTCGGCCGTCGGCGCGAGCGCACAGCGTGGTGGCGGGGGCGGGCCCGCGTCGTCGGGCTCGGCGTCGGAGCGCGCGGCGTCGGGCACGCTGGCGTCCCGGGCGGCGGCCGGCGCGTCTCGACCGTGAGAGAGGTAGCAGCCGCTCAGCGCGAGGGCGGCGAGGATTACGGGGTGCGCGCGCACGCGCCGACGACGTGCAACCGACGGGCCTCGGTCGGGCGTCGCGGCTTCGTGGCGCTGCGCGTGTGTCAGAGGGTGCCGCTCACTCGCTCGCGAGCTGCTCCCGGTACGCCATCAGGCGCTTGCGCACCTCGTCGTTCACCTCGGGATACTTCGGCGCCATCTTCTCGAGCGTCTCGACGATGATCTCCGCGACCTTCAGCCGCATGTAGGGCTTCTCGTCGGCGGGGATGGAGAACCAGGGCGCCCACGGACGGCTCGTCTGGTTCAGCGCGTCTTCGTAGGCCTCCATGTAGGAGTCCCAGTGGCCGCGCTCCGAGATGTCACCCGGGTTGAACTTCCAGTTCGACTCCGGCTCGTCGATGCGGTCGAGGAAGCGGCTGCGCTGCTCCTCCTTGCTCACGTTGAGCCAGAACTTGAGGATGACGGTGCCGCTCCGCGCGAGGTGCCGCTCGAAGGCGCGGATCGACTCGAAGCGATCCTTCCAGAGCTGCTCGAGGTCGAACTTGCCCGGGAGCTTCTGCGCCTCGAGGTACTCCGGGTGCACGCGCACGGCGAGCACCTCCTCGTAGTGGCTGCGGTTGAAGATGCCGATCCGGCCGCGCTCGGGGAGGCGGCGGTTGATGCGCCAGAGGAAGTCGTGGTCGAGCTCCTCGTCGCTCGGCTTCTTGAAGGAGTAGACCTGGCAGCCGGCCGGGTTCACGCCGCTCATCACCGCGCGGATCGTCCCGTCCTTGCCCGCCGCGTCCATCGCCTGAAAGACCAGGAGCAGCGACCACGAGTCATCGGCGTACATCGCGCGCTGCAGGTCGCGCATCCGCTCGATGCAGTCCTTGAGCGCCTTCTTGTGCTTCTTCTTCTTGCCCTGGTCGTCCTCCGGCGGTCCCGTGTCGGTCTTGGCGACGCGGAAGCTCCCGTCGAAGTGGACGCGGTAGGGGCTGTCGATCGGCTCCAGGTATCGCTCGCTCATCGGCGCGAGCGTATCACCGCGGGGCGACTTCTCTGAGCGCCGCGATCGCGCGGTCGATCTCGTCGTCCGTGACGTACGGGGCGGGTCCGAAGCGCAGCATGCGTCCGCGCGCGTCGGTGTGGACGTCGCGCTCGCGCAGCGCGGCCACCACCCGGCTCGCGTCGTCGATCTCGACCGTGACGAACCCACCGCGGCGCGCGTCCTCGCGGGGGGTGCGCACGTCGTAGCCGTCCAGCCCTTCGATCAGTCGCGCCGTCTGGCGCAGGTAGCTCGCGCGGAGGGCCTCGACGGTCATGCCCTGCGCCTCGAAGAAGCGGATCACCGCGCGCGCGCGGTAGTGGCTGACGGGATCGTAGGTGCTGCCCGCGAACCTGTCGGCGGGCCGCGCCCCGTAGTGGACCTGGCCGTCGCGCGGGGCCGCGAGGTGCGCGAAGTCCGCGAACCAGCCCGTGTAGACCGGACGGAGCGTCGTCTCCTTCGGCACGCGGAGGAAGCACGTCGCCTCTCCCCACTGCGCGTACTTGTAGCCGCCCGAGGTCAGCCACACGCCCGCCGGGATGGTGAACGGGACGTTCATGAACGAGTGGTAAGCGTCGAGCAGCATCTCCGCGCCATGCGCGCGGGCCGCCTCCGTTGCGAGCTCGAGGTGCGGCACGATGGACGAGGTCTCGAAGAGCACGTTCGAGCACATCACGGCCGCCGTGTCGTCGCGCACCTCGGCCGCGATCCGTTCGGCGAGGGTGTCGAGTGGATCTGGATCGACCCAGGTCACCTCCAGCCCCTCCTCCGCGAGCCGCGAGAGCTGCCGGTAGAGGCTGTGGAACTCGCCCGCGGTGGTGACCACGTGCCGGCGTCGCCTCCAGTCGAGCGCGCTGAGGAAGCGCGTGACGAGCTCGTGCGTGTTCTGCCCGAGCGCGATCTCGTCCGCCTCCGCGCCGATGACCTCGGCCACGCAGCGTCGCACCGCGTCGGCCGCCTCGAACGCGCGGCCCCACTTGTCGTCGACGAGCGCCGCCGCGTCGTCGAACGCCTCGAGCATCCCCTCGCGCGCCGCGTCCGGCCACGCCTGATGCGAGTGTCCGGTCAAGAGCGCGTGGTCGTCCTTGCCGCGCAGGAAGCGGGCGTAGTGCGTGCGGAGCGCCTTGGGGTCGAGCATGCGGGGGAATCTAGCAGCGCCCTGAACCAGGGGGACCGACGGAAAGCGAAAGGCCGCGCCGGGCGAGCCCAGCGCGGCCTCCGAGAGGGCGTTCGCCTCAGCGGCAGACGCCGTCGACGCAGTCCTGACCGGCGCGGCACTCGGTGGAGCTCGAGCAGTCGCTGGTCGCCTCGTTGGTGGTGGCGCACAGGCCGTCGAGGCAGAAGGTGAGGCTCACGTCGAAGCGCGGGCACTCGTCGTTGCTCGTGCACGGCGAGCGGCAGGCGCCGTTGCGGCAGACCGAGCCCATCATGCAGTCCGCGTCGCTCGAGCAGAACGGGTTGGGCCGGTCGTCGACGCGGCAGCGGCCGAAGTAGCAGTAGTTGCCGTCGCCGCACTCCGCGTCGCCCATGCAGCCCTCGAAGCACGAGCCGTCGAGGCAGATCTCGCCCGCCCCGCATTCGGCGTTGGTGGTGCACTCGCCGGGCGGCGGCGGCTCCTCGCGACAGAAGCCCGCCTCACAGGTCTGGCCGGTGGGGCAGGGGTTGTCCATGCCGCAGCCGGTCGTGCAGCGCTCGTTCACACAGACGCGACCCTCGCCGCACTCCGTGTTGAACTGGCAGGTGTTCTCCTCGTCGCGGCACTCCCCGTCGAGGCAGACCTGACCCATCGCGCAGTCGGCGTCGGCCATGCAGGCGTTCGGCTCCTCGCGCGGGGTGCAGACGCCGTCGAGGCAGACGAGGTCGCCGTCGCAGTCGACGTTCGACATGCAGGTGCCCGGGTTCGGGTTGGGGTTCGGCTCGGTCGGCGCGACGCAGAACGCGTCGGCGCCTTCACCGCGACAGACCGTCCCCATGGGGCAATCGTCGTCACTCGCGCAGCCGCTGGCCGTACAGCCGAGGTCGGTGCAGCGCTCTCCCTCCGCACACTCGAAGTCGCCGCGGCACGCGGGGCGCTCCGGCGGATCCACCTCGCGGCAGCCGACGCCGTCGCAGAAGTAGCAGCCGGAGTCATCGCAGAAATAGTCCTCGCTCGCGCAGCCGGTGAAGGCCATCAGCGCAGCAGCCAGGAAGGGAATGATCGCCAAGCGTCGATCGCTCACGGGACACCTTTCTCTCACCCCCGAGGGCGACGGGGTGAGTACGCCTGGTGTCTAACAGGATCCGTACCAAACGGCTCACCGCCATGGATCGCGCGCGATTCCCTCCGAACCGTCAACCAGCGTTCACGCCCGGGGCCGCGGCGACGTGAACGGACCGGCACAGGCGAAACCGGGTGATTCCGACGAGATCGGGTAGGATGCGCGCGGTGAGGACCTGGCTCTGCGCGCTCCTGATCGTCGGCTGCGGTGGAGGTCCACCCGTTCGCGGCCCCTCGCCGTCCGTCCGTACCTACGCCGGCGCGCTCCAGCGCGGGGACGCCGACGGAGCGTGGGCGCTGCTGGACGAGGACGCGCGCCGGGGTCGGAGCGAGGCGGAGCACGCGACGCTGATGGAGGCGAACGGGGCGGAGCTGCGGGAGCAGGGGGCAGCGCTGGCCCGCGCGGCGGGCACCGACGCGGTGGAGGCGCGCGCCCGCGTCCCGCTCCAGAGCGGCGAGACGGTGGTGCTCGTGCTCGAGGACGGCCGATGGCGCATCGACGGCGGCGTGCTCGACGCGGCCGGCCTCGGCACGCCCCTCGACGCGGTCGCCGCCTTCCGCCGCGCCCTGATGCGCCGCGACCTCGAGGGGGTCGAGCGCGTGCTCAGCCGCCAGACGCGCGCGGAGTGGGAAGAGGAGCTGCGCCGCGTGCTCGAGGCGACCGCCGACACCGACGACCTCGAGGTGGAGATCCAGGGCAACCGCGCCCGGGTGCGCACCACGGGGGGAGGCTCCATCGAGCTGGTCCGCGAGTCGGGCGAGTGGCGCGTCGTCGACGTCGTCGGGCCCTGAAAAGAAGAGAGCCGAGGCCCCGAAGGACCCCGGCTCATCGAGCGATCAGCGAGCGCCGATCAGGGCGTGCACATCGAGCGGTCCCCGGGGACGCGCACGATGATCTGGCGGCGGTCCGCCTCGACCGTGTCGTCGCCGATGATGACCACCGGCACGTTGAAGATCTGATCGGAGCAGGTCGCCGGCACGAAGCCGTCGTTCTCCGCCACGATCTGGAAGCTCACCAGGCAGCCGGGCACGACGCCGGTGAACGAGTCGAGGGTCCCGTCGGGGCTCGTCGTCGGCGGCGAGCCAGGCGTCAGGCGGTCGGCCACGGCGGGCGCCGGCGAGCAGGTCGCCGGGTCGTACATGACCGGGATGCCGCGGATGAAGAAGCGGCTCTCGTCCACCGCGGTGGCCGCGTCGTCGCGCGCTTCGGTGTGCAGCGTGCTGAAGTTGACGAACGACACGAGGTCCGTGATGGCGGTGGTGATGCTCGACGCGAGGCCGGAGCCGTCGTCGTTGATCGAGTAGACCAGCGGGCAGACGTTGGTCGCGGGGAGGGGCCCGGCGCTGCCATCCGGATCCCAGGTCTCGGCCGGGCGAGAGGCGCCCATCACGCCGGTGTCGCACATGCCGCCGGTGGGCGTCTTGTAGGCGCCCGAGCGCACCGCGAAGGTGGACAGCTCCGCCCGCGCGTCCTGCGCGGCCGCGACGCCGAAGCCGCCGCCGCCGTCCGACGCGATGCCCATGACGATCGCGCCGATCGCGTCGAGGGCCGCGATGGTCGCGGGCACGCTCTTCGGGCGCTGATCCGCGGCGGCGCCGAAGCTACCCATCGCGTACGCGTCGCAGCCGTCGCCCATGACGTCGCCGCACCAGGTGGCGCGATCGGACGTGACCGTCACGTCGTCCCACCGACGATGGAACGTGTTGTCGGTCGCCATGATGATGATCGGCAGGGCGTCCATGCGGTAGCCCGCGCCGCCGATCATGCCGTGGCCGAGCGTCGCGTCGAAGCCCATCGCCGGGTTGAAGGCGGGGGTCCACACGGTGCCGGTCGCCGAGCGGAAGCCGAGGCCGGTCGCCGCCTGGTAGAAGGCCTCGATCTGGCTCTCCGGTCCGTCGGAGCCGCCGTGGAGCGGCATGTCGAGCCGGTTCACGCCGGCGGTGATCGCCGTCATGTCGGTGGTCACGCGCTGCTCGAGCTCGAACGGGCGGTCCAGGCCCGCGCCGTAGCCGGCGGTGGGGAAGTCGTCGGTCCGGGCTACGCCGAACGCGGTGTCCGGGATGATCCCGCGGATGCTGCCGACCAGGCTGGTCAGCGACGTCTGCAGGTTGTTGATCTCGCCGCCCATCGAGCCGGTGGTGTCGACCAGGAAGAGCACGTCCGCCCGGCGGATCTGCGGGTCGAACTGCAGGACGTCGGTCCGGGCCATGCCGCCGGGGGGCAGGTCGAAGACGAAGTCGCCGCCGCTCGCGATGGTGTCGGCCGGATCGTTCGGGTCGGTGCCCGCCGCGATCTCAGCCGCGTCGGTGTCGCCGTCGCCGTCGGTGTCGACGAGGGTCGGATCCGTCATGTGGATCGTGACCTCGTCCGCGTCGCTCAGGCCGTCGTTGTCGCTGTCGAGGTCGCGGAAGTCGGGCAGCCCGTCGCCGTCGCTGTCGACCGGCGGGCTCATCACGTCCGCGTCGCCCGCCTCGTCGGCGTCGCTGATGCCGTCGCCGTCCGAGTCGGTGTCCATGAAGTCCGGCGTGCCGTCGCCGTCCGTGTCCCGCATCGCCGCGGCCGCCTCGTCGAAGTCGCTGATGGTGTCGCCGTCGGCGTCGATGGTCGGGCGCATGCCGCACGAGCCGTCACGGCAGGCGGTGCCGGCCATGCAGGGGATGTCGCACCCGCCGCAGTGGTTGACGTTCGACGCGATGTCGACGCAGCTGCCGCCGCAGTCGACCGTGCCGCCGCTGCAGGAGAGCGCGCAGCTGCCGCCGCTGCAGACCTCGCCGTCGGCGCAGGCCATGCCGCAGCCGCCGCAGTTCTCGGGGTCGACCGACGTGTCGACGCAGGTTCCTTCGCACTCCTCGGTGCCCAGGCCGCAGCTGCCGGCGCACGTGCCCGCGTTGCAGACCTCACCGTCGGCGCAGGCGGTGCCGCAGCCACCGCAGTTGTTCGGGTCGAAGCGCGGATCGACGCAGCTGCCGCTGCACTCGACGAGCGCGCCGCCGCAGCCGCCGGTCGGGACGCAGGTCCCTCCGGTGCAGGCCTCGTCGGCGCCGCACGCGTTGCCGCAGGCGCCGCAGTTGCTGGGGTCGAAGCGCCCGTCCACGCAGGTGCCGCCACACTCCAGCAGGGATCCGGGGCACTCCCCCATCATCATCATGCCGCCGTCCTCGTCCACGCTTCCGTCGCCCGGCGTGGTGCTCTCGCCACCACAGCCAGCCGCCGAGAACGCGAGGGCGAGGCCGCCCAGCAGGCTCAGCCAAAGCTCTCTTCTCATTGATTCCCTCCCACAGGAGCTCCCGTCACGGGAGCCGCGGCCCAGCCTACGGGCGCCGTCCCCGGACTTCGACGCCCTCCCCGTGACATCGTGCGACAGCTCACGGAATCGCTCGCCACGGATCGGTGCCTACCTCTTCGGGCGATGCACCCTTCCGAAGCCACCCGCGAGCTGCGCTGCGCCCGTTGCGGCGTCCACGTCACCACGTCCGGCGATCGCGTGTTCCCTTTCGGGGAGCAGTCGATGCTCTGCTTCGAGTGCGCGGTCGCCTGCGGCGGCGTGCACGACGAGGACGCCGAGAAGTGGACGCGCCCTCCCGACGTCACGGATGTGCTCGCGATCGAGCGCGACCCGTAGAACCCTCGGCGCGTGGACATTCATCGAGAGGCGCCGCCCGGCGCGGGCGCGTCGGCGCCGGGTTGGGCGGCCGTGCGCTTCGACGCGAGCGGTCCGCGCGAGGTGTGGGTCGACGGGCACGCGCGCCTGGACGAGGCGCGACCGGTCACTCCAGAGACGCGCTTCCGATGGTTCTCGATCACGAAGCTGCTGACCGCGACGCTCGTCATGCGGGCGGCCGAGCGTGGGCTGCTCTCGCTCGACGACCGCCTCGCCGACCACGCGCTCTCGCCGACGCCTTCGCCGACCCTGCGCCAGCTCCTGTCGCACGCGGGGGGGATCGCGGTGCCGAGCCCGATCCGCTGGGCCCATCCTCCGGGCGCGCGGCGCCGCGACGGTGTGACGCTGACGCGCGAGCTGCTCAGCCGACATCCTCACGCCGAGGGCATCGGGCGAGCGCGCTACACGAACCTCGGCTACCTGCTCCTCGCGCGGGTGCTGGAAGGGGTCGAGGGCGCGCCCTTCGAGGACGGCGCGCGCGCGCTCCTGGACGCGCTCTCCCTGGAGGAGACCGGCTTCTCGCCGCGGGACGCTGCGCTGGGACACGAGAAGCTCGCGTCGCTGCGCAGCGCGGTGATGAGCGTGCTCTTCCTCCCGCGCACGCCGCGTCTCATCGCCTACGCGGAGCGTGGCTGGATCGGCCTGGTCCCGTACGAGATCGAGGGCGCGGCCTACGGAGGGCTCGTCGGCTCCATCCTGGATCTGACGCGCTTCGGCCAGGTCTTCCTTCGCGACGGTGACGGAGTCCTGCGGCCCGAGAGCGTGCGGGAGATGCTGGAGCCGCACGGGACCGGGCCCGAGGGCACCTTCGGCCTCGGCTTCTGGCACGACGGCGCGTGGCGCGGCCACGGTGGCTGGGCGGGCGGCTACCGGAGCGAGCTGTGGATTGAGCCCGAGCGAGGCGTCGGCGTCGCGGCCCTCGCGAACGCCGGAGACGCGACGCTCGCCCGCGTCGTCGATCGACTCAAGTCAGTTTAGGTTCCCCATGTCACTCCGAGCGCCGCGAGCTCGGCTTCGGCCGCCTCCGCCCAGCCTCGGTTCGCCTTGGGTGACGCGGGCGAGGGGTGGAGGACGCGGCCGATGCGGGGGCCGTCGTCGCCCAGGATGGTGCGCGCGCGGTCCTCGGCGAACTTGCCAACGCCGATCACCAGCTCGGGGGAGAGCGCGTCGATCGAGGCGCGGACGGCGTCGTCGCAGACGGTGAAGAGCGCCTCTCGCTCCTCCTTCGGGAGCTTCTCTGGGACGCGGTTGCGCCCGCTCTCTTCCATGAAGACGAGGGGGCAGTAGTTGAGGACGAAGAAGCGCGCGAAGAAGGCGTCGGCGCTCCCGAAGCGGTCTCGCGCCCAGCCCCACAGGCGGCTGCCGCTGACCTCGCTCCGCGGGGAGTCGAGGCCGACGATCTGGCGCTTGGGGTGCTCCTTCGGCGGCTTGCCGACCTCGCCCTCGATGCCCATCCACTCGCGCACGAAGGTCGGGTCGCCGAACGGGACGCCCGTCTGCGCCATGCCGAACGGACCGGGGTTCATGCCGAGGAGCACGATCTCCTTCTTCCCCTCGCCGTAGCGCTTCAGGAACGCCTCGTGCGGCGCGCGCGCGTACGTCAGCGGGTTGTAGACGTGGGCGACCGGCGCGGCGAAGTCGAGCGCGTCGACCCCCTCGGCGAGCGTCCGGCTGATCTCGATCAGGCGCATAGCCCTCCCTTAGCACGCCGGCGCGTGACGTTGATGCAACTCGGTTGCATCCGATATTCGACTGTGCTCAGCTCCGAACCATGAGCTTTCGACACATCATCGTGGCGGGCGCGCTCCTCGGCGCCCTGGGCTGTGGCCAGGGCACGGGCGAGGCGACCGTGCTCCTCGAGGCCGAGGACACCATCACCGGCGGCATCCCCGCGGGCAGCTCCGGCGAGGCGATCCAGGACGGCTGGTCGGTGACGTTCGACGACTACGTCGTGGTCATCGGGGACGTCGATCTCCACCTCGCGACCGACGAGACGGTCGAGGCGGAGGCGAGCGAGCTGTTCGCGGTGGATCTCGTCGACGTGTCGGAGAGCGGCCTCGCGCTGTGGGACTTCGAGGGCCTCGAGACCGGGCGCTGGGAGGTCTTCTACCGGGTCGGCGGCGCGGCCGACGGCGCGATGCGTGACCCCAGCGTGACCGAGGCGCAGTTCTCGGAGATGCAGGCCGGCGACTGGACCTACCTGGTGGCCGGCACGATCGACCAGGACGGCGGCCAGTCCTGCCCGCCCGCGTCGGTCGGGGCGGAGCTGCGCGCCGACGCCACGCCGAACGGGAGCGTGAACGCGGGCGGCGACGCTTGCTACGACGCGACGTCGGTCCGCTTCCGCTGGGGTGTGACGGCCGAGACGAGCTACGGGCCGTGCGAGATCGACGAGGTCCCCGGCTTCGCGGTCACGGCCGGCACGGTCAGCACCGTCGCGCTGACGATCCACGGCGACCACCTCTTCTTCAACGGCTTCCCCGAGGGCGGCGAAGGCGGCGTGCAGCGCCTCGCGCAGTGGCTCGCCGACAGCGACCTGAACCTCGACGGTGAGGTCACCCGCGAAGAGCTCGAGCAGATCGCGCCGAGCGATCTCCCGGAGCTCGACGACCGCTACCAGCTCGGCGGCGCGCCGATCCCGATCGACGCGAGCATGTGGGCCTACGTCACCGCCCAGCTCAAGACGCAGGGCCACTTCCAGGGCGAAGGCGAGTGCCCCGTGGACGGAGTGGCCCACGACCACTGAGATACCGACTCGGCTCAGCCGAGCTGCGCGAGCACCTCGCGCGTCAGCGCGCGGCTGTAGTCGTGGAGCTTCCAGTGGCCGGGCGACCAGCCGACCAGGAAGCGGACGAAGTCGGCCCAGGCGAGGGGATAGAGCGCGCGCCACTCGGCCTCGAGCGCGTCGACGTCGACCTCGCGCTCGCTGAGCGCCTCGCGGAGGTGCCCGAAGTACGCGGCGAGGTGCGCGTCCTGGCTCGCCTCGAGCTCGCCCGCGTCCAGACAGCTGCTCAGAAAGTAGGCGACGTCCTTCATGCCGCAGCCGCCGCCCACGTACTGGAAGTCGACGGCCGCCACCGCGCTCGAGTCCGGGCGGAAGCAGAAGTTCGCGAGCTTGGCGTCGCCGTGCACGAAGGTCGAGAAGCGCGCCGCGTTGAGTCGCGCGTCGATGCGCGCCGCCGCGTCTCGCAGCGCGTCGTCGTCGATCACCGCCAGCTCGTCGGGGCGCGTCGCGAGGTGCCAGTACGTGCCCACCTCCCAGAGCCCCTCGGGCTCGGCGCCGAGGAAGGTCGCGTGGAACCCCGCGAGCCAGGCCAGGCAGCGATCGATCTCCGCGTCGCTCACCTCCGTGCGTCGCGCCGAGAACCCCGCCGCGTCGAGATCCTCGAGCAAGAAGCAGAAGCCACCCTGCGTCTCCTCGGCGGCCGTCTCCCCAGCGGCCAGCTCCTCAGCGGCCAGGCATCGGGGCACCCGGCACGCGTCCGTGCAGCGCGCCGCGTGGTCGCGGTACCAGCGGGACTCGATGGCGTACGAACGAAGCTTGCGCTCGTGTGAGCGGCTCGTGCTCCAGCCGCGCGGGTGCCGGGCTTGTCGCGGCGGCGCGACGCGCTTGCAGATCACGGTCTCGGCGCCGTCGAGCCGGACGCGCACGATCTCGCCGTAGCCGCTCCAGAGCGACTGCACGCGCTCGACCACCTCGACCTCGCGCGCCCCCGTGACGTGCCGCACCCAGTCGCGCATCGTGTCCCTCGCCTCGCTCATACGACAGCGTGCATAGAACGCAGAACGGCGACGCGCCCGGAGGCACGCCGCCGTCTCCCTTCCGACCTCGAAGGGGGGAGCCGCGAGGCTCAGAGGATGTCGACGGTGGCGCAGAGCTCCATGACCGAGTCGACGGCGCGCTCGGCGTTGCTGCGGCTCGCGTAGACCTCGCTGGTGCCGACGACGCGGCCGTTCGCGGCCTTCACGTTGAAGTACCAGCCGCCGTTGGACGCCTCGAGCACCTCGTACCGGTCGGGGTCGAGGCCGTTCTCGGCCACGCTGAAGGCGCCGTTGTACGCGCTGTTCTCCTGCGCGTAGCCCTGCGAGCTGAGCACGATCTCGCCGTTGCCCGCGTGGAGGTTGAAGTAGAAGCGGCCGTCCGCGCCCTCGAAGACGTCGAAGCGGGCGCCGGTGCGGTTCGCGAGGAAGTCGAGGTACTCGCCGACGTTGCGGCGCACGCCGGCCGCGCCGCGGCGGGCGCTGGACGCGGTCGTGTAGAGCTCGCTCGTGCCGATGACGCGGCCGTTGCCCGCCTTCAACACGAAGTAGGACTGCCCGTTCGCCGCCGTGCGCACCTCGTAGCGATGCGCGCTCTCGCCGTTGTCGAGCACGCTGAGCACGCCTCCGAGCGCCGCGCTGCGGCTGTCGTAGCCCTGCGAGCCCAGGATGATCTCGTGGTTGGCCGCGCTGAGGTGGAAGTAGTGGTCGCCGTTCTCCGCCTCGAAGACCTCGAAGTAGGGGCGGCCGGCGAGCGCGGAGTCGGACCCGCCCGCGGTGGCGGCCTCCATGGCGCAGCCCCCGAGGAGGGCGGTCAGGGCGACGAGGATCAGGGCGAGGGGCTTGGGCTGGGTCATCGTTCTCTCCGTTGCGAGGTCGGTGTCGTGCTCCCCTTACGCAACCACGGTGCCACCTCATCCCACATGTGCTCTGTATGAAATCATTGGTTTTTCAGGAACCGTCAGTTGTGGGATTTCAACATCGAGTTGATCTTGTGCAACACTTCGTCGAATCCGATGCAAGTCGACGAAGCCCTACACGCCAGCGACCACGAGCAGCTCGAGCGGCGCATCATGGAGGTCGCCCTCGAACGGACCGGGGCGCGTCACGGCGCCATCCTCCTCTGGGACGAGGAGGCGCAGGGGCTCGCGCTCGACTTCCACGTGGTCGAGGACCTCGTCGTGACCATGCACGACCGGGTGATGCCGCTGCGCAAGGGGCGCGGGTACAACGGCGTCGCGGCCTACGCGTTCGACACCAACGCGCCTTATGTCTGCGCCTACGGGCCGGACGACCCGCACTACCAGGACTACTTCTTCGATGTGCTGTCCATCGCGGCGGTGCCGATCCCCTATCAGGAGCGGCCGATCGGCGTGCTCACCGTCTCGAGCCGCCGCCGCGACGCCTTCGACGACGACACGGTGACGGCGCTCTCGGAGGTCGCGGCGTCGAGCGCGAAGTTCCTGCGTCGCGCTCAGCTCCACCGCGCCACCAAGGGCAAGGGCCGCCCGTTCCTCATCAAGGGGCTCTCGCCCGAGTGGCTCGAGGTGGAGCGCAAGATGGAGCGGGTCGCCGCGACCGACGCGCCCGTCTTGATCACGGGCGAGAGCGGGACGGGAAAGGAGCTGACGGCCCACGCCATCCACTTCAACAGCCCGCGGAGCGCCGGGCCCTTCGTCACCGTGAACTGCGCGGCCATCCCCGAGACCTTGCTCGAGAGCGTGCTCTTCGGGCACGTCAAGGGCGCGTTCACCGGCGCCACGGCGGACAAGGTGGGTGAGTTCGCCAAGGCCGACGGCGGCACGCTCTTCCTCGACGAGCTGGGCGAGCTCCCCGTGCCGCTCCAGGCGAAGGTGCTGCGCGCGGTGGAGGACGGGGAGGTGCAGCCGCTCGGGAGCAACGCGGCGCCGCTCTCGGTCGACGTGCGCTTCGTCGCGGCGACCAACCGCGACCTCGCGACGATGATGGAGCGCGGCGACTTTCGCGGCGACCTCTACTACCGGCTGAGCGTGATGACGATGGAGCTGCCGCCGCTCCGTCGCTACAAGCACGACAACCTCGAGGTGATGGCGCGCGTCTTCCTGGAGCAGGCGACCGAGAAGCACCGCCGCGACGTGCGCCGCATCGACCCGGACGCGCTCGCGGTCCTGCTCGCCTACGACTACCCCGGCAACGTGCGCGAGCTGAAGAACGCGCTCGAGCACGCGGTGATCATGGCGCGCGACGGAGTGGTGCGCGCCGCGGATCTCCCCGCGCTGATGCACGGGCCGCGCGGTCGCCACCCGGTCAAGCCGTACCCCGAGCCCGCGCCCGAGCGCGTCAGTCTGGCGGAGCTGCGTGAGCGCTGGCTCGCCCCGCTCGAGGCGCAGTACCTCCGCGATCTGCTCGCGCGCCACGAGGGCAGCGTGCGCCGCGCGGCGAAGGAGGCGGGCGTCAACGCGGTCACGCTCTACCGGCTCCTCGACAAGCGCGGCATGAGCCGCTCGCGCGGCTGACCCCTCAGCGACTCGCGCGCACGGCCTCGATCACCGCGTCCACCTCGGGCTCGCCGAAGAGGTCCTCCCGGAGCTGGATCCAGCCGCCGCCGACCGGGTCCTCCCGATAGCCGACGTGGTAGTAGCCGCCCCTTCGCCCTCGAACGGCCTCCGCGGCCAGGCCGTCGATGGGCGTGACCTCGCGGACGGTGCGGCGGTTGCGCGCGTAGCCCTCGCTCCAGTCGTCGTCGTGCACGATGATCGTGACCGCCGGGAGCCGCGCGCCGTCCTCGAGGCGCAAGAGGCAGCGACCCTCGGAGTCGTGGACCTCGCCCACCTCCAGGTCGGACTCCGAGAGCTCTCTCAGGAGATCGAGCGACACGAGCGCGTGGCACGGCGAGAGCTGGTCCGACAGCCAGCCATAGGCGCCGAGGGGCCAGGCCAGGAGGGCAGAGAGCGCGACGACGACGCCCGAGGTCGCGAGCGCGATCAGCTTCACCGGCACGGGCTCGCCCTCGAAGAGCTCCCCCGTGCTCAGGTCGACCTCGCCGCGGCGCAGGGTGACGAAGCCGACCGCGCACGCGCCCACGCCGGCCGCGAAGCCGCCGAACGCCATCTGCACCCGGGCTCCGAAGAGCGCGAGGGCGGCGAGCGCGAGGCTGCACAGCCCGAAGGCGAGGGCGCCCACGCCGATGACCAGCCGCCGCATCAGCAGCGAGCGGCGGAAGCGGGCCTCGAAGTCGTCTTGCTCGCTCACGCGAGAGAGCCTGTCCTCCGAGCGCGACGGCGGCAACGCGCTCCGAACGAAAAAGCCCGCGGTCGGGTGACCGCGGGCTTCAGGTCGAGAGAGCGCTGCTGCTCAGCGCGCCTGGTACAGGGACAGGCCGCCCACGTAGAGGAAGCCGACCATGAACAGGACCAGGAAGGGGATCGACGCCCAGGCGCCGATGTACATCGCGAGCGCGATGGTCGCGACGAAGTAGAGGCCGAAGGAGAACTCGAGCAGGGCGTAGAGGTTCTTGCCCGCCTTGTACTTCTTCTTCACCCAGGTCTCGCTCTTCTGGACGACGCCGTGCTTGGGCGTGCGGACGAACTCGCTCTCCTTGCCGAAGAGGCCCTCGGCCACGGCGCGCGCGTTGTTGAGCGAGAGCCCGATGCCGAGCGCCATCATCAGCGGCAGGCGGCGGATGGCCTCCCACAGGTTGCTGTAGAGGGCGCGGTGCGTGGTCAGGTAGAAGAGCACGATCGAGCCGCTCGTGGCCGCGAAGAGCGGCACGTCGAGGAGCAGGAGCTCCGGGCGGTTCATCTGCTCGCGGAGCAGCATGTTCGGCAGCTGCAGGAGCGCGAGCAGGATGAGGAAGACGTACGCGAAGTTGTTGGTGAGGTGGAAGAGCGCCTCGACCTTCACGTGCAGCGGCAGCTTCGCGCGGAGCACGATCGGGAGCAGCTTCTTGGCCGTCTGCGCCGAGCCCTTGGCCCAGCGGAACTGCTGGGTCTTGAAGCTGTTCATCTCGCAGGGGATCTCGGCCGGCGCGAGCGCGTCGGGCACGTAGACGAAGCGCCAGCCCGCGAGCTGCGCGCGGAAGCTGAGGTCCATGTCCTCGGTGAGCGTGTCGTGCTGCCAGCCGCCGGCGTCCTCGATGGTCTGCTTGCGCCACATGCCGGCGGTGCCGTTGAAGTTGAAGAAGCGGCCCGAGCGGTTGCGCGCGATGTGCTCGATGACGAAGTGGCCGTCGAGCATCATCGACTGGACCCGGGTGAGCATCGAGTAGTCGCGGTTGAGGTGACCCCAGCGCGCCTGGACCATGCCGACGTTCTCGTCGGTGAAGTGGTGCACCAGGTCGGTGATGATGGTCGGGGTCGGGACGAAGTCCGCGTCGAACACCAGGAGGTAGTCACCCGAGGCGACCTTCACGCCCTCTTCGAGCGCGCCGGCCTTGTAGCCGGTGCGGTCGGTGCGGTGCAGGTAGACGGCCCGGTAGCCGCGCTCGACGAGCTCCTCGACCTTGGCCTTCGCGATGCTGACGGTCTCGTCGGTCGAGTCGTCGAGCACCTGGATCTCGAGCTTGTCCTTCGGATACTCGAGGCTGGCCACGGACTCCATGAGGCGCTCCGCCACATAGAGCTCGTTGAACATCGGCAGCTGCACGGTCACCACCGGCAGCTCCTCGAACTTGCGCGGCGGCTTGGGCGCGCGCTTGCGGTGCTTCCAGTACAGGTAGACCAGCTGGCCACGGTGGAAGCCGTAGACCGCGAGGATCGTGAGGGTCAGCAGATAGACCCCGATGACGAAGATTTCCATGAGTGCTCCGGGTCCCCCCCAGGGCAGCCGTCGTGGAAGAGACGGCCAGGGCAGCGCACGATACGCGCTGCGTCATGTGCGGACCGTCTATACGACGCGGAATGTCATCGAAATGTAATTCGTCGTATTACTTCGTCGCGATCTGGTTGGGATCGTTGGAGTTTTCCCGGTTCGGTCCCACCGGTGTACGAAGTTGACGCAGCGCGTGGTGCTTCGTCGCGTCGTCCACGTCGAGGGAGGTTGTCGGCCGCGGCCCTGGGAGCCAGCTCACGGCCTTTACAGTCCTCCCCTGCAGAACTCTTCCGGCCGGACGTACGGAGTCGGTGACGTCCGGAAACGGGCGATGTGACGAGAGGCAACAACTGTTTCGTAGAAAATCCCTCGGGTTTTCGAAAGGCTCTCCGCCGTGGACGGGGCGAACGACCTGCATTTCGGAAGAGTCCTGGCAGTCGACGACGACCCGCATGTTCTGCGGCTGCTCGCACGTATGCTCGCGCGTTTCGCGGGAGAGGTCGTGTCGGCCTCCACCTGTGACGAGGGGCTCTCGGTCCTGCGTGATGGCGGGGTGGATCTGCTCGTGATCGACGTCCACCTGGGGGAGCGAAACGGCGTCGAGCTGGCCCGCGCGGCCGCGACCCTGCACCCGGTCCCCCCGGTCGTCGCCGTGACCGGCGCGGCGTCTCCGGAGGACGGGCTCATGCTCGGGCGGGCCGGGGTCGCGCAGCTCCTGCAGAAGCCCTTCACCATCGAGCACCTCCGCGACGCGCTCGCGCAGCTCGAGCCGCCGCGCCCGGTGGAGCTCGAGGCGATCATCCGGCGCAGCGTGGGCGTCCGCCCCATGCCCGAGGTGCTCGACGCCGTCCGGCGCTCGATGGTCAACGAGGCCCTCGCCCGCACCCAGCACACCAAGTCGCACGCGGCGAGCCTGCTCGGCATCAGCCGTCAGCACCTCTCGAAGATCATCGAGCGCGGCAAGGTCTGAGCGCCAGCAGAGCGCACAGCAGCAGCGGCGCGAGCAACGACGAGCCGCGCGCCGTTCGGGAGACGCCGCACGTCCCCGCGATCCCGGCCGCTGGCTCGTCCAGGCTTCGCAGGAACGCGACCAGGTCCGCGAGCGCCGCGGGCTCGAGGTGTGAGGTCGCGCCGTGACGATCGCTCTCGTTGTGCGTCGTCAACACCGCGAGCAGGCTCTCTGCGCGCCCATCGTGCAGGTACGGTGCGCTCGCCCAGACGCCTATCAGAGAGGGGGTGTCCAGCCCGTCGAGCGGAGCCCCGAGCCGCGCGCCGCTGGAGGGCCGCAGGGTGCCCACGTCGTGACGTATGGGGGCGTCGAAGCTCGAGTCGGTGAACCGCGCCCCGGCGTGACAGCGCGCGCACCCGACCTCCGGATCGAAGAAGACGGCTCTCCCTCGTGCCACGGCGTCGTCCGACTCGAAGGGGCTGACCGGGGCCACGTCGAGGCTGGACACGTAGGCGGCGAGCGCGTCCAGCGCCTCACTGCGACCCGCGTTCGGCGGTCCGTCGGGCGGGTGGGGCGGGAGGCCGTCGGCCGCGAGCCCGGCGCCGCCGAACCCGTGCACGATGTCGTTCTCGAAGTCCTGGACCTCGTCGAAGTTGGCTGTCCAGTGCAGCGGACCGTCGAGCAAGCCCCCGCGGCCGCGCAGATCGATCGTGTTCCGGAGCCCCTCGCCCGATTGCGTGAAGTCCCACGTCCGGCCGTCGTGACCGCCGCCGGGGTGACAGCCGGTGCACGCGATGTAGCCACCTCGCGAGTGGACCGGGGGGCGGCTGGAGGCGAACAGACGCGCCCCCCACGCGACGTCCGCCGGGCGCGGGTCGGGGCCGTAGCCGAAGCGCCCAGCGACGGCGGGTCGGGACGGGGTCGACACGTCGACCACCACGATCGCGAGCGCCTCACGGAGCCTCACGAAGAGCCTCTCCCCCCGCAACAGGATCGCGTCCGGCGTGTCGCCCAGCTCGAGCCTCGCCTCGAACGGCACCGTGGCCCCGGGGTCGCCGCCCCGATAGAGGGTCGCCGCCGCGAGATCGTAGACCGAGAGCGCGCCGATGCCCGGGTGGAGCGCGAACGCGAACCGCCCTCGTTCGGTCAGCGCCAGCGCGCTGACGCGGCCGGCGTCGTTGGTGTCGATGCGAAGCTCGGCCGCGTCTCGACCTCCGGGGAGGGTGAGCGGCGCCAGCAGGCCTCGGGTGCGGTTCTCCGGAGTCAGTGGGCGACCGTCGAGCCACTCGCCCCGCCCCGTGTTGGACTTGGTCGCGCCGACCCAGAGGGTGTCGCCGCTGGGCGTCACCGCGAGGGCGGAGAGCAGATTCACCACGCCGCCGCCCGAGCTGGGGGTGTCGTCGCTCCGGTCGCGGTCCAAGCGGTGGGTGGCCACCAACTCCCCGAGCCCGAGATCGATCTCCACGATCCGCGCCGCCATCTCCGGGGCCCGCGTGAGGAAGACGGCCGCCCAGGCGCGGTCTCCGGCGATGGCGATCGCGTCCACGTCTCCGACCGACAGCCGCGCTCGCTCCGAGAGTGTGGCGTCCAGCAGGACGAGCGCTCCGCTCGCCGTGGCCGCGAGGGTGTGCACCCCGCTGGACGCGACGCTGCGGACTCCCCCGCGCGCCGAGATCACGACCTCGCCGTCGAGGGAGAGCAGCCCGCCCTCGCACGCCACCAACACGCGAGAGCCCTCGGGGGATGTGTGCGCGGCCACGTGAGTGGGGCGCTCGCACACGTCACGACGGGACAGCTCCCCCGACTCCGGCTCGAGCGCCCAGACCGCGCCGCCGATCGGGTCGGCCACGAACACGCGACCGTCGTGCCACGCGATCGCCCCCGCGCTCACCGACCGCGTGGTGGGCGGAGCGAGCACGAACACGGTCAGCCCCGCCTCGGCGCGCGCCTCCCCGTCGTCTACCGTCACCCGCACGCGGTAGGCGCCCGCGGCGAGGAACGCGTGGCTGACCTCGAGACCGTCCGCGCTCTGGCCGTCGTCGAACTCCCAGCGCGCGGCGAGCGGAGAGGGGCTCTCGTCCGGGTCGAACGAGCCCGCGGCGGAGAAGGTCACCACCTCGCCCACGAGCGGCTCGTCGACGCTGGCGGAGAGCCGCGCGACCGGCGGGAGGTTCTGGGCCGAGGCCTCCACGGGGACGAGGAGCGCGAGCGCGACGATGTATACTCGCATCGCTCTGATAGTGGGCCAAGTGAGCCCCGTCGTGCGCCAATCCGCGCATATTCTGTATACGGACGTATACGCAAACTCTCCTGGGTGGCTTGGCCGATGCGCTCGCCTCGGGCAGTGTGGAGCTCCGGAGGTGAGCAGATGCGTGCAGCTTGGATGGGTGGATTGATGGCGCTGGGACTGGTGGTGGGGTGTGACGCGGAGAGCTGTCCGCCGGACTACCCCGTCGAGCGCGAAGGCTTCTGCTATCGGGACGATGGCGGCATGGCGCCGGGCGACGACGCGGGCGGTGGCGGCTCCGAGATGGACGCGGGGATCACCGAAGACGCCGGCGTCGCGGACGACGCCAGCGCCCCCGTCGACGCGGCTCCCATCTGCACCGGAACCCACCCGCTGCTCGATGGCGCCCGCCGCTACTGCGAGCCGGGAGACTGCTTCTGCGCGGACCCGGACAACTGCTTCCCCGAGGAGATCGCCGAGGCCTGCTGCGAGGTGGCGGTGACCTGCGGCGACGCGGACGCCGGCGCCGCGGATGGAGGCGGTGTGATCTGTACCGGGACGCACCCGTTGCTCGATGGGACGCGCCGCTACTGCGAGGCCGGGGACTGCTACTGCGCCGACCCCGACGCGTGCTTCCCGGCCGAGATCGCCGCCTCCTGCTGCGGCGTCGACGTGGTCTGCGAATGATCCGCTGGAGCACGTGCGCCCTGGTGGCCTCGATGGTGGCGGTGCCCAGCTGGGCGCGCGCGCAGTGGGGGGGCTTCGTGGACGTCTCGGCAGAGCGCGAGGTGACGCGCTACGACTTCGAGGGCGCCGCGGGATCGAACGAGAACTACTACGACGGTGACTTCGGAGACTTCGACGGGGACGGTCGCATCGACCGCGCGATCATCTCCCGCTACGGGCTGCTGTGGAACGCCGGCGATGGCATTTTCGTGCCCGTCTCCAGTCAGCGTGACGCCACCACCCGCCCGAACAGTCGGCCGAGCCTGACGGGATACGCGTTCGGCGACGAGGCCCGCATCGGCAACGACGCGGTGCAGTGGGTGGACCTGGACGGCGACGGGGACCTCGACGTGGTGCAAGGCGGCAACGGCGAGCCCTTCGTCGTACAGATGAACCGGGGCGGACGCTTCACGGTCACGCAGCGCCTGAGCGCGAGCGCGGTGCAGATCGTCACGACCGACCTCGAGCGCGACGGCGACGCCGACCTGCTCGTCGCCTGCTGGTTCGCGGGCGGTCCAGCCGACTTCACCGTCTTCGTGAACGACGGCCGCGGCGAGCTGACGGACGAGACCGCCGCGCGCGGACTCGACATCGGCGCGCGCCAGATCATCGGGCTCGCGAGCGGCGACGTGGACGGCGACGGCGACTTCGACGTGCTGGCGGTCAGCCGAGAGGCGGGCCAGCTCTGGATCTTCTCCAACGACGGCGCAGGCAGCTTCACGCGGCGCGAGGTCGACGTGGCCGGGCGCTTCCGCGTCACCTCGGGCTTCGCCCAGACCTTGTCGCTCGGCGACATCGACGGGGACGGCGATCTCGACGCGATCATGGCGACGGACGACTACGTGGGGAGCTCGTCCGTGGTGGGGCACCTCGCGTTCGTCAACGACGGGTCTGGCGGGTTCACGGAGGAGGCCGGCTCACGTTTCGTCGCGGCGGGAGGCGTGACCGGGCGCCTGGTGGGCGCGAACGGGAAGCTGCTCGACGTCGACTACGACGGTGACCTCGACTTCCTCGCCTTCACCGACCTCGCGGGACCGCCGCTCAACTTCCAGCTCTACCTCAACGACGGCGACGGCGTCTTCACGTGGTCCCGCGAGGGGGTGCCGGCGTTCGGCGCCGGGCGGCCGAGCAGCGTGGGCGCCGACACGGACGTCGCGGATCTGAACGGAGACGGGACCTACGACGTCTGGGTCGGCATCGGCGGCGGGCAGGTCACGCACCTCGAGAACACCTGGCGAGACCCGAGCGGCCTGCCCGCCGACGTACCCAGGGACGTCCGGGTCGAGGGGGCGGAGGGTGGCGCGATCACGCTCAGCTGGTCGCCCCCGCCGTTCGCCGCCACGGCGCGGCACTACATCGTCCATCGGTCCCTCGCCGCGGGGCGCGAGCGGCGGGATCGAGAGCGTCTGCGCGTGGTCGGGCTGACCGCATTCGAAGACGAGGGCTTCAGCGCGCCGCTCGGCGGGCGGTCCGCGTCCGCGCTGCTGGACGACGCGGTGAGCTGGCGCGACGGGCGCGTCCAGTTTCGCGACGAGGACATCGAGCCGGGGGTCCGGTACTTCTACTCCGTGTCGCACGTGGGCCCCGAGAACGCGCAGAGCGCACCGAGCGGCGAGGTGTCGGGGCAGGTCTCGGCGCCGAGCGGCGCGGACGAGCGAGCCCCACGGCTCCAGATCGTCTCACCGACGACCGAGTCCTGGGCCTCCTCGGTCCGCCTGGTGGTCACGCACGCCGACGCGAGCGGGATCGACGCCGCCTCGCTCTCGCTGACGCTCGACGTGGACGCGGCGGGCGCGCCGGCGGGGACCAACCTCGCGGAGCGCGCGTTGGTCCGTCAGGGTGACGTGACGATCGCGTGGGTGTCGGGGCTCCCGGTCGGACCGGTCGAGCTCGTCGCGCGCGTGGCGGACGCGGCGGGCAACGTCGCCGAATCGCGCCGCACCTTCGCCGTGGTCGTCGAGCCCGGAGCGGCGCCCTCTCTCTCGGCCAGCGGATCTGCGGCTTCGGGCGCCGCGCCCCTGGACGTCGCGCTCGAGGCGTCCGGGTCGGCCGGTGGGGAGGTCCTCCGCTGGGAGTGGGACTTCGGGGACGGCGCCACCGCCATCGGTCGGCGCGCGCGACATCGGTACGCGACCGAGGGGCGCTACACGGCCACCGTTCGAGCCATCGATCACACTGGCGCGAGCGGCACGGCGACGGTCGAGATCCAGGTCGCTCCCTGCGAGACCTCTTGCGGGCCGCCCGATGCGGGACCGCCGGGCGACGACGCGGCGGCGGGCGTCGACGGGGGGGGAGGCGACGATGACCGCGTGCCCGCGCGGGGCGGCTGCTCGGCCTCGGGCGGCGCTCGTCCGATCGCCTGGTCGCTCTGGGTGCTGGCGCTCTGGGCCTGGAGGCGCCGCTGAGCCCATGGCGAAGCGCAGCCAGATCGACGTCTTCGCGTACCTCGACTATCGGGCCTACCTGCGCGACTACTATCTCGAGCAGAAGGCGCGTGGACGAGGCTTCTCGTACCGCGCCTTCAGCCGCAGCGCGAAGCTTCGCTCGCCGAACTACTTGAAGCTCGTCATCGACGGCGAGCGCAACCTGACCGTCCCGATGGCCGAGCGCTTCGGCCGCGCGTGTGGGCTGGACGACGAGGAGCGCGAGTTCTTCGTCGACCTCGTGACCTTCGGGCAGGCCGGCACGAACGCCGAGCGCGAGGCCTGCTACCAGAAGATCACCGGGTTCCGTCGCTATCGGAGCGCGCAGGCGCTCGACGTCGCGCAAGACGCCTACCACTCCAAGTGGTACCTGCCGGCCATCCGCGAGCTGGCGGCGCGACGCGACTTCGACGAAGACCCAGCCTGGATCGCGTCGAGGCTCCGACCGAAGATCAGCAAACGCGAGGCGAAGAAGGGGCTCGCGATCCTGCTCGAGCTCGGGCTCCTCGGTCGGGATGACGAGGGGCACGTCGTGCAATCGGATCCGCTCGTCTCCACCGGGTCGGAGGCTTCGGGCGTGCACGTGGTCCGCTACCATCGCGCGATGCTCGAGCGCGCCTCGGAGTCCATCGACTTGTTCCGTGGCGGCGAGCGCGACATCTCGTCGTTGACGCTCTGCCTCGGCGTCGACGGCCTCGCGCGCCTCAAGGAGCGGATCCAGCGCTTTCGTCGCGAGCTCCTCGAGCTGTCGGCGCTCGAGGACGAACCGGAGCAAGTGGTGCAGATCAACTTTCAGGTGTTTCCTCTCTCGTCGCGACCGGACCAGGAGAGTGATCGATGAGACGTGCGTGGCTCTGCTTCCTGCTCGTGCTTCCCGGGTGCCTGGGCACCGAGACGGGCAACCCGCCGGCGGCTCCGGCGGCCCTCACCGCGCGGTCCAGCGATCCGTCGATCAGCATCGGAGAGGGGGACGGCACGCGCGTCGAGGCGGCGTGGATCTCCCTCGGGCCGATCCGTGTCCGTGAGGGCGTCGCGTGCGACCGACTGCGAGCGGCGCCCATCGCCGAGCCCCGCGTGATCGACCTCGTGCGGGGGGAGCTGGGCACGCTCGACGCGGCGGAGGGTTGCGGCCTCCATGTCGGTCTCGCGCAGGCGACGGAAGGGCCGCCGGAGCTGGCGGGCCTCGTGCTCTTCGCGCGCGGCGTGCGCGCGGACGGTGCGCCGTTCACCGCGCAGGTGGCGATGGACCACGGGGTCGATCTCGAGAGCATGGGCCCGCTCGTCCTCTCGGAGGCGCAGTCGGTGCTCCTGACCTTCGACGTGGCGGCCTGGCTCGTCGGTCTCGAGGCGGCCGTCCCCGACCCGGACGGGGTGATCCGGATCGGTCCGGACGACGCCGGGCTGGACGGCGCCTTGCTCCGCTCGGTCGATCTCTTCGAGGACACAGACGGTGACGGATCGCTCGATCCGGCGGAGGTCGCGGCCGGTCCGCTCGCCACCAGCCATCGCTGAGGGTCGCCCTCGGTTTGCCCCGGCATTGACGTTTCGTGCGCGCTGACCGACACCGAGGCCCATGAGTGACGAGAACCTCCAGATCTGCCTCGCGTCCCGCCCCAAGGGCGCTCCGAGCACCGGCGACTTCGACGTCCGTCGCGGCCCCAAGCCGAGCCCCGGTGAGGGAGAGCTGTTGCTCCGGACTCGCTATCTCTCCCTCGACCCGTACATGCGCGGCCGCATGAGCGACGCGCCGTCGTACGCGGAGCCCGTTCCGGTAGGCGGGGTGATGGTCGGCGGGACGGTCAGCGTCGTGGAGGAGAGCCGCCACCCCGACTTCCAGGCGGGCGATCACGTGCTCGCGATGAGCGGTTGGCAGACCTACGCGGTCTCGAACGGGGAGGGGCTGCGCAAGCTGGAGCTCCCCGAGGATCGCCTGTCGCTCGCGCTCGGCGCGCTCGGCATGCCGGGGTTCACCGCGTGGTGGGGGCTGAACCGGATCGGGGAGCCGAAGGAGGGCGAGACCCTCGTCGTCGCCGCGGCCACCGGGCCGGTGGGCTCGATGGTCGGTCAGCTCGCCAAGCGGGCTGGGCTGCGCACGGTCGGCGTCGCGGGCGGGCCGGAGAAGTGCGCCTACGCGGTGGACGAGCTCGGGTTCGATGTCTGCGTCGATCATCGCTCGGAGGGCTTCGCGGCGGCGCTCGGCGAGGCGTGCCCCGACGGCATCGACGTCTACTTCGAGAACGTCGGCGGCAAGGTGCTCGAGGCGGTGATGCCGCTCCTCAACCCGCACGCGCGCGTGCCGCTCTGCGGGCTCGTCGCGCACTACAACGCGACGTCGCTGCCCGAGGGGCCCGACCGCACGCCGCTGCTGCTCGGGCTGCTGCTGCGGAAGAAGATCCGGATGCAGGGCTTCATCATCGCCGATCACTTCGACCAGTTCGGCGCGTTCGCCAAGGACGTCGCGCCGGCGGTGCTCAGCGGCGAGGTGAAGGTGCGCGAGGACGTCGTCGAGGGCCTCGAGAGCGCGCCCGAGGCCTTCATCGGCATGCTGTCGGGGAAGAACTTCGGGAAGCTCGTGGTGGCGGTGCGCTGAGGGCGCTACCGCCGCCGCCGCAGCGCGAGCGCGCCGAGCAGGGCCAGACACCACGCGACGGGCGGCGCGCCCTGGCCGCTCGTCCGGCACCCGCAGCCGCCCGTGTCGTCGGGCGGCGGCTCCACGGACGCGTCGCTCATCGGCCTGACGCCAGCGTCCGATCCGGACGGACCGCCGTCCGTGTTCGGCGCGGGGAACCGCACCACCGCGCCGTCGCTCACCCCGTCGACCGAGGGGCCCTCGGCGGAGTAGGCGCGCACCCCGACGTAGTAGCGGCGCCCGTTCGCGAGGGCGAGGCCGGTCAGGGTCGCCTCCGTGTCGGTGCCGACGTCTCGCCAGCGCTCGTCGAGGAGCGGCGAGCCGGCCGCGTCGAAGATCCCGACCTCGTAGCGCAGCGCGCCATCGACGGCGTCCCACCGCGCGATCCACGTGTCGGTGGTGGTGATGAAGTCACTGTCCACGTCGCTCGCCGGATCCGACGGATCGACGTCGATGACCCCGGTGGGCGTGTTCGCGTGGCGCTGGGTGATGCCGTAGAGGAAGCCGTCCGCGACCGACACCAGGATCTCGTCCAGGCCGTCGCGGTCCGTGTCAGCGAAGCTCGCTTGCCCCACCGCGACCCCGAAGTCGAGCGCGTGGACGAGGGCGTCGTCGCAGGCGCTCACCCAGTAGAGCCAGCCGTCGGTGGAGCCGACCAGCGCGGCGGGCGCCCCGTCGCTCGCGAGGTCCTCGTGGGCCACCACGCTCGTGAGCTGCCCCGCGAACGCGCCCGCGGCGTCCAGGTCGGCCCGCGTGTCGTAGCGAGCGCCGGAGCCGAGGTGTAGCGTGGTCTCCGCGCCGCGCGCAGGCCCGCGGAGGTCGGTCATCTTGAGACGCGCGGGGTGCTGCCACGAGCCGCTGATCAGGACCGCGCGGTCCCCGGGGCACTCCACGACGCTCCCGTAGGGGTAAGGCCGGTCGTCGTCCGCGCTCTGCCAGAGGAGCCCCGACAGATCGTCCTCCACGATGCCCACGGGCGAGAAGCCGCCGTGCAGGACGATCTCGTCGCGCGGCTCGTCGTCGACGTCGTAGAGGGTGGTGAGGTAGTAGCTGGGCCCGCCGATCGCGGCGAGCTGCGCGCCGGTCGCGCCCGAGAGCACGCGCGTGCCGCCCCCCTGCCAGTACACGTCGTCGCGGTCGTCGGCGTCGAAGCGCCCCACGGCGAGCCCGGCGGCCTGTCGCCCGGAGCCGGTCTCCACGGGCGCGGCGTCCCAGAGCGTCGCGCCGTCGGCTCCCGAGATGGCGCGGATGCGCGTGAGGGTGTTGGAGGGCTCGCCCCAGTGGAAGACGAGGTCCGGGACGGCGTCGCCGTCCAGGCGCGCGGGCACGAGATCGAGGATCGGCGCGTCCGGCGCGGGCACGCGCCAGCGCTCTTCGCCGTCCGGGGTGACGACCGCGACGTCCGTCCCCCCCGCGGGCGCGCCGGGGCTGCGCTGGGCGAGGCACGCGATGGCCCGCGAGCCATCGACGAGGCCGTCGACGATGCTCGGCGCGGTGGTGAAGAGTCGCTCCCAGTCGCGCCGAGGGGGCGACGCCCAGCTGGCGTCCGACGCGTCGAGCCGCAGCAGCGCGCCGCGGGCGTCGCTCACCACGATCGCCTCCGGGGCGCCCGCCTCGAGCGCGGCCGTGACGGGGCCGCGCTGCAGGTCGCGCCAGGCGCCCGAGGCGTAGTATCCGCCGGTGCGCAGCCTCGCGACCTCGAACTCGCCCCCCGCGACGGTGGGCAGGAGATCGCGGTCGTGGATGACCATGAAGCCGTCGCTGTAGGACACGGCGAGCGTGGCGTTCGAGGCGGTCACGGGGGGGATCGTGAAGGCGGCCTGGGCCCGCGTGCCGGCGGCGATGTCGTGGCGCGCCAGCTCCGAGAGCGCGCCGCCGTCGACCGCGTAGGCCACGAGCCGGCTCGCGGCGCCGGCCCGCGCGACGGTCAAGAGATCCTGGTCACCGTCCATGTCGAGGTCGAGGGTGACGAGGGTGTCGGGGCGCGACTGGACGGCCGCGCGGTCGAAGCTCCAACCGCCGAACGCGTCGTGGTCTCCGAGCGACCAGGTGGAGGTCGCGGACGCGCCGTCGAAGGTCCACCCGGAGAGCGCGCCCTCCGAGCGCGTGACGAGCTGACGGCCGCCGCCGTGGGGGAAGTGTCCGACCGCGATCGCGCCCGGGATCGTGGCCTCGACGGCGCCGGACGCGGCGTCGAAGATCCGCGTCTCCCACGCGCCGCTCGAGAAGACCGCGACGACGAGCTCCAGCGCGCCGTCGCCGTCCAGATCCGCGACCGGGTCGGCGACGCGGAGGTTGCCGCCGTCGTCGGGCGCGAGCACCGAGGACCAGAGCGTCGTCAGGCCACCCGCGCCGTCGTGGTCGAGCACGGCGACGCGCCACCGATCGGTCACCGCGCTGTTGTTGTCGAGGCGGACGCAGGCGAGCTCCTCGGCCGGGTCCGCGTCGACGTTCGCGGGGTAGCAGAAGTTCCAGTAGGCGAACCCACCCAGGCTCGCGCTCTCCGCCACCAGCGCGCCGGTGGCCGGGCTCCACACGCGCAGCGTCGTGTTCGTCGGGATCACGACCTCGGGGGGACCGACGCCGTCGATGTCGAGCACGGTGATGGCGCGGGAGAAGCCGCAGTGCACGTTCGGGATCTCCCACAGCCGTCGGGCGGCGCCGAAGCCATCCGCGAACGTGTAGATCGCGCCCGGGTATCCGCTGTTGACGCCGCAGCACCCGCACTCGGCCACCAGGAGATCGGTGGTCCCGTCGTCGTCGAAGTCCGCGAGCCGCGTGCCGCCCAGGGTGCCCAGCTCTCCGGCCGGCTCGCCCCAGAGCACCTCGCCCGTCCGGGGGTCGAGCACGAACGCGCGGTCGCTCGAGCTCACGGCCAGGTCGAGCGCCCCGTCCCCGTTCAGGTCGGCCAGGCCGACGAGCCGGTCGAAGCCGCGCGGCGCGCTGCTCCAGAGATCGCCGTCCGTGACGGTGCGGGCGACGACGCGTCCGCCCGTGACCATGATGACGTCGACGGACCCATCGGCGTCGACGTCGAAGGGCATCATCGCGGACGCGCCGAGCGAGCCGCCCAGGTAGTAGCGGTAGTAGGCGGCCGGATCGGCGATGTCGCTCGCGCCCGAGGCGGCGCCGGTCCTCGCTCGGTCGTGCCGCTGGAGTGGCCAGTCGGCGTGGGCGAGGGCGGGGAGGAGACAGGTCGAAGCGAAGAGCACGAGGGCGCGCGAAAGCATGCGCCACGATAGCACCGCCACGTAGGACCGCGGCGACGCCTCCACTCCGCTCCTGGCCGCCCCGTCGGCTAATCACAACTGAGTTGCAGGAGCCATTTGCTTCGCGTATGAGGGCACAGATGGCCGCCCGGCTCCCGCTCTGTCTCGCGCTCACGGCGTTCGCGCTGTGCCCGGTCGAGGTGTGCGCGCAGGACGCCGGCGCGCCCGACGGCGGAGTCCCCGATGATGCCGCGCAGACGCCAGCCGTAGAGCCAACCGAAGAGCCGGCCGAAGAGCCAACCGAAGAGGAAGAAGAACAGGAGCCGCCGCGAGACGAAGCGGCCCAGCCTGCGCCGCCGCGCCTGATCCCGCCGCGCATCGTGCGCTCCGCGCCGCCTGCGTACCCGGAGAGCCGGCTCGGAGAGCGGCTGCACCCCTCGGTCGTGCTCATCGTGACCCTCGACCCCGACGGGCGGGTGGTCGACGCGGAGGTCGAGCACTCGGCCGACGCCGACTTCGACGCCGCGGCGCGCGCGGCCGTGCGCACCTGGGAGTTCGCCGCCGCCGAGCGCGACGGGCAGCCCATCGCGTCCCGCGTCCGGGTGGCGGTGCACTTCGAGCTCCCCGCGTTCGACCTCGCGACGGGGGCCGAGCCGATGGAGGCGGGCGGCGTGGTCGAGCCGGTGCAGGTGCTGCCGCATCACGATCACCCCGCGCCCGAGCCGGCGGCGGAGATCGTCGAGGAGGAAGAAGGAGACGCGGAGCCGGAGCTCGGCGTGACCGCGCAGGTCGAGCACGAGGAGCGCGACGAGGACCGCGGCGCGGGCAGCTTCGAGATCGATCGCGACGTGCTCGCCGCCGCGCCGCGCCGGGAGGGCGCGGACCTGCTCCTCAGCGTGCCCGGGGTGTTCGCGGCCCGCGCGGAGGGCATGGCCGTCGGACACCGCATCAACCTCCGCGGCTTCGACGCAGACCACGGCCAGGACATCGAGCTGTCCGTCGGCGGGCTGCCCATCAACCTGCCCTCGCACATTCACGGCCAGGGCTACGCGGACCTCGGCTTCCTCATCCCGGAGGCGGTGCGCCGGGTGCGCGCGACCGAGGGCGTGTACGACCCGCGGCAGGGCGACTTCGCGGTGGCGGGGAGCATCGCCTTCGATCTCGGCGTGCCCGAGGACGAGCGCGGCTTCCGCGTGCAGTCCGGCTACGGGCTGTTCGACACGTTCGAGCAGCTCGTGCTCTGGGCGCCGGAGGGCGAGCGCGAGGAGACCCTCGGCGCGGTGCAGTACCGACGCACGGGCGGCTTCGGGCAGCGGCGGAGCGGCGACGCGATCAGCGCGATCGTGCAGGCCGGCGCGCGGAGCGGCGACTGGCGCCTCCGGGGCGTCGGCATCCTCTACGGGGCGCGCGCCGATCTCGCGGGCGTGGTTCGCGTGGACGACCTGCAGGCGGGGCGCGTCGGCTACTACGACGCCTACCCGGATCCCACCGCGCAGTCGCAGAACGCGCTGAGCGGGCGGTTCCTCGCCGGCTTCTTCGCCGACCACCGCTCCGAGGGCGGGGCGGGCGGCGGGCTCGGCGTGTGGGTCGGCGCGGACGCCTTCCGTGTGCAAGAGAACTTCACCGGCTACACGCGCCGCTCGCGCACGGTCTTCGACGGCGCGACCGGGCGGGGCGTGGCGGGTCGCGGCGATCTGATCGAGCAGCGCAACCGAACCTTCTCGGCCGGGCTGCAGGGCCGCTTCCGGACCTCGCCGTGGGAGCCCTGGGACTGGGCCTCGGCCCGCCTCGAGCTCGGGCTGGACGGACGCGTGGATTTCCTGGAGCAGGGGCAGAGCCTGATCGAGGCCGGCCGCAACCGCACCTGGGACGAGCTGATCGACGCGGACGTCTTCACGACGAACGCGGCGCTCTACGGCGACGTGGAGATCGCGCTCACCGAGTACGTCGAGCTCCACGTCGGGGCGCGCGCGGCGCTGGCCGTCTACGAGATCGACGATCGACTCGGGAACTTCATCGCGATGGAGCGCCCCGAGACCTTCCTCCGCGGGTTTCGCCGGAGCGCGGGCGGGGTCACGGCCGGCCCGCGCGCGAGCGTGGAGGTCAAGCCGATCGAGCCGCTCTCGCTCCGCGCGGCCTACGGCCACGGGTATCGCTCCCCCCAGGCGCGAACGCTCGACGACGGAGAGCGCGCGCCGTTCACCGAGGTCCGCTCGGCCGACCTCGGCGCGGTGCTCGAGCTCGACCGGACCCTCCGCGTGCAGGTGGCTGGCTTCTGGACGGAGCTGTCGGACGACGTCGCCTTCGAGCCGCGCGAGGGTCGGCTGGAGCGCATCGGCGCCTCGCGGCGCATCGGCGCGGTGCTGCACGCGCAGGCCCGCCCGCTCGACTGGCTCGTCGGGGCGGTGAGCGTGACCTTCGTGGACGCGGAGCTGCTCGAGCCCCCGCCGCCGAGCGCGAGCGATCCGCAGCCCGCCTTCGTGCCCGGGCAGAACCTCCCCTACGTGCCGCCGGTCGTGATCCGCGCGGATCTCGGCGCGCGCGGCACCCTCGCGGACGACGTGCTCGGCGAGGAGCTGCGCGGTCACGTCGGGCTCGGCTACTCCTTCCTCTCACCGCGGCCGCTGCCCTTCGGTGGCTTCGCCGACCCGGTGAACCTCGTCGACGCGAGCGCGGGGCTCGGTTGGGGCCCGGTGGACCTCGGCGTCTCCTTCTTCAACATCTTCGACGTGCGCTACGCCGCCTCCGAGTACGTCTTCACGTCCAGCTGGGATCCGGACGCGGTGCCCACCCGCGTGCCCGCGCGGCACCTCTCGGCCGGCTCGCCGTTCACCTTCATGGTCACGCTGGGGGTCTCGCCGTGACGCGCCTCCTCTTCGCGGCGCTGCTCCTGACCGGGTGCATCGACACGAGCGTCGAGGCGACCACGGTCGCGCTCTCGGTGGCGGGCGCCGCGCCGACGCCCTTCGAAGATCGCAGCGGGAGCGTCATCACGCTCGAGCGGGCGGAGCTGGCCTTCGGGCCGCTCTACCTATGCCCGGGGCGTCAGGCGGGAGAGCTCTGCGAGGAGGCGCTCGCCGAGTACACGGACGCCGTCGTGGTCGACGCGCTCGATCCAGCGCGCCGCGAGGTCGGGGAGATGAGCGCGCTCACCGGCACCGCGCGCTCGTACATGTACGACCTCGGCATCGTCTCGCTCCTCGGGCGCGACGCGCCGCTGGTGACCGAAGCCGCCGCGTCCCTCGACGGGGCCTCCGCCGTGGTGGGCGGACGGGCCGACGTCAACGGGCAGACGATCCCCTTCACGATCGCGATCGCCGTGGCCCAGAGCGCCTCGGTCGAGGGCGGCGTGCCCGTGGTCCGGAGCAGCGCGACCGAGGGCTTCGAGCTCCTCCTCCGGCCCGACGGCGCCTCCACGCTGACGGTGCGCTTCGACCCCGCCGACTGGCTCTCCAGCGCCAGCTTCGACTCCCTGGTCGAAGACGCCGGGTGCAGCGAGGGCGCCGAGGTGGTCTGCGCCGGCTCCGTCGAGCAGCGCTGCGCGGCCGACGGCGGCGTGGCCGAGATGAGGGACTGCGCCGACCTCGATCAGGCGTGCGTCCGCGGCGTTGGCTGCGTGGAGTCGGTCGCGCTCGACGCCGACGACGCCGTCGGGCGCGCGCTCTCCATCGGCCTCACCTCGGGCGCCCGCCCGGACTTCGAGACCGCCCGGTGAGCCCGCGCCTACTCGCAGGCGTTGCAGAGCCCGCGCACCTGGATCTCGACCTTCTTTCGGGCGAGGGCCTTCGGCGCACCGCGCTTGGCCTTCACCGCGATGGCGTCGTCGGGCAAGCAGCTGACGTCACCGCACTCCTGGCAGACGAAGTGGGGGTGCGCGGTCGGGTCGTGCGCCTCGCCGCGGGCCAGCTCGAAGCGCCAGAGGTGGTCGCCGAAGTCGCTCCGGAGCGCGAGCCCCGCGTTGGTCAGATCGACCAGGTTGCGATAGATCGTCGCGCGGTCGTAGCCGTGGGGCTCGAGCCGATCACAGACCTCGCCGTGCGCGAGTGGACCGTCGGCGTCTTGCAGGCACGCGAGCACCAGCGCGCGGCTGCTGGTGGCACGGAGCCCACCTTCGCGCAGCGCGCGCTTCAGCTCTTCCTTGCGCTCGCTGAACACTCCGCGCTTCGGGGGATCACCCATCGCTCGACTCTCCTCCGTCTCGCGTCAGTATAGAACAGTCGTAACCGGATTGCAGACAGCGGCACGTCTCTTCCATGTGGATTCCCGTCACGATCGCGGTGGCCTCCTGCGCGCTCGGCGCCGCCCTCGGCCTGGGTGGGCGGCGCGATCACTCGCGCGTGCTCGTCACGTTCGCGGTGGTCGCGGCGCTCGCCATCGCCCTGGGGCAGCTGCTCCCGGACGCGCTCGGCGGGGCGGGCATCTTGGCGCTCCTCGTCTTCGCGGGCGCCGCGGTCCTCCCGAGCTTGCTCGAGCGCGGCGTGGCGCGCGTCATGGGCCAGGAGCGGAGCGGGCGGCTCGGGCTCGAGCTGGGCTACTGGGCCCTCTTCGTGCATCGCATCGGCGACGGGATCGGGCTCGGCATCTACGGCGGGCACGAGCACGCCGGCCACAACCACGTCGACGTCCTGCTCGCCCTCGCCGCCCACTCCGTCCCCCTGGTCGCCTTCATGACCCTGGCCTTCGTGCGGCGGAGCGGCGCGGCGGCCGCGCTCTGGCGCGTGGCCGGGCTCGCGCTCGCGTCGCTGGTCGGCATCGGCGTGCCCGCGGTCGTGCCGCCCGCGATCTTCGACGCCGCGGAGCCGTGGGTCACCGCGGGCGTGGCCGGCCTGTTGATCCACGTGGTCGCGCACGACTGGGCGCCCCAGAACCAGCCGAGCGGCTGGGGCACGCGCGTGGTCGACCTCGCGGTGGCGGCCGCCGCGCTCAGCCTCTTCTTCTTCGGTGGACACGACCACCACGGCGGCGGCGACGTGCGCGACCGGATCGAGGCGGCGCTGCTCGATCTCTCGCTCGACACCGCGCCCGCGCTGGCGATCGGGCTGGCGCTCGGCGCGGTGCTCACCGCGGCCGGGACGCGTCTCCCCACCGACTGGCTGCGCCGCGGCGGGGCCCTCTCCCAGGCGATGCGCGGCGCGGTGGTCGGCGCGCCGCTCCCCATCTGCGCGTGCGGGGTGCTCCCCCTCGCCGACACCCTGCGCCGCCGGGGGGCCGGGCCGGCGCTCGTGGTCGCGTTCCTGCTCGCCACGCCCGAGCTGGGCATCGAGACGTTCGCGCTGACGACCTCCTTCATCGGGTGGCCCTTCGCGCTGGTGCGGCTCGTGGCCGCGGTCGCGCTCGCGATGTTCGCGGCCCTGGTGATGCATCGCGCGGCGACCCCCAGCCAAGCGCACGACCACGCCCACGATCACGACCACGATCAAGAAGACGCGTCGCCGGACGGCAGCTTCTTCGCGCGCTGGCTGCACGCCTTCGACGAGCTCCTCTTCCACGTCGCGCCCTGGACGGTGGTCGGCCTCGTCGCGGCAGCGTATGTGCAAGCTGTGTTGCCGGCCGAGTCGATGGACGCGCTCGCCACGGGCGGCCTCGACATGCTCGTGGTCACCCTCGTGGCCGTGCCCAGCTACATCTGCGCGGCGAGCGCGACGCCCCTCGCCGCCGTCCTGCTCGCCAAGGGCATGAGCCCGGGCGCGGTGCTCGTCGGTCTCCTGCTCGGGCCGGCCACCAACCTCGCCACGGTGGGCTTCCTTCGTCAGCGCTACGGCAACCGCGCGACCTTCATCGGCCTCGGCGCGGCGGTGGTCTTCGCCTGGGCGGCGGGCGCGCTGGTGAACGTGTCCGGGCTCTCCGTCGAGGCGGCCGCGAGCGCGGCCTCCGAGCACGAGCACGGCGCGGTGGCGATCGGCGCGGCGCTCGTGCTCGCGCTCGCGATGACGCGGAGCATCTGGCTGGTGGGCCTCCGCGCGTGGCTGACCACCCTCGGCGACGGGCTCGGCGGCCACGCCCACGCCCACGAGCACGACCACGTACATCACCATCATCACCACCACGACGACGAGTGCTGCGGTTGAGATGATCCCGCTCAGGCCTACGGGCCCGAGGTGTGGACTGGTTTCTCGGGCTTCGCTCGCCCAGATCGTGAGCGGTATGACTGTGGCTCTCGGGCGTGGGGTCGGTGACGGGAGGCGCGTGATGCGGGGGTGGGTCTTGCTGCTATTCGGTTCGATGGCCGTGGCCTGCGCGTCGCCGACGCCGAGCTGGAGCTCCACGTCGCCCACGCACCCGGACGCACCGGAGGCGCCGCCGCCGTCGGTGGCCACGGCGCTGACGGAGGATCCGGCCCCCCCACCCGAAACGACGGACATGGAGGAGCGTGGCCACGGACACCACGGCCATGGCGCGCAGACGGAGCCTCCGCCCGCGACGGGTGACGACGCGCCGGTCGAGCACGCGCGCGAGCGAGAGGAGCACCAACATGCGCATTGAGGTGGGGCTCCTCTCCGTCTTCGCGACCGGGTGCATCGCGACCTCGGCCGGGCACGCGGGGGTCGCGAACACCGTTCGAGACCGGATCGATCGCGAGGTCGTCTTCCGTGACCCCGCCAGCGACGGGACCGTGCGGCCGCGGGTCGATGCGCTGCTGGCGGACCCCGTCGACGCCGAGGCGGCGGTCGAGATCGCGATCCTCCAGAGCCCGGACCTGCAGGCCTCGCTCGAGCAGGTCGACGTCGCGCTCGCCGACGTGCTGCGCGCCACCCTGCTGGCGAACCCGGACGTGGAGCTCGAGGCGACGTTCCCGGTCGACGGCAACGCCGAGCCGGGTCTGATGGGCTCCTTCATGTTCGACCTCGCGGACGCGATGCGCATGCCGCTGCGCCGCGCGGTGGCGGACGCGGAGCTCTCCGCGGCCCGGGCGGAGGCGGCGCGGGCGGTGCTGGATCTGGCCTTCGAGGTCCGCGTCTCGTTCTACCGACACCAGGGGGATCTCCAGCTGGTCGAGCTCTTTCAGCAGGTGGTCGAGACGCTGCGCGCGGGGTGGGAGACGGCCGAGGCGCTGCGCGAGGCGGGCAACGTGCCGCGGCTCGACGTCGTGCAGCAGCGCGCCCTCTACGAGGAGGCGCGGGTCGCGCTCGCGCAGGCCGAGCTGGCTGCGCTCCAGAGCCGAGAGCGCCTCCAGGTTCTGATGGGGTTGAGCGGCGACGCGACGACCTGGGAGGTGGCGTCTCGACTGCCCGACCCCGCCGAGTCCGACCCGGGGCTCGAGGCCATCGAGCAGACCGCCATCGAGCGCAGCCTGGCGCTCGAGCAGCGCCGACATCGCCTCGAGGCGCTCGCGCGCCGCGTGGGGCTCGCGCGGGTGGAGGGGGTGATCCCCGCGCTCCACGTGGGCGTCGTCGCCGAGCGCGAGGAGGGCGAGTGGTCGGTGGGCCCGATGGTGGAGATGCAGCTGCCGCTCTTCCACCAAGGGCAGGGCGACATCGACCGGGTGTCGGCGGAGCTCCGCGTCGAGCAGCACCGCTACGTCGCGAGCGCCATCGCGGTGCGCTCGAGGGTGCGGCGCGCGCGCAACGCCTACCTCAACGCCAGCGCGCGCAGCCGCTTCTACCGCGAGACGCTCCTGCCCCTCCGCGAGGAGGTGCTCGTCGAGAGCCTGCGCCAGTACAACGCGATGAACCTCGGGGTGTTCGAGCTGCTGACCGCGCGTCGCACGCTGATCGACACGGCGCGCCAGTTCGTCGAGGCGCTGCGGGACTACTGGGTGGCCCGAGCGGTCCTGGAGCAGGTGCTCGCCGGCGGCCAGCCCGAGGACATGGGGCAGGCGACGATCCCGATGATGACGGCGTCGCCTTCGGGCGGGGACGCAGGGCACTGACCATGGGAGCGCAGAGATGAACCGACGAGACTTGCTCATGGGAGGCGCCGCGGCCGCGGCCGCAGCGGCCGTCGCGCGAGGCGTCGCCGAGGCGCAGGAAGAGAGCCCCTCCGCCACGGACGCAGCGGGGCCCGCCACCGACGTCGACCCGCGCTACCGCCCCGTGGTGACGCCGAACGGCTCCTCGCTCCCGTTCCGGATGGTGGATGGAGTCAAGGTATTTCACCTCGTCGCGGAGCCGGTGCGGCACGTCTTCACCGACGGGCTCGAGGCCAACTGCTGGGGATACAACGGCAGCACACCGGGCCCGACCATCGAGGCGGTGGAAGGCGACCGGGTCCGCATCTACGTCACGAACAACCTGCGCGAGCCCACCACGGTCCACTGGCACGGCGTCATCTTGCCTGCCGGGATGGATGGTGTGGGCGGCCTCACCCAGCGGCCGATCCCGCCGGGGCAGACGTTCCGATACGAGTTCACGTTCCAGCACGCCGGCACGTTCATGTACCACCCGCACTGGGACGAGATGACCCAGATGGCGCTCGGCATGATGGGCATGCTCGTGGTGCACCCGCGCCGACCGCGCGGCCGGCAGCCCGACCGGGACTTCGCGATCATGCTCAGCGAGTGGAGCATCCCCATGGGCTCTGCGCGCCCGAACCCGCTCGAGATGAACGACTTCAACGTGCTCACGATGAATTCGAAGGCGTTCCCCGGGACCGAGCCGCTCGTCGTGCGGCGCGGCGACCTCGTCCGCATCCGCTTCGGGAACCTGAGCGGGATCGACAATCACCCGATCCATCTCCATGGCTACTCGTTCCGGATCACCGCGACCGACGGCGGAGAGATCCCGCGGAGCGCGCAGGAGCCGAACACCACGGTGCTGGTCCCGACGGGCGCGTGTCGCGTGATCGAGCTCGTCGCCGACAACCCCGGCGACTGGGCGATGCACTGCCACATGACCCACCACATCATGAACCAGATGGGGCACGACTTCCCCAACATGATCGGCGCCGAGCTCCCGGTCGCCACGCGCCGCATTCGCCGCATGATCCCCGGCTACATGACGATGGGCACCGACGGAATGGCGGAGATGGGCGAGATGGACATGCCCGTGCCCGACAACAGCATCCCGATGCGCGGCGGCCCCGGCGCGTTCGGTCGCATCGACATGGGCGGCATGTTCACGATCCTCAAGGTGCGGGAGGACCTGACCAGCTACGACGAGGACCCCGGCTGGTACGAGCACCCGCAGGGCACCGTCGCCCGCCCGGCCACCGCGGCGGAGCTCGCCGCGGATGGCGTCGAGACCTGACGAGGTCGGCGTTCCACGAGACGCGCGTGTTACACCCGGGTGTGCCGAGCCCTCGCCTTCATACCGCCTTGCTCCTCGGGGCCGCGCTCGGCTGCGCCGCGTGCTCCGAGGACCCGTCGCCCGCCCCCGACCCGCGCGCCGAAGCGACCCCCGAGTCATCCCGCTCGCTCCCGTCGGCGTCGCCCGCGGCGCCGTCGTGGGAAGCACTGGACCCTCCCGCCTCCGCGGGCGCCCTGGCGCCCAGCCTCACCGCGACCGAGGACGGCGTGCTCGGCACGTGGATCGAGCCGACCACCGACGGCCACCGCGTCCGCTTCGCCGTCCTGCGCGGTGACGACTGGAGCGCGCCCCGAACCGTGACGGAGTCCGCCGAGGTCGTCGCCAACTGGGCGGACTTCCCGCGCGCGGCGCGCGGCGGAGACGGGTCGATCTTCGTCTCCCACCTGCGCCGTTCGGGCGGCGCCTCGCCTCACGCCTACGACCTCCACCTCGCCCGGGCCGCCGGGCCGAGTGACGCGTTCGAGCAGCTCGGCCCGGTCCATGACGACGCCACCGCGACCGAGCACGGGTTCGTCTCACTCGTGCCCGAGGGCGCGGGCGTCCGGGTCTTCTGGCTCGACGGTCGCGCCGCGGTGCGCGGGGGGCCGACGGGGATCTACACGGCCACCGTCACGGACGTCGTCTCCAGCCCGGAGAGCTTGGATGATCGCACGTGTGATTGTTGTCAGACCGACGCCGCCGTCGCCTCGACGGGCCCCCTGGTCGCGTACCGGGACCGCGGCGAGGAGGAGGTGCGCGACGTGTCCGTGGTGCGGCGGACCCCGGAGGGGTTCTCGACGCCCACGCCAGCCCACCGGGACGGGTGGGAGATCGCCGGCTGCCCCGTGAACGGCCCGGCGATCGACGCGGCGGGGGAGCGCGTCGTCACGGCCTGGTTCACCGGGGCCGACGGAGGCTCGGTGCGCGTGGCGTTCAGCCGGGACGGGGGCGCCTCGTTCGCGCCGCCCGTGATCGTCGACCCCGATCAGCCGCCGGGTCGCGTCGACGTGGCGCTGCTCGACGACGGCGCGGTCGTGAGCTGGCTCGCGCGGACGCCGACCGGCGGTGAGGCGCGCGCACGCTTCGTGTCGCCGGACGGAACGCTCGGCGCCGCCAGCGTCATCGCGGACATGGGCGCGGCCCGCGCGAGCGGCTTCCCCGTGATCGCCCGCGACGGGGACCGGCTGCTCGTCGCGTATCGCGACGCCGCCGAGCCCCCCCGCGTCCACGTCGCCGCGCTGCCCGTGAGCGCGCTGCCTCGCGGTCCCGCGAGGGAGGCGGAGTCCAACGCGCCGCGTCGCCTCGCGCTGGGCGACGCGCTCCCGGACGCGGCGGTGCTGGACGAACAGGGCGCGCGCGTCACGCTGTCCGAGCTGGCCGGTGAGGCGCCTCTGGTCGTCGCGTTCTTCGCGCGTTGGTGTCAGCCGTGCCGCGACGAGCTCGCTCAGCTCCAGCGGAGCCGCGCCCGCCTCCCGAGCGGGACGCGGGTGCTCGCGGTCAGCCTCGACGAGGGGCCCGCGTCTCGCGCCGTCGCGACGGCGCGCCGCTGGGGCTTCGAAGGAGAGGTGGTGCGCGACGCGGGGGCGGCGGCGGCGCTCGGTGTCCCACCGCTGCCCGGCCTCTTCGTGTTCGACGCCGACCGGCGGCTGCGCGGCGCGTGGACCGGCGATCGGCTCGACGAGCCCGCCCTCCTGCGCGCGCTGCGGGCGCAGGCAGCGAGGACCGGTCGCTGACGCACGCGTCGCGCAGGTCGCTCGCGAGTCGGGCTCACAGGCTCGTCCCGGGAGGGAGATGGATGCATGCTGCCGGCGTGGACCGTGCTCCGCTCCTCTGCTTGCTCCTCTGTATGCTCCTCTGCGGCCTCGCCTCCGCGTGTGAGGCGCCGCCCGATCCAGTCGATGGTGGGACGGCGGACGCGAGCGCAGACGACGCTGGCGCCCTCGTGGACGCGGGCCCGCCGCATCCCGCGACCCTCTCGGCCGCGGGGCTCTACCGAGACGCGGTGGGAGGAGACCTCGCCGAAGGTGTGCTCGCCTATGACGTCCGCTACCCGCTCTGGAGCGATGGCTCGACCAAGCGACGCTACCTGCTGCTGCCCGACGGAGCGACGATCGACACCTCGGATCCCGACGGCTGGCGGTTCCCCGTCGGGACGCGCGCGTTCAAGGAGTTCGCAGTCGACGGTCGACCGATCGAGACACGCCTGCTCTGGAAGGTCGGGGAGCGCGACTGGGTGCGCGTCGCGTACGTCTACCGAGAGGACGGCGAGGACGCGGACGCGGCACCGGGAGGCGTCGTCGACGCGCTCGGGACCGCGCACGACGTGCCCGACGTGGCCGGGTGCTTCAACTGCCACCGAGGCGCCGCCGACTTCTTGCTGGGGGTGTCCGCGAACCAGCTGGACCGCGCCTCGTTCGACGCCTGGACACGGGCGGGCGTGCTCCCCGACGGGACGCGCTGGGGGGAGCCGCCCGGCGACGACGCCCAGCGCGCCGCGCTCGGGTACCTGCACGGCAACTGCGGGCACTGCCACACGGAGTCTCACCCGCTCGCGATGCACCGGTCTCTCCGGCTGAGCCTTCCGGTCGGTCTCGACGACCCGCTCGAGGCCCCCGCGTGGCGAACCAGCGTCGAGCAAGTCGCCTTCCATGACATCGGTGGCGCCCGGCAGCTCCTCGTGCCCGGCGATCCCGACGCGTCCCAGATCTACGTGCGCATGGGCCTGCGCGGCGAGCTGGGCATGCCGCCCCTCGGCACCGAGGCCATCGACCCGGACGGGCGCGCCGCGATCGAGCGCTGGATCCGACAGAGCCCGCTCCCCTGAGCCTCCGCCCGGTTGACCACCCGGCGCGAGACCGGTAGACGCGAGGCCTTCGGAGGTCTTCATGTCGCGTCTCGCCGCTCTCTTGCCCATCCTTCTCGTCGCCTGCGCCGAGCCCACCGCCGGACCCGACGCGGGTGGAGACGCCTCGACGGAGCCCGCCTGGAGCGCGCCCGCCCTCATCGGACCCGAGGCGTCGCTCGAGGACACGAACCCGGACCCCGACGTGGTCGAGGTCAGCCTGCGGGCCGAGATGGTCGAGGTGGATCTGGGCGATGGGACCACGCGTCCCATGCTCGGCTACAACGGGATGGTCCCGGGGCCGGTCCTGCAGGCGAAGGTGGGCGACGAGGTGATCGTGCACTTCGAGAACCACACGTGGGACGCGACGACCGTGCACTGGCATGGCCTGCGGATCAGCGACGAGATGGACGGCTCGCCCCGCATCCAGGAGCCCGTGGCGGCCGAGGGCGGCACCTTCACCTACCGGTTCGTCGTGCCGGAGGCGGGGACCTTCTGGTACCACCCGCACGTTCGCACCAACGAGCAGCTCGAGCTCGGGCTCGTCGGCACGCTGATCGTGCACGACCGCGAGGATCCGGTCTTCGACGCGGAGCGCATGATCGTGCTCGACGACGTGCTCATCGATCCCGCCACCGACCAGATCGCGCCCTTCCTCCGCTTCCACCCCGAGCTCGTGCACGGCAGGAGCGGCAACGTCCTGCTGACGGACGGGCAGGTGAGCCCCGGCCCGGAGCGGACGGCCCGACCCGGACAGATCGAGCGTTGGCGCATCGTCAACACGGCGAACGCACGTACGATGAGCCTCTCGCTCTCCGGGGCGACGATGCGCGTGATCGCCACCGACGGCGGGCGCATCGCGGAGCCGTTCGAGACGGATCGGCTCGAGCTGCCCGTCGGGCAGCGCTACGAGCTCGAGGTGCGCTACGGCGCCGCTGGCACGGTGGCGCTGCAGAGCCACGTGCTGGTGGTGAACGACGCGGGCGACGTCGTGGAGCAGGCCATCCCGGTCTACGTCGTCGACGTCGACGGGGAGGCCGTGGAGCCGCGCGAGCTGGTCTGGCCGGAGCTCGCCACGCCCGAGCCGCGCACTGTCGATCGCGAGGTGGAGATGAGCTTCGACGCGATCAACGATCCGGAGGAGGGCATCCTCTGGCGCATCAACGGCGAGGCCCACCGCATGGAGCCGCTCTTCACCTTCGGTCAGGGCGAGACGGTCCGGATCACGCTGGCCAACCTCGCGGGCCAGGAGCACCCCTTCCACCTGCACGGCCAGTTCTTCGAGGTCCCGGGCCGCCCGGGGCTCTACGACACGGTGCTCGTCGGCGGCTCCGAGACGGTGGAGATCATCGCCCACCTCGACAACCCGGGCCGCTGGATGGCGCACTGCCACATCCTCGAGCACGCGGAGCTGGGCATGATGAGCGAGATCGTCGTCGACCCGCGCTGAGCGCCCGTCACTCCTGCCCCTCCATCGCCTCGAGGATGGGGCAGCTGCGCGTGCTGCCCGTCCCCGTGCACGTGCTCACGAGCTCCTGGAGCGCCGCGCGAATGGCGCGGAGCCGCTCGATCTTGCGGCCGACGTCTTCGAGCTTCAGCTCGGCCGCGGCCCGCGCCTCCGAGCACGTGCCGCCCTCCCGGAGCGCGAGGAGCTCCGCGACCTCCTTCAGCGTGAAGCCGAGCTCCTGGGCCCCCTTGATGAAGCGCACGACTCGCACGGCCTCGGCGTCGTAGCTCCTGTAGCCAGCTCCCGTCCGAGGGGGCGCGTCCAGCAGGCCACGCCGCTCGTAGTAGCGCAGGGTCTCCACGCCGACGCCGGCCTTCTCGGCGGCCTCCTTGATGCGCATCAGCCGTCGGCGCCGACGCCGGCCGAGCGCAGCGCCGCCTCCGTCAGGCCGCCGGCGCAGCACGACAGGAGCACCCCGTCGACCGCGACGGCCGGGACGCGCTCGGCGCCCAGCTCGCGCGCTCGCGCGGCTCCCTCGGGAGCGCTCACGTCGACGACTCGCACGTCGCATCGGTCGCAGGCGATCGCGCGGACGAGCTGCTCCGCGTCGTCGCAGAGGCTGCAGCCAGCGCTCAAGATCTCGACGGTTTGTTCTCTCTTGGTCATGTCGGTCTCCTCTCCTCAGGGAAACGAGGCGGTCGCCTCACAGCAAGGGCTGACCCGGCGACGGGGCCACGCGTTCCACAGCGAGGCCACCGCGATGAGGGTCACGCCACCGTACGTCGCCAGATCGGAGCCCCAGAGGAACTTGCCCGGCAGCACCGTCGCCGCGCCCAGCACGCCGACGGCGAGAGGGCCGAAGCCGCGGCGCGCGCGTGCGCCGATGGCGAGCGCCGCGAGCGCCACGAGGAGCGCGAGCGACACGAGCGGCAGCAGGTAGGTGGTCTGCATCAGGAAGCCCAGGCCGAGCGACCCGAGGACGCCCGCGTAGAGGGGCCAGCAGGCGGGGCAGGCCACCTTGGGGAGCAGCGCGAGCCCGAGCGCGGGCGCGGCGGCCAGGGCGCGGCGGGCCCGAGGCGGGCGGGCCCCACGCAGGGCGCGCTCGATGTCCTCGACTCGAGGCACCCCGGAGAGCCCATCCTCGCCCGCGTAGACGCGGCAGCTGTTGCCGTGTCCCGGAGCGGCGCCCGAGATCTCCACGCCGTCGACGAAGACGCTCGGTGAGCCGTGGCCGCGCGCGTGGGCCGGCAGGTCCCTCCCGCCCACACGGAGCTCCGACCACACGGCCGGAAGACCCACGCGGAGCAGGGCGGCGGAGAGGGCGCGCTGCGCGGCCTCGACGTTCGGGCACTCGGGATCGACGAGCAGCTCTACCTTCGGCATGCGCCCACTGTGGGGCCTGTACCTAGGTACGGAGTCAACCCCCGGTTCGACGCTTTCTCAGATCGCGCCGTGGAGGCGGAGGCCTGGGAGAACGACGCGCTCGAGCGCGTCGGCGCAGATCTCGTCCGCTCGCCTCGCGTCGAGGATCCCGAAGGGCCGGAGATCCAGGTCCGGCTCGGGGGGAGACTCCGCCCCTCTCGCCGCTCGCACCATCGCGTCCACGTGAGGGCGCAACCAGGCGACGCTCCCGCGCGAGGCTGCGTGCGCGAGGTGCGCCCACCCGAGCTGACTGTGGCGCGGCTCGTCGCGCGCGATGGCGGCGACCGCCGCCCGCGCTTCGGGGTGGGTGACGTGCGCGCGCATCTCGAGGAGCAGCGCCGTGCTCAGGGATTCGGTGACGCAGCCCACCGCGACCGACGCGTAGAGCGCGCGCGCCTCCACGGAGAGCGACCCCGGCCCGAGGGTGCTCCGGAGGTCGGGCGCGCCCGCCTCGAGCCCCGGGTCGAGCGCGTCCACGACCGCGCGGCATCGCACGGCGTGCTCTCGCTCATCGTCGCCGCAGCGCGCGGCGAGCTGGACGAGCGCGCGGGGAGCCCCGCTCGACTCGAGATCGCGGGCGAGCCCGTCGAAGAGCGCGCCCGCCTCGAGCTCCGTGCGCTCGCGGAAGGCCCAGACGCGCGCGGCGGCCCGCTCCCGTCTCACAGCTCGCTCAACAGGAGGTGCCCCAGCAGCACACGAGCCCCTCGCGTTCCCGCGCGGTCCCGTCCTCGGCCGTCTCACAGCACGCCTCGTTGGGGCAGAACCCGCACTCCATCGGCGGCCCCGCGTCGGAGGGCGTCACCCCGGCGTCGGCGACGGGCGCCGTGGCGTCGTCGGGCTGCCCGCCGCCGCCGTCGGTGGCGTCCTCGGACTCGCAGCCCGCGGCCAGGAGCGCGCCCCCCATGACCAGGGCGTGAAAGAGCTTCTTGGTGTCCATGCCGCCTGCCTCTCGGGAGCAGCGTAGCGGCGGCGCGGGACGGACGCCGAGATCCGTTCGCGATGCTGAACATAGCGAGGAGCTATCGCTGGGCGCGCTGTAATGGGCGGCGGTGGGCTGCGTCCGCGAGGTGGAGGACGAGATGCCGATCGCTCGAACCATGACCGCCGTCGCGGCCGTCGCCGCGCTCGCCAGCTGCACGCCCGCGCTCCCAACCGCGCTCCCCCGTGGATCCGCCGCGTCCCCCGACGCGCCCGAGGCCCGCCCCTCGAGAGTGGGTCTGGCCCTGACGGAGGCGCCGCCCCTTCCCGGTGAGCGCCGCGAGGGCTGGGAGGGTCTGGGCGACGCAGCGCCGGGGGGGCACGCACACCACGGAGGGCACCGTCATGGGCGCTGAGCTCCGACTGGTGGCGCTCGTGGGGCTCCTGACCGGGTGCGTGCCCTCGCTCCGCTCCGATCTGAGCCGCATCGAGCAGCTCACGGCGCAGCGCCTCCCGCGCGAGGTGCTCGGCGAGGTGGACCTCGGTGAGCCTGCCGACGTGTCGCGAGCCCTGCGCGAGCCTCTGACCGTGGACGGCGCCGTTCGGCTCGCGCTGGCGAACAACCGCGAGCTCCGCGCCTCGCTCCGGGATCTCGGCGTGGAGCGCGGGCTGCTGGCCCAGGCACACCTGCTGCCGAACCCGGAGGTCGAGATCGATCTGCGTCGCCAGGAGGATGCCGGCCAGCCGCTGCAGGTGGAGCTCTATGTCGAGTATCCAATCACGCACGCATTGTTGACGCCGATGAGGGTCGAGGCGGCCGGGCACGACCTGGAGGCGGCGCGGCATCGCGCGGCCGGGCGTGTCCTGCAGCTCGCCTACGAGGCGCGGGCCGCGTATCTGGCCGCGCAAGCGGCGGAGCAGTCCCTCGCCGTCGCCCAGCGCTCGCTCGAGGCCCTCGCCGCCGCTCGCGACGCCGCGCAGATGCTCTACGAAGCGGGCAACACCGCGGCGCTGGACGTCGCGACGCAAGTGGCGGCGTACGAAGAGGCGCGGGCCGTCGTGGCGCAGATCGAGCTCGAGCGCGCCTCGACCCGCGAGCGATTGGCCCGCGCGCTGGGGCTGCACGGCGCCGGGCTCGAGCTGACGATGGCGGGCACGCTGCCGGACGTCCCCCCGGGCGACGAGCTGCCAGAGACGCTGGAGCGCGAAGCGCTGACGGCGAGCCTCGAGCTCGCCGAGACCCGCAGCCGGTTGGCCGCGCTGGCGCAGAGGGTGGGGCTCTCGCGGACGGAGGGCTGGTTGCCCGAGATCAGCGTGGACGTGCACGCCGAGCAGGACGGAGAGACCTGGGAGTACGGCGGCGGCGCGAGCCTGTCCATTCCCCTCTTCGACCGTCGCGAGGGGGAGACCGCCGCGTTCCAGGCGCGCTTCGACGCCCTGACGGAGCGGTATCTGGGCGCCGCCGTCGACGTCCGCTCGGCGGCGCGCGAGGCGCGGAACCGGCTGACGAGCGCGCGACTCCGGGCGACGCATTACGCGGACGTCATCGTGCCCGCGCGCGGCGTCGTACTGGAGCAAACCTTGCTCCAGTACGACGCCATGCAGGTCGGCGTCTTCGAGCTCCTCGCCGCGCTCCGCGCGCAGCTCTCGGCCGAGCTCGAGGGGATCGCCGCGCGGCGAGACTACTGGACGGCGCGGGCCGCGCTCGACGCGCTCCTGCGCGGGCAGAGGGTGAGCTTCACCGGGGGCACGAGCGCGACGCTCGCGAGCGACCCGGGCACGGAAGGAGGGCACTGAGATGGATCGACGATCACTGCTTCGATGGGGCGGCGTGGCGGCCGGAGCGGCGCTGTTGACGCGGGCGGCGCCGGCGAGCGCGCAGGAGACGGCGCTCCTCCCGCCCTCGCGACCGCGCGGCGGCCCGGCGGTCATGGTCACCCCCGGCCAGCCCGCGGTGGTCACGCCCGACGGCGCGACCCTGCCCTGGACGACGCGAGACGGCGTCAAGGTGGGTCACCTGGTCGCCGAGGAGCTCGAGCACGAATTCGCGCCGGGCATGCGAGCGCGTGTCTGGGGCTACAACGGCGGCACGCCGGGCCCGACGATCGAGGCCGTCGAGGGGGATCGCGTCCGGATCTACGTGACCAACCGGCTGCCCGAGCCGACGACCGTGCACTGGCACGGGCTGATCCTGCCCAACGGCATGGACGGCGTGGCCGGCCTCAATCAGGCGCCGATCCCCCGCGGGGAGACGTGGGTCTACGAGTTCGACCTGCGGCACGCCGGCACGTTCATGTACCACTCGCATTACGACGAGATGACGCAGATCGCGCTCGGCATGGCGGGCATGTTCATCGTGCATCCGCGCCGACCGCGTGGTCCGCGGGTCGATCGCGACTTCGCGCTCATGACGCACGAGTGGAGGCTCGAGGTGGGCGCCCGTCGGCCGGATCCGAACGCGATGAGCGACTTCAACGTGCTGACCTTCAACGGCAAGTCCTTCCCGGGGACCGAGCCGCTGCTCGTGGGCACCGGGGAGCGGGTGCGCATCCGGCTCGGGAACCTGAGCCCGATGGATCATCACCCGATCCACATCCACGGGCTCAGCTTCGTGATGACCGCCACCGACGGAGGCTACGTGTCCCCGAGCGCGCAGATCCCGGAGACCACGGTCCTCGTGCCCGTCGGCTCGACGCGCGTGATCGAGATGGTGCCGACGGAGCCCGGAGACTGGGCGATGCACTGCCACATGACGCACCACGTGATGACGCAGATGGGTCACGGCATGCCCAACATGGTCGGCGCGGACACCCGGCGTCTGGACCGCCGCATGCGCCGGATCGCGCCCGGCTACATGTCGATGGGGGCGCGCGGAATGGGCGGCATGGGCGAGATGGAGATGCCGGTGCCCCCGAACAGCCTGCCGATGCGGGGCGGCGAGGGGCCGTTCTCGTACATCGACATGGGCGGCATGTTCACCGTGCTGAAGGTGCGCGACGAGCCCGAGCGCGCCGACCCTGGCGCCTGGTACCAGCACCCCGCGGGGACCGTCCCGGCGCGTGCGGACGCGGCGCGCCTTCGCGCGGACGGCATCTCGGTCCCCGACGCGTAATGCGCCGCCGCCCGCTGCGTCTTCTCCTCGGACCCCGAGACGAGTGGAGGACACATGCAAGGAACGATGCAAATGCCGGCGAGCACAGGGCCCGCCGAGAGCGAGGGCGAGGTCTGCCTCTTGCCGATCGCCGGGATGAACTGCGCGAGCTGTGTGCGCCGCGTGGAGCGCGCCCTGTCGGACGTCGACGGCGTGTCGCAGGCGGCCGTCAACTTCGCGACCGAGCGAGCGACGGTGACCTACGACCCAGCTCGCACCGACCCCGCGGCGCTGGCCCGCGCGGTCGAGGCCGCCGGCTACTCCGTGCCCGTCGCGCGGCAGGAGACGCCGACGGAGCGCGCCGACGAAGGCGAGGCGGCCGAGGAGCGCGAGCGCAAGGCTCTCTACCGCGACTTCTTCGTGGCCATGACCCTCACGATCCCCCTGCTGGTGCTCGGCATGTCCCACGGCGCGATCCCCGGCGCCGACGGGCCGCTGGGTCGCGCGCTCCAGCTCGTGCTCGCGAGCGTGGTCGTGCTCGGTCCGGGCCGTCGCTTCTTCCGCCTCGCGTGGATCGCGGCGAAGCACCGCACCAGCGACATGAACACGCTGGTGGCCATGGGGACGGGCGCGGCCTTCGCGTACTCGTTCGTCGCGGTGGTCGCGCCGCAGCTCTTCCCGCACGCCGAGCACGGAGCGGTGCCGCACGTGTACTTCGAGGCCGCGGGGGCGATCCTCACCTTCGTCCTCCTCGGCAAGGTGCTCGAAGGGCGCGCCAAGAAGCGCCTCTCCGATGCGGTGCGGGGGCTCGTGGCGCTCCAGCCCTCCTCCGCGCGTCGGCTCGGGCGAGAGGGCGTGGAGGAGGTCCCCGTCACGGCGCTGGCCCTGGACGACCTCGTGCTCGTCAGACCCGGTGAGCGCCTGCCCGCGGACGGTCAGGTGATGCGGGGGAGCTCCGCCGTCGACGAGTCGATGCTGACCGGGGAGAGTCTGCCCGTCGACAAGGAGGCGGGCGATCCGGTGTTCGGCGGCACGCTCAACCAGAGCGGCTCCCTCACGGTCCGCGTGGGCTCGCTCGGCGCGGACAGCGCCCTCGCCCGCATCGTCGAGGCCGTGCGCCAGGCGCAGGGGTCGAAGGCTCCGATCGCGCGTCTAGCCGACGTGGTGAGCGCGTACTTCGTGCCCGCGGTCCTCGTCGTCGCCGCCATCACCTTCGGCGTCTGGCTCTTCATGGACCCGACGGCCACCGGCCTCGCGACGGCCGTCGAGCGCTTCGTGGCCGTGCTCGTGATCGCCTGCCCCTGCGCGCTCGGGCTGGCCACGCCCGCCGCCATCGCGGTCGGGACCGGCCGCGGCGCGGAGCTGGGGGTGCTGGTGCGCGGCGGCGCGGTGCTCGAGGCGGCCAGCCGCGTGGACACCGTGCTCCTCGACAAGACGGGCACCCTCACCGAGGGCCAACCCCGCCTGACGGACGTCATCGGCGTGGAGGGGTTCGACGCGGCCGAGCTGCTCGCGCTGGTCGCCTCCGTGGAGAGCGAGAGCGAGCACCCCATCGCGCGGGCGCTCGTGCAAGGTGCGAGGGATCGTGGCGCCCGCGTCGTCAGCCCGGTCGGGTTCGCGAGCCGCCCGGGCCTCGGGGTCGAAGCCGAGGTGAGCGGCCGCCGGGTGCGGGTGGGCACCGCCGACTGGCTCGCCCTCGCGGGCGTCGAAACGGCCGACCTCGAGGCGGCCGCCGAAGCGCTCGCGGCCGGTGGGCGCACCCCGTCCTTCGTCGCCGTGGACGGCGCGCTCGCGGGCATGGTCGCGGTCGCGGACCGACCCAGCGCGAGCGCCAGCGGTGTGGTGTCCGCCCTCCGGTCCATGGGCATCGACGTCGCGATGCTCACCGGGGACCGAGAGGGGACCGCGCGCGCGGTCGCGGCGGAGCTCGGCATCGAGCGTGTGATCGCCGGGGTGAAGCCCGAAGGCAAGGCGGCCGTGGTCGCCGAGGAGCGAAGGCTCGGCCGGCGGGTCGCGATGGTGGGGGACGGCGTCAATGACGCCCCCGCGCTCGCCGGGGCCGACGTCGGCGTCGCGCTCGGCTCGGGCGCGGACGTCGCGGTCGCGGCCGCCGACATCGCGCTCGCGAGCGGCGGCCTGGCCAAGCTCCCCACCGCGCTCCGCCTGGCGCGCGCCACCCTGCGCACCATCCGCCAGAACCTGTTCTGGGCCTTCATCTACAACCTGGTCGGGATCCCGATCGCGGCCGGCCTCTTCTACGGGTGGACGGGCTGGCTGCTCTCCCCCGTGCTCGCGAGCGCCGCCATGTCGCTCTCGAGTGTCTCCGTCCTCCTCAGCTCGCTCCGGCTCCGGCGGTTCGCGGGATGAGGCGTCTGCAACCGATCGAAAGGAGTCTCTCATGAAGAAGGTCACCAACTTTCCGTGGCTGGCTGGCGCCCTGGCGCTGGGCCTCGCGGGCGCCGCCGAGCTCGCGTACGCGGACGAGGTCCGGGAGATCGAGATCATCGTCGACGGCGCGTACCGACCGGATCGGGTCTCGGTGCGGGTCGGCGAGCGCGTGCGCCTCCGCTTCCTGCGTCGCGACCCGTCGCCCTGCGTGGCGGACGTCGTCTTCCCCGAGCTGGGCATCCGCCGCACCCTGGCGCTGAACCGCGCCACCGTGGTCGAGCTGCCCGCGCTGTCCCCCGGGGAGTACGCGTTCCGATGCGGGATGGGCATGATCCGCGGCGCGATCGTCGTTCTGCCGCGATAGGCGCCCCCCCGGGGTGTAGTGACGGGTGTAATGACGGGTGTAATGACCGGCGACCTCCTCCGTCCGCTCGGGACAGAGGAGGTCGCCATGCGTTCGAGCCACGATGCACCCTTGCGCGGAGCCGCGCCGAAGCCCCAGATTGGATTCGAGGAGAACGACGTCATGCCCGAGCGGCGCACCTCCGAGCGGCCCACATCCGAGCGGCCGACGCCGACCGAGCTCGCGACGGCGCTCGCGGCGCGCCAGCCCGAGTTCCTGGGCTTCCTGGAGCGGAGGCTCGGGGACCGCGCCCTCGCGCAGGACATCCTGCAGGACGCGTTCGTCCGAAGCCTCGACAAGCTCGCCGATCTCCGAGACCCGGGAGCGGCGGTGGCCTGGTTCTATCGCACGCTCCGGAACGCCAGCACGGACCACGCGCGACGCGGAGGCGCCTCGCGCCGCGCCCTCGAGGCGTTCGCCACCGAGCTGGAGGTCGCTCGCGCGGGGCGCGAGACGCACGACCAGATCTGCCGCTGCGTCGCGGCCATCGCGGACGAGCTGAAGCCTGAGTACTCGGCCGCCATCCGCCGCATCGACGTCGAAGGCGTCGCGGTCAAGGACTACGCCGCCGAGGAGGGGATCACGAGCAACAACGCCGGCGTGCGTGTCTTCCGAGCGCGGGCCGCCTTGCGCGAGAAGGTCACCGCCACGTGCGGCGCGTGCGCGAGCCGCGGCTGCGTCGACTGTACTTGCGGACGATAGATCGCAGCCCACGCGACGAGGCGCCCCGAGCCACTGGCCCGGGGCGCCTCGTCGAGTCGAAGGCCAGGGAGGCTCAGGCCGCCTGGGCCGCGGTGTAGCCGACGCGCTCGAGCGCGTGGATGAGCGCGTCGGTGGACGCCCCGGAGTGCGAGACCGTCGCCCGGCCCTCGCGCACATGGACCTGCACCTCCAGCACGCCGTCCACGGCGCGCAGCGCCCCGGAGACGCGCTGAGCGCAGGTGGCGCAGGTCATGCCCTGCACGTCCAGGGTGATCTCTCGTCGTTCGTTCGTGGTGCACATGACGTCGTTCCTCCAGTGAGTGGGCCGAAGTGGCCTCCCCCCGAGGACGCATCGAGCGGGGCGAGCTTACGGTCGGACGATCCGCCCGGGCGCGTCGGCCTCGCCGCTGGCGGTGTGACACGCGTTGCAGTCGCCGTGCTCCACGTCGTCCTCCATCGCCCGGACGCGGCCGCCCGCGATCACGCGGGCCCGCAGCGGAAACACGACCGGCGTGCGCAGGTAGAAGTTCCCCGCCAGGTTCGTCGGCAGCCGCACCCGCCGACCCGCCGCGTCGGTCAGCTCCACCTCCGCGCCGTCGACGCCCGGACAGTCGTCCTCCTGTCGGACGTCGGCGAAGACGGTGCCCGCGACGGTGAGCAAGCCGCGGTCGCTCGGATCTTCACCGTGGCAGCCCAGGCAGGCGCGCCCGGGCATCATCAGGCTCGTGTTGTACTGCGACGCCGGCCACGGCTCGCACCGTCCGCCCACCGTGGGGAGCGGATCGCCCGCGTCTCGCGGGGGCGGGCGCAGCGGCTCGACGGGACCGCGGCAGGCCAGCGAGAGGAGCAAACACGCCGTCGCGGCCCGCACCTCTCAGCGCACGACCAGCGCGCCCCGGTACATGCCCATGCCGCAGGTGAACGCGATCCGGTCGCGCTCGCCCACCTCCAGCGTCACCGCGACCGCCTCTCCGACCGGGAGCGAGCGCCGCAGGTCGCGGCTCGGGATCACGAGCGTGCCTCCGCAGCCGCGCTCGCTCGTGCGCGTGAACACCAGCGTGACCGTCTCGCCCCGCTCGACCTCGACGCTGCCAGGGTGGTAGCCCCGCTCGTCGACGCGGATCGCCACGCGCCGCGGGGGATCGGCGAGCGCGGTGGAGGCGAGGAGGGCGCCGGCGGCGAGGCAGGCTGCGAAGGTCGCGCGGGCTCTGATTCGCATGCGAACAGCGTCGCTCGCGTCACGCCGCTGCGCAATGCCGGAGCTGGTCATCCCAGTGGCCGAGCCGCGCGACTCACGGGGCGACGACGCGGACGGCTTCGAGCGAGGTCGTCATGGTCCCGTCGCCGAGCTGGCCCTCGTTGCCGCGGCCCCAGCAGTGGATGCTGCCGTCCACGAGCAAGGCGCAGGCGTGGGCTCGCCCGACGCCGACGTCGACCGCGTCCGCCGGCAAGCTCGTGTGCGCCACGGGCTCGAGCGCGTTGTCCGTGCTGCCCACGCCGAGGCGACCTCCCCAGCCGGAGCCGAAGCACAGAACCTGTCCGGCGCGGATCGCGCAAGTCGCGTCCAGCTCGAACGTGTTCGTGCCGACCGCGAGCGCCGTGACTCCGTCGTCGAGGCCGATGGGCGTGACCGGCTCTCCGCTGTTGCTCTCCTGCCCGTCGCCGAGCATGCCGCGGCGGCCGTCGCCCCAGCACGAGACCGCGCCCGCGCGGGAGAGCGCGCACGTGTGCCAGCCGCCGACGGCGAGGCGCGCCACGTCGGTGGCGAGGATCTCCGCGGGTGACTGAAAGACATCCTGCATGATCTCACCGACGCCGATGGACACGCTGCTGTCGTTGTGGCCCCAGCAGGAGGCGCGCCCGTCGGAGAGGCGCACGCAGCCCTTGTCGCCCGAGGCGGTCACGCTGACGGCGAGGTCCGCGTCCTCGGCCGGCATGTCGAGGGGACCGGGCTCGCTCGTCTCTCCAAGTGTGGGCCCGTTGCCGATCCGCCCGTAGCTGTCCTGACCCCAGCAGAAGGGCCCTCCGCCCGCGATCGCGCAGGTGGCGCCGTCTCCGGCGGAGATCTCGGCCACCGGAGGCGAGAGCGACACCTCTACCGCGGCGCGGCTCGAGCGCGCGGCGCCGTCGCCGAGCTCCCCGTCCTCCCCGCTGCCCCAACAGAACGCGCGCCCCTCGGCGATGGCGCAGGCGTGAGCCCAGCCCGCGCTGACCTGCGTGACGCCCGAGGGCAGCCCCTCGACCTGCGTGGGGACCGACACGACCCCGCCGAGCTGCGCGCCCCAGCACCACGCGGTCCCATCGAGGATGGCGCACCCCTGGTTCTCGCCGACGCTGAGCGAAGACCATCCTTCGCAGCCCCGGGTGGGGTGACAGCTGCCGACGCTGCACTGCGCGTCGTCCGCGCGCGCGAAGCACACGCCCATCTCGCACCGTCCGACCACGCACCCGTCGCTCGGGCAGTCGGCGTCCGCCGCGCACTCTGGCTCGGGGCACGTCTCGGGGGTCTCCGGGCTGCACGTCGGCTCGACGCAGGCGCCGCCCAGACACGCGACGGCGGTGGGGCTGCCGTCGTCGGGACAGCTCACGTCCAGGCAGTCCCGCGTGACTCGCACGGTCACCGCCCTCGCTGGCGCGTCGAGGCTCACCACCACGAGACCCTCCGCGACCTCCTCGCCGGCCGCGTCCTGGAGCGAGACGCGCACGAGATGGGCGCCGAAGGGGACGCCGCTCAGCTGGCCCACGCGGGTCCCGCCGACGAGATCGAGATCGGCGGTCATCGGGCGGGGCGCCGTCGCGCCGATCACCTCACCGCGCTGCGGCCCTGCGTAGACCTCGGCCACCGCGGAGACGATCTCGACCCCCGGGCGGAGGTCGGTCACCAGGTCGACCACCAGCTCACCCTCGGAGGCGCACCCCGCGACCATCAGCACCCAACCGAGCGCCCTCCCAAACTTCGAGAGCCTCATGCGTACCAGGGTAGCGCGCGGGCGCTCCCGGGGTCACGGGAGCTACAGGTCCGGCCAGAACCGCGTGGGCAGCCCCGTCGTCTGCATCAGCGCCGCGAGGTCCATGCTGATCGCGACGGTCACATGGATCAAGAAGCCGCTCCAGATGCTCCGCGTGCGCAGCGCGAGCGTGCCGAGCACGACCCCGGCGAGGATGGCGGCGAGGGTCTCGGGCATCGGCTTGCCGAAGTGGATCATGCAGTAGGGCACGACCATCGCGAAGATCGCGTGGCTGCCCATCATCGACTTGGAGGCCTTGACCCAGAAGCCGCGGAAGAAGAATTCGAGCGAGAAGAACTGCACCGCGTAGAGCGCCTCCCAGGCCCAGAAGTCGTACCAGCTCCGCGACGCCGCCGAGTAGAACGGGTAATACGTCTTGAAGCTCTCCTCGTAGGAGACGACGCCCACCGCGATGATGACGGGGATGAGGAAGAGGCCGTAGATCCACGCGTGCTCGGTGAAGCCGCGGACCTGCAGGCCGTGGTCGGCGATGCGCTCCGAGAGCATCACCTTCAGCACGAACGCGGGCAGGAGGAAGAAGCCGAGCAGGCGCCAGCCGGACCACCACATGAACGAGAGCAGGCGCCCGAACGGGCCGTCCTGGATCTCCTTCATGCGGGCCCAGAACGCCGAGACGTCCTCACCCTCCGCGGGGGTGTTCATCGTCCCGATCAGATCGCGCAGGTCGGGCCCGTGGCCGAAGTACTCCATCAAGGAGAGGAAGACGGCGCCCAGGCAGAAGACCGCGAGCGGCCGCCAGTCGTACTCCCCCTGCTCGCGGCGGGCCTCCTTCTCCTTCGACGCCTCCCGGTCGAGCTCGACCCACGACTCGTAGAGGAACATCGCGAGCGGCACCTTGCGCCAGAGGCGGGGCTCGAAGAACGCGGCGGGGGCGATGAGGAGCTGGTGGGGGCTGATGAGGCCGCAGCGCCCGCTCCCCCACATGGGGAAGATGAAGCCGAGCGAGCAGGCCATGACCACGCCCAGGCCCAGGGCGATGTACGAGTACTCGAGGCCGGGCGGCGACGCCTCCTGCTGCATCGCCTCGAGCACGCCGTGCGCGCCCCAGCCCGCGAGGAGCAGCGCCACCACCATCGCGCCGAACCCGGCCCAGGAGAAGTTCCAGGGCGGGTCGGGGACCGCGAAGTCGGGCTCGCTCGGCGCGGCGCGGTCGAGGTGATCGAGCAGGGTGAGCAGGCCGCAGACGATCAGCCCGATGGAGACGAAGGGGCCATAGGGGTGTGCCGCGACGATGGCCCGGAAGGTCTCGACGTCGACGAGCGCTGGGTAGAGGAGGCCAGCCGCGCCCCCGGCGATCAAGAGCACGCCGAGCGGGAGGCTCCAGACGTCCGTCGGGACCCCGGCGCCGGCTCGGCGCGCGTCCGCGTCCCGCCGAACCCGCGCGAGCATGCGGAGGCCCGTCGCGGCGAGCATCACGGCCGCGCCGATCAAGCCTGGCAGCTCGCCCTGGGTCACTGCGACGGCCAGCGCGCCTGCGCCGAAGAGCACCCACGCCACGCGGGTCGCCGCGCCAACCCACGTGGGGATCGGCGCGAGGTGAGCTTCGGGCTCGCGCCGCTTCTTTCGCCGCCGCGCCATGGGCCCGCTCAGTCGGCGCGCGCTTCCATCGCGGCGACGCCGGCGTCGAGGCGCGCGAGGCAGCGCTCCTTGCCGAGCACCTCCATCACCTCGAAGAGCCCCGGCGTGGCGCTGCGGCCGCTGAGCGACACGCGGACCGCCTGGGCGTAGTCCTTGAAGCCGATGTCGTTCTTCTCCATCCAGGCCTTCGTCACGGCCTCGAGGCTCTCGCGGTCGAACGCGTCCTGGGCCGCGAGCAGCGCGCGGTACTTCCGCACGGGCTCGGCGAACTTGGCCTTCAGGAACTTCTTCGTCGCCTTCTCGTCCGGCGTCGGCGTCTCGCGGAAGTAGTAGTCGATCATGTCGGCCACCTCGACGAGGGTCTCGGCGCGCTGGCGCACCGTCTCGACCGCCGGCACGAGGCGCGGGTCGCCAGGATCGATCTCGAGGCCGTTCCTCTTCGCGAAGGGCAGGGCGGCCTTCGCCAGCGCGGGGCCGGGGATCTCGCGGAGGTGGTGCGCCTGGACCGAGAGGAACTTCTTCTCGTCGTAGCGCGCGCCCTCCTTGCCGACCGAGGCCCAGTCGAACGCCTCGATCAGCTCCTCGCGCGTGAACAGCTCCTGGTCCCCGTGGCTCCAGCCGAGGCGCGCGAGGTAGTTCACCACGCCGTCGGGCACGAAGCCGCGGTCCTCGTAGACCTCGACCGAGCCCGCGTCGTCGCGCTTGCTCATCTTCTTGCCGCGCTCGTCGAGGATCATCGGCATGTGCGCGAACTGCGGCGGCTCCGCGCCCAGCGCCTGGTAGAGGAGGAGCTGCACCGGCGTGTTGATCATGTGGTCGTCGCCCCGCGCGACGAGCGTGATGCCCATCTCGAGGTCGTCGACCACGCAGCCGAAGTTGTAGAGCGGCACGCCGTCGGAGCGGAGGAGGACCTCGTCCTGCATCTCCGAGTGCCCGATCTCGATGCGCCCCTTCACGAGATCGTCCCAGCCGGTCGCGCCCTCCTTCGGAACCTTGATCCGGTAGACGAACGGCTGGTCGTCGGGCCAGTCGCTCGGGCCCTTGTCGCGCCACCAGCCCGGGTACTTGAAGCCCTGGCGGCCGTGCTCCTTCTGGAACGCCTCGCGCGCCTCGGCGAGCTGCTCCTTGGTCGCGTAGCAGCGGTAGGCGTGGCCGCTCTCGACCAGCGCGTCGGCGTGCTTCCGGTACAGCTCCAGCCGCTCGGTCTGGAAGTAGGGCCCGTGATCGCCGCCCTTGCCGGGGCCCTCGTCCCAGTCGAGGCCGAGCCAGGTCAGCGCGTCGAAGATCGCCTGCACGCTCTCCTCGGTGCTGCGCTTGCGGTCGGTGTCCTCGATGCGGAGCACGAAGGTGCCGCCCGTCTTCCTGGCCCAGAGCCAGTTGTAGAGCGCGGACCGCGCCCCGCCGATGTGGAGGTAGCCGGTGGGAGAGGGCGCGAAGCGGAGGCGAGGCTTCATGGTCGGAGGCAAGTAGCAATCGCCGCTCCCCACAGCAAGCGCGCTGGAGCGCCGCCGCGGACGCTCGCGAAGACGGTTGACCCTCCAGAGCCCAGACCCCACGATGGCCGACCCCTTCATGGCCAGGATCGTCCCCCAAACCGCCGAGCCACAGGCGCTCGCCGTTCAGCTCAACCGGGGCGTGCGCAAGAAGCACGCGCGCATCACCTACGAGGGCCGCGTGCCCTTCGGGGAGGCGCTCTCCATCGACCGATGGCGCCTCGGGAACGGCCTGACCGTCCTCCTGCTCGAGGACCACGCCGCGCCGGTGGTCAGCTACCACACCTGGTATCGCGTCGGCTCCCGCTACGAGGAGGAGGGCAAGACCGGCCTCGCCCACTTCTTCGAGCACATGATGTTCAACGAGACCGAGAGCCTGCCCTGGGGCGAGTTCGACCGGAAGATGGAGGCGGCGGGCGGAGAGACCAACGCCGCCACCTGGATCGACTGGACCTATTACTACGAGAGCTTGCCCAAGGAAGAGGTGGGCCTCGCGGTGGAGCTCGAGGCGGACCGGATGGCCAACCTCGTCGTGCGCGAGGAGCAGGTCGAGTCCGAGCGAGAGGTCGTCGCGAACGAGCGGCGCATGGCGGTCGAGGACGACGTGCACGGCGCCGCCGACGAGAAGCTGCACGCGCTCGCCTACGGCGCGGAGCACCCGCACGGCTGGCCGACCATCGGCTGGATGGCCGACATCGAGGGCTACCGGGTCAAGGACTGCCGTCGCTTCTATGACACCTGGTACGCGCCGAACAACGCCACCGTGATCGTGGTGGGCGACGTCGACCCGGCCGACCTGCTGCCCCGCATCCAGGAGAAGTACGGCGCGCTGAAGCCCTCGCGCATCAGCGAGCGCCCGGCCCCCCGCTCGACCCGGCAGCGTCGTGAGCGTCGGGCCGAGATGCGCTGGCCGACCCCGTCGGAGAAGCTCGCGATCGCGTGGCACGCCGCCCCACACGCCAGCTTCGACCACGCGGTGCTCGAGATCATCGACGAGCTCTGGACGGGCGGCCGCAGCGCGCGGCTCCGCCGGAGGCTGGTGGACGATATGGAGATCGTGGCCGAGCTCCGAGGCGGCGTCTCCGGCCTCCAGCACGGTGGCCTCTTCGATCTCTGGGTCTCGATGCGCGAGGGGATCGCGGCCGAGCGCGCGCTCGACGTCATCGACGAGGAGGTGGCCCGCCTGGTCGCCGAGCCGGTGCCCGAGGCGGAGCTGTCGAAGGTCAAGGCCCGCACGGAGCTGTTCTTCCTGGGCGAGATCGAGACCACCAGCGGCAAGGCCTCGCAGCTCGGCTTCGGGGAGACGGTGACCGGCGATCCGGCGCACACCTTCGTCCGGCTGGAGGAGCTGCGGCGCGTGTCGGCCGACGACGTGCGCCGGGTCGCGGCGAAGTACCTGAAGCCGGGGCGCCGCTCGATCGTGCACGTGCGCCCGAAGGGAGCGGCATGAGCGCGCGCGTCCCCGGGCCCCGCTTCGTCACCGAGGCGGGCATCCCGGTCTTCCTCGAGCCCTCCCACGCGCTGCCGCTGGTGGACGTGGAGATCGTCTTCCGGCTCGGCGCCATCACGGACCCCGAGGGCCGCGAGGGGCTGACCCGCATGGCCGCGCGTCTCGCCCGCCGAGGCCCGCGCGGCATGAGCGCGGAGCGCTTCGACGAGACCCTCGACGCGCTCGGCGCGACCCTGGGCATGAGCGTCTCGACCGAGTGGATCCGCATGCACGGCTCGGTCATTCGCCGGAACCTCGAGCCCTACCTCGAGCTGTTCGGGCGGGTGCTGACCTCGCCCGGCATGCGCGCCGCCGACTTCGCGCGGCTCCGCCGCAAGACCGAGGCGGAGCTCGTGCAGCTGCGTGACCACGACCGGGCCCTCGCGGCGCGCGCGTTCCGTCACCACATCTTCGGGCAGCACCTCTATGGCCGCCCCGTGTCCGGCACCCTGGAGACCGTCTCCAAGCTGAAGCTCGCCCAGGTGAAGGCGCACTTCACCCAGCTCGTCGCGAGCGGCAATCTGATCGTGGGGCTGGCCGGGGACGTGACGGCGGAGGCGGTGCGCCCGGCGCTCGAGGCGGCGCTCTCGGGCGTCCCGAAAGCGAAGGCCTGGAAGCAGCGTGCGCCGAAGCCGCGGGCCGCGAAGGGGCGGCGCGTGCTGGTCATCGACAAGCCGGAGCGCACGCAGACCCAGCTCTACGTCGGCGGGCTCGGCCTCGCGATGGGCGATCCAGACTTTTGGCCGCTGCTCGTCGCCAACACCGCCTTCGGCGGCACCTTCACCTCCCGGCTCGTGCACGAGGTGCGCAGCGAGCGCGGCTGGAGCTACGGCGCCAGCAGCAAGGTCGGCGTCGACCGGCAGCCGGATGCCTTCTATCTCTGGACGCACCCCGGGGCCGAGCAGGCCGTGGACTGCCTGAAGCTGGAGCTGGAGCTCCTCGACGACTGGGTCTCCAACGGCCTGACCGGGGACGAGATCCGCCGGTCCAAGCAGTACCTGAAGAAGAGCCACGCCTTCGATCTCGAGACCGCCGCGAAGCGCCTCGACCCGCAGATCGACACGGAGCTCTTCGGCCTCGACCCCTCGTGGCTCGCCAGCTTCCGGGGTCACGTGGGCGGGGTCTCCCGCGCCGCCGCGAACGACGCGACGAGCCGTCGCATCCCGAACGACGACTTGTCGATCGCGCTCCTGGCCACGGCCGACGACGCCCTGGTCGCGTCGCTGCAGCAGATCGACGGCGTGCGTCAGGTCGACGTGGTCTCACACGAAAACGTGTGAGCTGTCACACGAGCGAATCGGCGTCGCCGCACGTTCGCGGCCCACCTACGTCCTCCGACATCGCCGTCAAGGTTCTTACGGCGCCGATCTCTCGCGATTGATGCATGAGCCGGGAATAAAAGGCTTTTCATGCGATCGGCGCCTCGCCCGAGCCGAGCCGTGTGACAGGCTGTCGCGCGAGGAAGTGGATCGGAACGCTGTAGGATCGAATGGCGTTTCCGTCCTGATTTCGGAGCGTTGAGCGGATCCCTCGATCCCTGGCACATGCGTTGCCTGAGGCAGAGCCGCACCAAAGTCCTCGGTGTGCCCGGATCGGGGCACAGGCGGCTGGCCCGAGGGGGCGAGACGTTGACAGTGCGGTGACGATGGCGCTTACTTCGCCGCCCTCAGGGGTGTGCGGGGTCACGCACCAGGTCGGCGCACGGTTCCAAAGACGGCGGGCGCCGCAGGGCAGATGGCCCTCGGAGAGGTGAGGCTGGTGAGCCGGTCACGCCGCGAATCAGGGAGAAACGTTCGGTGAAGAACGCAAAGACGGCGGTGAAGTGGATCGCGTGCCTCGCGGCGATGCTCCTCTGGAGTGCGTCGGGCACGCTCGCATTCGCTCAGACCGACGAAAACCAGCCCGACGAAAATGAAGAGGCGACCGACGCCGCGGAGACCGCGGACGAGGGCGCCGAAGAGACGACCGACGACGCCGCCGAGGCCACCGACGCCGCTGACGCCCCGAGCGACGCGGCCGACGCGGTCGAAGCGCCCGAGGCGGACGCGGCCGAAGCGCCGGAGGCGACCGAGACCACCGACCCGAACCTCGAGTTCGGCGAGGAGGCCTCGGCGGAGCCCAGCGAGGAGGCGTCCAGCCAGCTCGCCGCGCCCGAGGTCGACGAGAGCGCCGAAGAGGGCGCCGAAGAGGCCACGGAGGAAGCGGCCGAGGAGGCCGAAGAGGCCGAGGAAGACAGCGGCCCCGCGCCGCTCCCCTGGCGCAGCTCGTTCTTCACCTGGACCAACCAGGCCACGTTCAACAGCTTCGTGCGCGACGGTCAGCTCAGCTACGACCCCACCTACCAGCAGAGCTTCAGCCTCTCGCCTCGCTGGTACGTCGCGCCCATGACGTTCTTCTGGGCCAACGTCTCGCTCAACCTCGAGATCACCGACACCAACGGGAACGCGCTCAACCGCGACCCGCAGATCGCCGACCCCGTGGTCGAGATCCGGCACATGATCCCCTGGGAGGGTTTCATCCTCATCGGCCAGGCCCGCGTCGGCCTCCCGGTGAGCAAGGCCAGCCAGGCGGCGCAGCGCTACCTGCAGACGGGCCTCGGCACGACCATCGTGCGCGTCGTGCCCGAGATCAACCTCACGATCGCCGGCCTCTTCGCCTACCGCCGCTGGTTCGCGGGCAGCAACGTGACGCTCGTCGACACCCCGCAGCCCGACACCTGCGGACCCACGCTGCAAGCCCCCGCGGGCGGCGGCGCGCCCGAGGCGTCCAGCGTCTTCTGCGGCCAGCTCGGCAGCGCCACGGCGGCGCGTGACATCATCCTCGCCGGCGTCTCGCTGACGATGACGCCCTTCGGCGGCTTCTCGATCAACGCGTCGGCGTTCCTGTTCAACACGTACAACTTCGAGCTGGCGCCGGCCGAGATCGGCCGCGACCAGATCCCCACGCGCCCCGAGGGTGACCCCCTCGTCGTCCCGGACCAGAGCCGCACCCACTGGCGCAACTTCACGTACTTCGCCGTCTCGGTGGCGTACCAGTTCCTGCCCTGGCTCAACGTCTCGCTCGGCGTGCAGAACTCCGGCTTCCTCGCCTCGGCCTACAACCCCGACGGCAGCATCCGGAACCCGCTCATCACGCCCGACACCCAGGTCTTCCTGGGCGCGACCATCGGGCTCGACACGCTCTACACGGACGTGTTCGTCGGCGCCGAGGACAACCTCACGCCGGAAGAGCGGCAGCGCCGCCAGCAGGGCCTGGCGTCCGGCCCGAGCACCGGGGGGAGCTTCTGATGGCGCGTATCCCCTCGAACCGCCGCGACCCCCGCGGCGTAATGCCCGACGCGTCCCGCCTCCCTTGCGGAGGTGCGGGATCGCATCACCTTGTGACGGTTTCTGCCCGCGGACGTATTCCCGGGACGGATGATGGATTTGGTCTTCGGACTTCAGAGGATCGGTTGGAGGCTCCCACGATGAGGCGACTCGGAAACATGCTCGCGCTGCTCTGCGCGATCGCCGTGCTGGCGGTGGGCTGCGGTATCGAGCAGCCCCCAGTGAACCGCGTCGGCGTGAACGTCGTCGAGAAGAGCGCGTTCACGGGGTCTTGGTACATGCACCAGACCATCATCGACATGGAGTACGAGGGCGCCCCCACGGGCTTCGTCGGCGCCAACGCCGGTGACGCGACGGGCGGGTTCCTCGGCTTCAGCCTCCCGCGGATCCGCTGGGTCATCGACGAAAACTTCCTGTACGCCTACCGCGACTACGAGACGGTCGGCGATCCGACCGACCCGTTCGCGGTGCGCGGCGACGAGGACGAGGACTACCTCGGCCAGCCCGTCGCGGCGTTCGCCATCGAGAGCCACTTCGACATTCGCCGCACCTACAACTCGGTGACCGGTGAAGAGCAGAACGTGGTGGTCGAGAACACGACCGACCGTCACTGGTACGAGCGCCAGTTCATGCGCGTCGACTGGTCGCAGAACCTGGTCAACCCGACCTTCGAGGCCGGCGGCGGCTTCGTCGGCGCCGACTCCGCGCCGATGTTCGTCCAGGACGAGTCGCGGTTCCCGAGCGAGTGGCGCCCGCAGTTCCACTTCATGAGCTGCGAGGGCACCGACGACGAGAGCTGCGACGCGGACGACCAGGACTACGCCATGGATTACGACCAGGGCGACATGTACAGCTTCAGCTTCGTCAACCAGGCGCTGCTGCGGCCCGCGCAGATCCCGTTCTTCGGCTTCCTCTGCCGCTGGAGCGACGACGTCGAGAACTTCTTCCCGAGCGCTCCCGAGTGCGCGACGGTCAGCATCTTCATCCGCACCAGCTTCCTGCGCGTGAGCGACCGCCACGAGTACGAGGCGGTCGGCTGGACGAACGACCGCTTCAACCGCGCCGGCTACTTCGCGCTCGACCGCACCACGTACGACCGCACGCACGACGCGGGTGACCCCAGCTACGGCGTGACCGACTTCACCAACCAGTCGGCCAACCGGCACAACATCTGGCTCCGCTGGTTCCAGCGCGACGGCGACGGCAACATCATGCGCGACGAGGCGGGCCGTCCCCTCCTCCTCCCGTACGAGGAGCGCGGCACCCGTCAGATCGTCTGGTACGCCAGCCGCGAGGTGCCCGCGCACCTCATCAAGTCGACCTACGAGGTCGCGAGCGAGTGGAACCACACCTTCATGCAGATGGTGCGGAACCTTAAGGGCGAGGCGACCCCGCAGTACGCTCCGGTCGACTGCCAGCGCGACGATCCCGGCGGCTACTGCTACTGCCAGGAGCACCCGGACACGGGCGAGGTCCTCAACCCGACCTGCGCCGGACGCTACGACCCCTTCGAGTCGCCCACCGACGCCGCGGGCCGGATCACCTCGGGTGAGGCCTACGACTGCTACGTCGCGACCGTCGACGCCGAAGGCAACGTGACCGGCGACGCGATGGCGAACGAGCCCGACTTCAACAACCTCGGCCTCAGCGACTCCGACTTCAACCCGTGGTTCAACACCGCGATGGTCGGCTCCGAGTGCATCAACGTGCTCCGCATGAACACCTGCCACCTGGGCAACCAGGAGGAGTGGGGCAACCTCGACTGCCAGAACCGCGGCGACGTCCGATACAAGCTCCTCAGCTACGTCGACCAGCCCGGCACGCCGTTCCTCGGCGTGGCGCAGCTGCGCGGTGACCCCCTCACCGGCCGCGTGGTCACGGGCGACGCCAACATCGGCGGCCCGGCGATGCAGACCCAGCGCACCCGCGCGCTCGAGGCCTACGACCTCATCAACGGCAACATCACCGAGCAGGAGTACTACACGGGCCAGGACGTCCGTGCGTACCTCGAGTCGATCGGCGCTGGCTCCTTCAACCCGGAGCCCCGCATCGACTTCCGCCAGCGCGCCGCCACCGCGGGCCTGTCGGTCAACCCGGCGTTCCGCGCGGGCATGGAAGGCGTGATGAACCGCGCCTGGGGCCGCGCTCAGGACCTCGAGGGTCCCGAGGGTCGCGCCGCGATCTACAGCGATCGCCTCCACACCCTCGCGGGCACCGACATCGAGCGCCGCCTCGCCTCCGGGCAGGACGCGTTCGCGATGGCCGGCTTCGACGCGCTCCCCGAGGGCATGTCCGCGGACCTGCCCACCGAGGACGCGCTCGAGGCGATGTCGCCCTTCCGCCTCGACTTCGGTGAGCGCTACCTGGAGATGCAGGACCAGCAGCTCCGCATGGGTCTGCAGAACATGATCCTGCCGACCAGCTACACCGACGACTCGGTCCTCTTCTTCGTCAACCAGCACCGCGACTGGTCGCGCGTCCGGGTGGAGTTCGAGCTCAACCGCCGCCTCTACCGCGACACGCAGGTCCACGAGCTGGGTCACTGCCTCGGCCTCCGCCACCACTTCGGCGGCACGGCGGACCCGGGCAACTACTTCGACGGCTACTACACCATCAACGAGCGCTTCCCGGTCCCGTCGCCCAGCGACTTCGACACGGACGGCACGGTCGGCCTGAACCCCGACGAGCAGATGGCGTTCGAGGACGCCTACGAGGAGGCCACCCGCCTCCGCGAGCTCGCCGGCATCGACCAGTGGGCCAACAGCTCGGTGATGGACTACACGCCGAACTGGTACCAGCGCATCAACGGCGCGGGCTACCACGACTTCATGGCCATCAGCTTCGGCTACGGCGACGTCGTCGACATCTACGACAACACCCGCGCGGCCGACGGCACGGCGCGGCCTCCGCTCCCGGTCGACGCCCTCACGCCCGTCAACACGATGCGCGTCGGCGTCAAGTACTACCAGGGCGGCGAGGCGTGTGAGAGCGACGCGCAGTGCCCGTACTCGGCCACCGGCTCCCGCTCCGCGGAGCTGCTCCCGGCCAACACGGACTCGGGCCTGACCCAGCGCTGCGTACCCTCGGAACGCACCGACGGGCTCAGCGTCTGCTCGAACTTCGACGACGACGCGCGCGCCTTCGCGGACGCCGGCGGGACCCTCGTCCCGGTCGACTACTTCTACTGCGAGGACATCCGCTCGAGCACCCGAAGCCTCCCCGGCTGCGCGGTCTTCGACGAGGGTGACAGCTTCCGCGAGATCGTCCGCAACCAGGTGGCTGCGTACGACCGCGACTACATCTTCAGCGCGTTCCGCCGCTTCCGCCGTCGCTTCAGCACCGGCAACTACTTCGGCCGCCTGATCCGGTTCTTCGACCCGCTCCTCGGGATCTACCAGAACCTGATCTACCGCTACGGCTCGGACCCGGCGTTCCGCGAGCAGGAGGGGCCGTTCGGCTTCGAGGACGAGTTCCTCGCCACCGCCGACGTCATGAACCTCTTCGCGCGCCTCCTCGCGCAGCCCAGCATCGGCTCCTACTCGTACAACGCGGGTTGGGACCGGTACGAGCTGACGAGCCTCGACGCAGAGCCCGACGCCCAGTTCGTCGTGCCCTTCGGTGAGGGCCGCTACCTGAACTCGGTCTACCAGACCGGCCTCTCGGGCATCTGGCGCATCGAGCGGATCGGGTCGATCTACGACGCCATCCTCGCGATGCAGCTCATGACCATCCGCGGCCTGTCGCCCTTCTACGGCGCCGACGTGGTCTTCCAGACCAACTTCTACGACATCTTCCCGAACGAGATTCAGCAGATCTTCACCGGGATGATCGCGGCGCGGCCCGAGGAGTACATGCCGCGGCTCGAAGGCTGCGACGGGCCGTCCCGCCGCTGCCCCGACGGTCGCGTCGTCTACATGGACTTCTACCGAGGCAACTGCTTCCCCAACGCCGAAGGCGTCGTGGACCCGTCGCAGTGCCGCCCGCCGACCGACGTGACCTACCAGGACCTCGACGTGCTCAACGGTGGCACGCGCTTCTTCCTGCAGTCGTACGCGGCGATCTTCAGCCTCTCGAACTTCCCGATCTACTACGACACCACGTTCCAGAATCAGATGTTCCTGTGCGTGGAAGGCCAGGGAGACTGCAACCAGCCGTCCCCGGGCTCGGTCGAAGGCGTCGACTTCGTGCGGCACACCAGCACGCGGTTCGGCAAGACCTTCCTCGCGTGGCAGGTCGACCCCCAGGAGGGCGTCGCCGAGCAGACCTCCATCGCGTTCGCGATGGTCAAGGAGGCGCGTGACTCTGCGTTCATCGTCGAGATGCTGCAGAAGTTCCGCGGCGACGAAGGCGGCACCCCCTACGACGTGGCCAACCTCTCGGCCGCCGAGCAGGCGGAGCTCGCCGCCATCGGCTACGAGCTTCCCGCCGCGGGCGACGTCGACTTCGAGATCGATCGTCTCGACACGCGGCTTCGCAGCCTCGAGGGCTTCTTCTTCTATGTAGTCCAGCTGGAGCGGTTCTACGGAATCGAGTTCCCGGCCATCTACCAGCGTCCGGAGATCTAGGAGTGGACATGGAATCGACGCGCACTTCGAATCACCGGAACAGCCAGGACTCAGCCATGGATCACGGAACCAACACCATGCTCTCCCAGCGCAAGCGCCTCTCCGGCGCCCTGCTCACCGCGCTCGCCCTCGCCGTGGGAGCCCTCTCCCTCGGGGTGGCGGGCTGCGCCGAGCCTGGCGCGGACATCAACCGCGTCCAGACCAACCTCGTCGACAAGGGCATCTTCGAGGGTGAGTGGTGGTACACGCGCACCGTCGCCGACATCGACGACGACGCGTCCTGGGCCATCAACGGCGCCGGCGCCGGCGCCCCGTGGCCTGGCGCGACCGCCAACTTCGACATCGCCTCGCGCTCCGGCATCATGGGTCGGATCCGCTGGGTCATCGACGAGGACTTCCTCTACGCGTACCGCTCGCACGAGATCATCTTCGGCGGCGCGGACGACGCGGACGACGACGACTACCTCGGTCAGCCGCTCGCGATCTTCCCGATCACCGGGCACGTCGACGTGCGTCGCGAGTACAGCTCGATCACGGGCGAGCCGACCAACGTCATCAGCGAGAGCCAGGACCGCCGCTGGTACGACCGTCAGTACCTTCGCGTCGACTGGTCGCAGAACCTGGTGACCTTCGGCCTCTTCGGCGCGAGCCTCGAGCTGAACGAGATGTTCGGCCAGTTCCGCCGCGAGCCGGTCACCAACTTCGTCCAGGAGGGCGGCGACTCGCGCACGCCCGACAGCTGGCGGCCGCAGTTCGTGCGCGTCGAGGACGACCTCGAGTACCGCTTCGCGGACGAGTGGCCCCTCGAGGAGCGCGAGAAGGTCCACTACATGTCGTTCGTCACGAACGAGCTGTGGACGCCGACCAACTGCCCGACCGACGTCTGCCAGACCTCGATCCGGATCAGCATCCGCAACTCGTTCCTTCGCGTCCCGCCGAACCATCAGTACGCGGCCGAGTCGCTCGAGAACGACGAGTACGACCGCTTCGGCATCATCCGCACCGAGGCCCGGACCTACATCCGCGGCGGTGAGGATCGCTCCGAGCTGAGCACCTACTGTGACGCCCGCGCGGTCGCGACCTGCGACTTCGACGAGGACTGCGGCGCCGGCGGCGCGTGCACCTTCGGCGCGGACGGCGTGGGCCGCTGCACCGCGGGCACCATGGAGGACGTCGACGACTGCGGCGTGGGCGTGATGGCGGACTACGCCACCGGCCGCTGCCAGAACGACATCGACGCCGACTGTGGCCCCGGCCTCTGCAACATGGACAGCCACCTCTGCCAGGGCGGCCTCACCCCCGAGTACGGGGAGACCGACTTCCTGGCCTACTGGCGCCTCCGCCACAACTTCTACTCCCGCTCGCTCGCCGCGGCGGACGACCCCCGTCACACCGGCGGTCGCTGCATCGCGGACTGGCAGTGCGACAACCGCCACGACACGGTCGACGGCGGCGCGCTCATGAGCAGCGCGTGGGTGGGCGAGCTCGGCACCATGCTCGAGCGCGACCTGACCCCCGCCGACATCACCTCGGGCTCGACCTGCGACCCGGCCGCCTCGCGCTGCACCATCCCGCTGCGCAACCGGCCCATCCGCCCGGTCGACTACTACCTCAACCCGCACTTCCCGAAGCACCTCGTGCGCACCTCCATGGAGGTCATCGCGCAGTGGAACGACGGGTTCATGCGGGGCAACCGCGAGCTTCACGGCGAGGCGCTCCCCACCGGCGCGCCGGTGGCGTGTCAGAACGCCATCCCGACCGACTACTGCTTCTGCTCGGCGGACGGCAGCATCAAGGCCCCCGAGGTCGGCGCGGACAACACCTGCGTGCATCGCACGGACTACTTCCAGCCGCCCGAAGCGCGCGGTGAGGACAACCCGTACGACTGCTGGGTCGCGATCGTCGGCGCCGACGGCACGCCCACCACGGACGAGGGGATCAACCCCGCGAACCCGACCAGCCACGAGGACTACCCCGAGGACGTCTACCGCTACGCGTTCGTGGGTGAGGAGTGCATGCTCCGCCTGAACGTCAACAGCTGCGACGTGCCCGTGGGTGCGGACGAGGATCCCGCCGCCTGCGAAGAGCTCGGCGACATCCGCTACCAGTTCTACAACTACGCCACGGGCGCCGGCGCTGGCTGGTGCGGCGTCATGCAGCAGATGTCCGACCCGACCAACGGCGAGGCCATCAGCATCCCGATCAACATGGGCGGCCTCTGCGAAGACCGCATCGCGACCAACGCGCTGGACCTCTGGCCGGTGCTCCGCGGTGAAGTCGACGAGAGCACGCTGTTCACCGGTGAGAACGTCCGCGGCTACTACGAGCGCCTCGGCAACGTGCACGTGCCGGTCGGCCTCGCGCCGGCGATCAACGGCGCGGAGTACACGCCTGGCGACCTCGGCCGCCCGACGGGCCTCGCGAGCCGCGGCATGTCGACCCGCCTGAACGAGCACCTCAACGACATGTTCCGTGAGATGGCGCCTCGCTTCGAGTCGCTCCGCGCGGGCAACGAGGGTCGCGCGCAGATCATGAGCGACCGCCTCCACAACCTCGCGGGCACGCAGATCGAGCGTCGCCTGGTCGGGGCGATGGCGGCCGAGGGCTTCGGCGGCCTCGCCGAGTCGGACCCGCTCATGGCGCTCAACATGGAGACCAGCGGGGCGACCCGTCCGGACTCCGCGCAGATGCTCGAGCAGCTGTCGCCCTTCCGCGACAACTTCCAGTCGCTCCTGACGCAGGATCACATGCGCGAGATGGCGTTCGCCGAGAACCACATCTACTACCCGCGCGACGCGATCTTCACCTCCCGCTACAACCAGTACTGGGCCAACGCCTTCGAGGGCCGCCCGTACGAGGAAGCGCACATTCGCTGGCGCCAGGCCTTCCACCGCGCGGTCATGCTCCACGAGCTCGGCCACGGTCTCGGCCTCGAGCACAACTTCGCGGGCAGCTACGACCGCGACCACTACCACGACGGCTACTTCAACCTCGTGACCGCCCGTGAGGGTGAGGACCGCCCCTACGCCCTGCCGACGCTCGACGAGTACGACTGCGGCGAGGACGGCCTCTGCGAGGGTGACCCCGGCTACACCGCGCCCGACGACGGCGAGCGGGACACCATCCTGACCGACGACGAGGCCGTGCGCTGGGTCGAGGCCGTTCGCGAGATCCGCACCACGCGGTCGCTCGCCGGTCTCGGCAACACGATGACCTCGACGCTCATGGACTACAACGGCGACCTCTCGGACATGTCCGGGCTCGGCCGGTACGACCACGCGGCGGTCTTCTACAACTACTTCAACCTGGTCGAGGCCTATCAGGGCGACCCGCTCTACCGCGAGGGCGCGAGCTCCTCGCTCGACGGCCTCCTCCGCTCGGACGTGACCCCGCGCCGCCTCTGGACCTGGTACCAGGGTGGTGAGTCCTGCGACCTCGACCGCGACTGCCCCTACGGCGCGGGCTCCGAGGCGCTCACCGACTCGCAGGGCATCTTCCAGCGCTGCATCCAGAACCCGCGCTACAGCAACATCCCGGTCCCCTGTGACGGCTCGCGCAACTGCGTGTGCTCGAACTTCGACGAGGACTTCATCGACTTCGTCGAGCAGGCGGAGCCCCGCTACATGTCCGACGCGGACGGCGACGGAGTCGTCGACTACGACCGCGTCGAGTACATGTTCTGCAGCAACCCGCGCCTCGGCGACATCTCGTGGTGCAACACCTTCGACGCGGGTGAGAGCTTCCAGGAGACCGTCGACCACTTCCGCCAGATGTGGCAGGAGGGGTACCCGCGGAACTACTACCGGAACTACCGCCGGAACTTCTTCACGGGCGCTCGCTCGACGCGTTACATCGTCGACGCCGCGAAGATGTACCAGCACCTCTTCTTCCGGTACTTCTACGAGCCCGAGTTCCGCCGTCAGACGGGCCCGCTCGGCTTCAACGACCAGTACCTCGCGTCGGTCGACGCGATGAACTGGCTCGCGGAGCTCGCGCAGCTTCCCGACGTCGGCTCCTACCAGCTCGTGCAGACGGACGGCCCGGCCACGTGCTCGGCGACCGATCCCGACGCGCCCGGCAACGATCCCGCCTGTCAGTACGCCTACCGTCACCTCGGCGAGGAGATGGACATGGCGGGGGCGACCTTCTCGCTCGCGCCCGGTCAGGGCTTCCGGACCTGGTCGCAGTACCAGGACGGCCTGTACGGCTTCTTCCGCATGGAGGTCGCCGGCAGCTTCTGGGACAAGCTCATCGCCCTCAACGCGCTGACCATTCGTGACTGGGGCCTGAGCTTCACGGTCGACGAGCGGTACTTCATCAACTTCTACGACCTCTTCCCGGTCGAGATGACCGAGCTGTACGGCGGCTACGTCATCGACGACGAGCAGTGGTACGCCCCGCGCGTTCGGATGGAGGACGGCGAGCCGCACGTCTACTACCTGAACTACCTCCGCGGGAACTGCCGCGACGAGACCACGGGCATCTTCACGGTGTGCCGCGACTCGAACGAGGTGGAGTTCACCGACCCGCCGCTCGAGGGCACCAGCAACGAGATCCTTCGCCTCTACGCGTCGGTCTTCGCGCTGTCCCGCATCCCGGTCTTCTACGACCCGTCGTTCGAGAGCCGGCTCGCGATCTTCAAGCTCGAGAACGCCGACGGCTTCGACATCCCGGACACCCAGACCGACGGACTGCCCACGCAGGCCTACGGTCAGGCCATCCCGGGCTCGGGCCACGCGGTCACCACCGACCCGGCGGAGGCGGACTACATCATCTACACGTCCGACCGCCTCCACGTGCCGTACGTCGCGGTGAAGCTGCGCGAGCGGCTCACCTTCAACCTCGAAGAGGAGCAGCTGGGCTTCCAGCTCCTGCTCCAGGTGGCGGAGCTGCAGGACCGGGTCCGCGCCCTCGAGGCGCTGCCCAGCCCCACGGCCGAGGAGCGCACCGAGCTGAGCCGGCTCCGCCGCGACCTCGTCGGGAACGAGTCGTTCCTGGAGTCGCTCATCGAGGTCTCCCGCATCTTCGGCATCACGAGCTGGCTCTGATCTAGAGCGGCTCGCTCCGAAGCACGGCCCGGCACCTCACGGTGTCGGGCCGTTTCATTTTGCCGGCGTCATGCGCGCACGTTAGGCTCGCGGCCCCCGGAGATGGGCCGGGGGAGTGGGAGATGAACGAGTGACGTCCGTCAGTGACGAGCTGCTGCCGCTCTACCGCCAGATGCTGCAAATTCGCCGCATCGAAGAGGAGTCGGCCAAAGCCTACGTGCAGGGCAAGATCGGCGGTTTCCTGCACCTCTACATCGGCCAGGAGGCGATCGCGGTCGGCACGGAGGCCGCGATCACCAAGGACGACAACGTGCTCACGACCTACCGTGATCACGGCTTCGCCCTCGCGCGCGGCACCACGCCCCGCGCGGTCATGGCCGAGCTCTTCGGTCGGGACACGGGCTGCAGCCGCGGGCTCGGCGGCTCGATGCACATGTTCGACAAGGACAACCGCTTCTTCGGCGGTCACGCCATCGTCGGCGGTCACGTCGCGGTCGCGGCGGGCATCGCCTTCCGGGCGAAGTACCTGAAGCAGGACAACGTGACCCTCTGCTTCTTCGGCGAGGGCGCGACGAACATCGGCGGCTTCCACGAGGGCATGTCGCTGGCCGGGCTGTGGAAGCTCCCCGCGGTGTTCATCTGCGAGAACAACCTCTACTCGATGGGCACCCCCCTGGTCCGGACCATGCCCGAGAAGGACCTGACGAAGAAGGCGCCCGGCTACGCCATGGCCGGCGACCGCTTCGAGGGCCACGACGTGCTCGAGGTCCGCGACCGCATCGCAAAGGCCGTCGAGCGCGCGCGCGCCGGGGACGGGCCCACCCTGATCGAGATCCTGACCTATCGCTTCCGCGGCCACTCGATGAGCGACCCGGGCAAGTACCGGACGTCCGAAGAGGTCGAGGAGCGAAAGAAGAAGCACGACCCCCTCCGCATCTCGCGCGCGAAGCTCCTCGATGAGGGCATCAGCGAGGCCGACCTCGACGCGCTCCACGAGGAGGTCGAGGAGGGCGTCCAGGACGCGGTGAAGTTCGCCGAGGAGAGCGAGCCGGCCAAGCGAGAGTCGATGTTCGACTACGTGCTCGCCCCCGAGGGAGACGCCGATGCGTGAGATCCGTTACCGCGAGGCGCTCCGCGAGGCGATGGCCGAGGAGATGCGCCGCGACGAGAAGGTCTTCCTCCTCGGCGAGGAGGTCGGCCACTACGAGGGCGCGTACAAGGTCACCCAGGGCCTGCTCGACGAGTTCGGCGACGAGCGCGTGATCGACACGCCCATCGCGGAGGCGGGCTTCGCCGGCGTCGCGGTCGGCGCCGCGATGGCCGGGCTCCGCCCCATCGTCGAGTTCATGACCTGGAACTTCTCGCTCGTGGCGTTCGACCAGATCGTCAACAACGCGGCGAAGATGTACCAGATGAGCGCGGGCCAGTTCTCGGTCCCCGTGGTCTTCCGCGGGCCCAACGCGTCGGCGCGCCAGGTCGGCTCGCAGCACAGCCACGCCGTCGAGGCGTTCTACGCCAACGTGCCCGGGCTCCACGTCGTCTACCCGTCGACGCCGCGCGACGCGAAGGGCCTCCTCAAGACGGCGATCCGGAGCGACAACCCGGTCGTCTTCCTCGAGGGCGAGACGCTCTACAACGCCAAGGGCGAGGTGCCCGACGAGGGCGACGACGAGACCATCCCGTTCGGCAAGGCGCGCGTCGCCCGCGAGGGGAAGGACTGCACCATCGTCGTGTGGGGTCGCCCGTACCCGGTCGCGATGAAGGTGGCCGAGGAGCTGGAGGCGGACGGCGTCTCCTGCGAGGTCATCGACCCGCGGACCCTGCGGCCCCTCGATCACGAGACCATCGTCGAGTCGGTGAAGAAGACGAACCGCTGCGTCATCGTGCACGAGCACTGGCCCTACGGCGGACCCGGGGCCGAGATCGTCGACCGCATCCAGCGCGAGGCCTTCGACTACCTCGACGCGCCCGTCTTGCGCGCCCACAACCTCGACGTCCCCATGCCCTACGCCCTGCACCTCGAACAAGAGGTCATCGTCGACGAAGACCGGATCCGCGCCGCGGTTCGCAAGGTCTGTTACCTCGACTGAGGAGGAGCTCTCATGGCCAAGATCGTCGGACTGCCGAAGCTCTCTCCCACGATGGAAGAGGGCACCCTCGCGCGCTGGGAGAAGTCGGAGGGGGACCGCGTCGCGGTCGATGACCTGATCGCCGAGATCGAGACGGACAAGGCCACCATGGAGTGGCGCGCGTTCGATCCCGGCGTGCTGCTCAAGCGCCTCGTCGAGGAGGGCGCGGTGCTCGAGCCCGACGCGCCCGTCGCCATCTTCGGCGAAGAGGGCGAAGACATCTCGAAGCTCCTCGAGGAGGTCGAGAGCGGCGCCGCCAAGGCCGAGGCTCCGAAGGCCGAGTCGGCGGAGGCGAAGGAGCCATCGTCCGAGGCGCAATCGTCCGAGGCGCAGCAGGCCGAGGCGCCCCAGCCGAGCGCGCCGCCGAAGAAGGCCGCGCGGAGCGACGGCCGCGTGCTCGCGTCGCCCCTGGTGCGCAAGCTCGGCCGTGAGCACGACATCGATCTCAGCACCGTCGACGGCAGCGGCCCGGGCGGTCGCATCATCAAGCGCGACATCGACGACTACCTCAGCCGGCCGCGCCCCTCGGCGCCGGCGCGCGGCGAGCGGCGGCCTCCCCGGGTGGAGAAGCTCTCCTCGATGCGGCGCACGATCGCGCGTCGGCTCACCGAGTCGAAGCAGACCGTCCCGCACTTCTATCTGACGATCGACTTCGACGCCTCGCCCATCCTCGCGGCCCGGAAGCAGATCAACGAGGCGCTGGCCAAGGGCGGCGAGAAGGCGTCCATCAACGACTTCATCCTCAAGGCGTGCGCGGCCGCGCTGCGCGAGGTGCCGGCCGCCAACGCCAGCTTCATGGGCGACGCGATCCACTACCACCAGGTGGTCGACATCTCGGTCGCGGTCGCGGTGCCCGAGGGCCTCGTGACCCCGGTGCTGCGTGACGCGGACCAGAAGGGCATCCGCGAGATCGCGGCCGAGGTGAAGGAGCTGGCCGAGAAGGCGCGCAACAAGAAGCTCACCCTCGAGGAGATGCAGAACGGCACGTTCAGCGTCTCGAACCTCGGCATGTACGGCATCGAGGAGTTCTCGGCCGTCATCAACCCGCCCGAGGGCTGCATCCTCGCGGTCGGCACCCTGCGCGACGAGCCCGTCGTGAAGGACGGACAGATCGTCCCCGGCAAGCGCATGCGCGTCACGCTGAGCTGTGATCACCGCGTGGTCGACGGCGCCATCGGCGCGGAGTGGCTCGCGGCGTTCAAGCGCATCGCCGAGTCGCCCGTGCTCATGCTGCTGTAGCAGCCTCAGCAGGCTGGCTCAGCAGGAACGGTGGCCCGGGCGCGGGAAGATCTTGCCCGGGTTCAGCACGCCGCGCGGGTCGAGCTGCGCCTTGATCCCCTCCTGCACGCGGATGAGCTCGGGGCTCTGCTCCAGGCCGAGGTAGGGCGCCTTCAGCGCGCCGATGCCGTGCTCGCCGCTCAGCGTGCCGCCGAGCGCGATCGTCGCGCGGAAGAGCGCCTCGATCGCCGCGTCGACGCGGGGCTTCTCCTCGGGCGCGTCCCAGAGGAAGTTGACGTGCAGGTTGCCATCGCCCGCGTGGCCGTAGCTCGGCATCGTCACGTCGTGCGCGTCCGAGATCTCGCGACACTTCGCCAGCAGCGCGCCGATCCGGGAGCGCGGGACCACGACGTCCTCGGACAGCTTGTTCACCGCGCGGCGTCGGAGCGCGCGGGACATCTCGCGCCGCACGCCCCAGAGCCGCTCTCGGTCGCCGCCGTGCTTCGCGACCAGGATCTCGAGCGCGCCCGCGTCGCTCATCGCGTTGCCGAGACGCTCGAGCTCCGCGTCGAGGTGGGCGTCCTCGCCGTCGATCTCCACGAGCAGCAGCGCGCGCGCCGCGTCCGGGATCGCGATGGCCTTCTCCTCGCGCAGGACCTCCAGCGTGATCGCGTCGAGCAGCTCCACGCAGCGCGGCACCACGCGCTGACCGAGACAGGCCGAGACGACCGGCGCGACGTGCTCGGCCGAGGGCAAGAAGACCACCATCGTGCGGAGCGCCTCCGGCTTCGGCACGAGGTGGAGCGTGGCGCGGGTCACGAGCGCGAGGGTGCCCTCGCTGCCCACGATCAGGCGCGTCAGGTCGTAGCCGGTCACGCCTTTCTTCGTGCGCCGACCCAGCTCGAGGACCGTGCCGTCGGCCATGACCGCCTCGAGCCCCAGCACGTAGTCGCCGGTCACGCCGTACTTGAAGGCGCGGGGGCCGCCCGCGTTCTCCGCGATGTTTCCCCCGAGCGTGCAGCTCGCGAGGCTGTTCGGGTCGGGCGGGTAGAAGAGGCCCTCGGCCTCGACCGCGGCGTGGAGGTCGGCGAGCACGAGCCCCGGCCGGACCACGGCGACGCCGTCGCCTCGGTGGATCTCGTCGATGCCCCGGAAACCCTCGAAAGACATCACCCAGCCACCGCGCAGGGGGACCGCGCCGCCCGTGCGCCCGGTGCCGGCCGCGCGCGGGGTCACCGGGACCTGATGGGCATGCGCCGCGCGCATCACCGCCGCGACCTGCTCCGTGCTCGAGACCCGGATCACCGCGTCCGGGAGCGTCGGCTCGGTCTCGCTCTCGTCCCGCGCGTGCGCCTCCCGCACGTCTCGATCGAGGCAGACCGCGCCGCTCGGCAGCGAGCGCTCGAGCGCGAGGGTCGCGCGCTCGGAGGCAGCGGGCAGGGGTCTCACGCCTGCAGCTTGCGGTGCATCTCGGACCCGTCAAGCGCGGCGTCGCACGCCCGTATACCCAAAACGGGATTCGAACCCGGGACCTGCGCTACGATGATCGTGATGAAACTTTCCGCGCTCACGCCGGCTGCGGCTTGCCTTCTGCTCCTCGCGGCGTGCGACGACGGCCCCGCGCCGCCGCCGCCGCCCAACGACTCGGGTCTGCGAGACACCGGGATGGCCGACGTCGGGCCCCCGATGGATGGAGGCGAGGATCCCATGGACGGCGGCGACTCGAGCACTCCGCCGCCCGGCGACGCGGGTCCGCTCTCCTGCACCGTCTCGCCCGACGACGTCTACGCGCTCGCGGTGGATCCGCGCGCCGCGCCTCGCCTGGTCGGCTTCGCCGCCGCCGCGGACGGCTTCGGCGTGGTCTGGAACGAGACGCGGGACGGCTTCCCCGACATCTACGGGCAGCGCATCGGCTCCGACGGCATCCCTGGCCCCGAGGTCGAGATCACCAGCGATCCCAGCCAGGACCGGGCGCCGCAGATCACGCCGGTCGGCACCCAGTGGATCGCGGCCTACGTGAGCAACGAGGGCACCACGGGCTTCGAGCTCCGGACGCAGCTCCTCTCGGCCGACCTCTCGCTCGTCGGCTCGCCCAACATCGTCACCGACACCCCGGCGCAGCTCGAGGACAACCCCGTCTTCCTCGGCGGCGCGAGCGGGGTGCTGCTCTCCTGGGTCGAGGACGACATGATCGCCCTGACCCGGACCGGGCGCGCGCGCGCGCTCAACGCGGACGGCTCGGCGAGCGGCGGCGTGCAGACGACCACCGCCGCGGCCAACAAGCCCGGACAGATCGCCATCGGCGAGCTCGACGCCGGCCCCGTCCTGGTCTGGAGCGAGGGCGTCGGCGGCACGGGCGACGTCCTGATGCAGGGCCTCGACGCCAGCGGCGCGCGCCGCGGCGCGGTCAGCACGCTCAGCGCGGAGGGCAACGCGGACGGCACCGTCGACGCGGCGCTCGGCGTGACGGGCGGCGCGGTCGTGTTCGGCGTCCTCGTCGGCGGCGTGCGCAGCGAGGTCCGCTTCCGCGCGCTCGACATGGAGGGCGCGTTGGTCGGGGACGAGCGCATCCTCACCGATCCCCCGACCGTCGGCACCGACGCGTCGATCGCGCGCTTCGCCGGAGGCTACGTGGTCAGCTATCGAGCGCTGCCGGAGGGCGGCATGCCCGCGCAGATCCGCGTCTTGCTCGTCAGCGAGTTCGGGGACGTGGTCGAGACGATCACGCTGACCGACGCGGCCGAGGGCGGAGGACGCACGACGGTGCGCGTGACCGGCGACGGTCAGATCGGCGTGGCCTGGGCGGACGACGCGGCCGGCGGCACCGAGGTCCGCTTCGGGCTGCTGCGCTGCGGAGGTGGGTCGTGATCCGCGCACGGCTGGGGCTCGCGGCGCTCGTGCTGCTGGGGGCGTGCGACGGCGAGACCAACCGGCCGCCGCCTCCGCCCCCCGTGCCCGACTCGGGTCCCCGCGCCGACACCGGCGTGATGGACATGGACGCGATGGTGTTGCCGGACGGCGCGCTGCCGGACGGCGCGCTTCCCGACGGGGCGACCGGCATGGACGGCGCGACCCCGATGGACGGCGCGACGACGGGCGACGGCGCGACCATGGACGCGGCCACGCTGCCGGACGGAGCGCCGATCGACGCGAGCGATCCCACGGACAGCGGCCCCTTCGATCCCGGCGACTCGTCGATCGACTTCTGCTCGATGGTCACTCCGGGCACGCCCTGCGCGAGCGGGGTGGACTGCGCCGCGGACGAGGCCTGCATCGCCAACGGCTGCGGGCAGATGCGCTGCTATCCCGCGGGCCGCGGCTGCGCCGACGACATGGACTGCGCGGCGGGCAGCACCTGCATGGGGGTGTGCGGCGCCGCGACCCCCGGCACGTGCAACGACTCCCGCGACTGCCCCGCGGGGCACAGCTGTGACGCGGGCAGCTGCGTCGATCGTCGCATCGGCTGCGGTCCGACCGCCGCCTGCCCGTGGGGGTTCTACTGCGAAGCGTCCGGGATGCGCGGCGCGGCCTATTGCCTGAAGTCGCACAGCCCGTGCAACTCGGTGGCCGCCTGTCCGGGGTTCGGCGCGTGCCGCGACGTGACCGGGACGGGGTCCACGATCTGCCACTGGAGCGGTGGGCCGAGCTGTCGCAACAACGCGGACTGCCCGATGCTGGGCGAGGTCTGCGGCACTCACCCGGAATTCATCGACGGGGTGTGCGGCAATTTCGGCCCGTGTGCGACCGCTGGAGACTGCGCCACCGGCTTCGAGTGCCGCGATCTCTGGGGCGACGGGGTCACCGAGTGTGTGCCCAGCGGCGGATCCTGCACGAGCCAGAGCGACTGCTCGGCCGGGGCCGTGTGCGGGGTGCCGCTGGCCGGAGGCGCGCCGCGCTGCATCAGCCGGCCGCTCTGATCGGCGTCCACGTATGAAATCTTTTCAGACCCCCGCAATCACGACACAGCCCGACGCTCCCTGACTGCCGAAAATATCAGTGATTTCAATCTCCAAGAGCGGGTCCGATCGTTGCAACACGAGCGGAGGAACGAGGGGCGTCGGCATTCCGTCGGCGGAGATCTGTACCGCGGGGATCGAATGATGCAGCGTTGGCAGCCTTGGATGTTCGGTCTGCTCCTCATGGGAGGATGCGCGATCGAAGCGCCTCCTCCCGGGGCGGACCAGGGCGAACAGGACCAGGGCAATGAGGGCGACCCCGGAGACGTCACGCCCATCGACGGGGACGCGGGCGACTGCGTCCGTCCCGCTGAGGGCTGCGCCTGCGACGCGGACCAGCCGCCCGTGGATTGCTACCTCGACCCCATCGAGAACCCCGATGGCACGCTGACCTGCAACGCAGGCACCCGCTACTGCCGCGGCGGGGCCTGGACCGGCTGCGAGTCGGTCCGGAGCTACGAGCTCCGCAGCGCGCCGGGCACCGCTCCGCTCGTGACCGGCCCGAGCTCCTGCAACCCGTGCGACCCGGCGTGCGCCGTGAGCCGCGACGTGCCCAGCACGCGCGATCTGCCCGGCCGCAGCACCGACGTCGAGTACGACCCGGGCGCGGGCGGCATCGGCCTCGAGGTCGACGGCTCCGGCACCGCGATGCTTCCCGACTCGGACGGCGACGGCATCCCCGACGCGGCCGACGACTGCGTGGGCCCGGGCGCCATCCGCGCCGCCGACGGCAGCTGCTACGGCGACACCTTCTTCTTCCACGAGCTGCCCTACGGCGGCCCGGCGGAGATCGACCCGCTCGACATCCGGGTGCAGGTGCGGACCGCGGACGTCTACTTCCTCATGGACACCACCGGGTCCATGGGCGGCGAGATCTACAACCTGCAGCGCGACCTGACGCGGGGCTCGTTCATCTCCGGCTGCGGCGGCGGCATCATCGGCGCCATCCGCTGCACCATCCCGGACGCGTGGTTCGGGGTCGGCAACCACGACGACTACCCACGCTCCCCCTACGGCAGCGCGGGCAGCGGCGACGTCGTCTACCGGAACTTCCAGGACATCACGTCCAGCGTGTCGGCCGCGCAGAACGCGGTGAACCGGCTGCGCTTGCACTACGGCATGGATGGGCCCGAGTCCCAGAGCCAGGCGCTCTGGGCGGTGGCGTCCGGCGGCGGGCTCGGCCCTTATCTCGGCGCGCGCGGCTCCTGCGGCGGAGGGCGCTGGGGCTACCCGTGCTTCCGGCCGGGCACCATCCCGATCCTCATCCTCTTCACCGACGCGCCGTTCCACAACGGCCCGTACGGCTACAACTACGCGTTCGGCGGCGGCGGCAGCGGCGCGCTCCCCTCCCCTCGCTACGTCAGCGGCAACGACAACCGCTGGAGCGCGCGCTGGACGGGCGACGCCGCGAGGACCTGGACCGGCTGGCGCGGCAACACCTGCATTCACCGCAACGACTACGGCGCGCCCTGCGCCTGGGACAGCTCGCGCGACGTGGTCTTCCGCTTCACGGTCTCGACCCGCCGCGCCATCACGCTCACCACCGAGGGCTCGAGCTTCGACACCGTCCTGACCCTGAAGGACGGCGGCTTCCGCGACGTCGCCTGCGACGACGACGGCGGGCCCGGCACCACGTCCCAGATCCGGCGCACCCTGAACCCCGGCACCTACTACGCGGTGATCGGCGGCTACAGCACGCGCTGCGGCAACTATCGGTTCAGCATCGGCGATCCCTCCACCGCGGGCGGCGGCGCCCCGACCGGCTACCCGGTCACCTGGGGCCAGGCCGTCACCGAGCTGAACCGCAACGGCATCCGCGTGATCACCGTGCACTCGGGCGGCAGCTACGGCCGCAACGACGCCAACGCGCTGGCGGACGCGACGTCGAGCTACTCCAGCTCCGGCTCGCGCTACGTCTTCCCGATCAGCTCCACCGGCAGCGGCCTCGGCCGCTCGGTCGTCGACGCGGTGGTCGACCTCGCGAACTACAACCGCATGGACATCTCCGCCCGCGCGACCGACAACGCGGCGACGGGGCTCGACGAGCGCGGCTTCGTCGACTCCATCACCGCCGTCGGTTGGGGGCCCGGCAGCTGCGCCGGCATCAGCGGCGGACGCACCTTCGTGCAGTGCCTGCCGGGCACGAACGTCGACTTCCGGATCGCGTTCCGGAACGACATCGTGATGCCGACCTCGATGCCCCAGGTCTTCGACTTCTTCATCGAGGTGGTCGGGGACGGGACCTTCGTGCTCGACCGCATCCCGGTGCGCATCCTCGTGCCGCCGGACCGTCCCCTCTACCCGCCGGAGGGGCGCTACTGGCGCGATTACGACAGCACCGTGCACTGCGCCGACAACGAGCGGCCCGACTGGGGCAACCTCACCTGGCAGACCGTCAGCATGCCGTCGGGGACCAGCATCCGCTGGGAGCTCCGCGCGGCCGACTCGCTCGCGGCGCTGCCGGGGACGACGCCGGTGAGCTTCACCGCGCCACCGGTCACCTCTCCCATCGACATCGCCGCCCGGCTCTCGAGCGCCGGGGTGCCCAACAACCTGCCCTATCTGCGCGTCACCGCGGTCCTGCGCTCCAACGCGGACCGGAGCGCGACGCCAGTGCTGCGCTCCTTCGAGACGCGCTTCGTGTGCGTCCCGACGGAATAGCGCAGCCCTGCGAAAAAGATTCGCAGCTCTGCAACCGAGATGTGACTGTTCGCGAGTGATCCCGAGCTGATCCTCGCGATACGATTCGGGTCCGAAGATTGCTGTCGTGTAGCCGCCTCCTGCGTGGGGTGGAGATGGGGATCGCTGTGACCGGCTGGATGCGGTGGCTCTGTGCGTTGACGCTGCTCGGCGGCTGCTCCCTGGAGGCGCCCGAGCTGGCACCCGCCGAGGACCCCGGCCTGGACCCGGTCCCGATCGGAGGCGACGCGGGTACGTGCGCGCACCCCGCCGAGGGCTGCGCTTGCGAACCCGACCAGGGCCCCGTGGACTGCTACCTCGATCCGCTGACACAGGAAGACGGCTCTCTCGTCTGTCAGCGCGGCACTCGCTACTGCCAGGGCAACGCGTGGACGGACTGCCTCTCGGTGCACGCCTACACGCTCCGGTCGGCGCCGGGCGTCTCTCCGCTGATCACCGGCCCGACGAGCTGCAACCCGTGTGATCCAACCTGCGCGGTCAGCCGCGACGTTCCGTCGTCGGCGGATCTGCCCGGTCGGAGCACCGACGTCAGCTACGACCCGAGCGCGGGCGGCATCCGCCTCCGCACCGACGGCTCGGGCCCCGCCGCGCTCCCCGACTCCGACGGGGACGGCGTGCCCGACGTGGCGGACGAGTGTCCGGGTCCGGGCGCGTACCGCGCGGCCGACGGCTCCTGCTACGGCGACACGTTCTTCTTCCACGAGCTGCCCTACGGCGGCCCGGCCGAGATCGACCCGCTCGACGTGCGGGTCCAGGTGCGGACCGCGGACGTCTACTTCCTGATGGACACCACCGGGTCCATGGGCGGCGAGATCTTCAACCTCCAGCGCGATCTGACGAGCGGCACGTTCATCTCGGGCTGCGGCGGCGGAATCATCGGCGCCATCCGCTGCACGATCCCGGACGCCTGGTTCGGGGTCGGCGCCCACGACGACTACCCGGTCAGCCCGTATGGCAGCGGGCCCTCGGGCGACGTGGTCTACCAGAACTTCCAGGACATCACCGCGAGCGTCTCCGCGGCGCAGACCGCGGTGAACCGGCTCCGGCTGCACTACGGCATGGACGGGCCGGAGAGCCAGGCGCAGGCGCTCTGGGCGGTCGCGACGGGCGGCGGCCTCGGCACCTACCTCGCGCCCAACGGCCCGTGCGGCGGGACCGGCTGGGGCTATCCGTGCTTCCGCGCCGGGACGATCCCGATCCTCATCCTCTTCACCGACGCGCCCTTCCACAACGGCCCGTACGGCTACGACTACGCCATCGGCGGCACCTCGCTGCCTCCGACGACGGCGGTCAGCGGCAACGACACCCAGGCCACCGCGCGCTTCACGGGCGACGCCGCGACGAGCTGGACCGGCTGGACCGGCAACACCTGCTCGCACGCCAACAACTACAGCGCGCCGTGCCTCTGGGACTCGTCGCGCGACGTCGTCTTCCGCTTCACGGTCTCGACCCGGGAGACCATCACGCTCACCACGGAGGGCTCGGGATACGACACCGCGATGATGCTGATGGACTCGGGGTTCAACTCCGTCGCGTGCGACGACGACTCCGGGCCCGCCGGGACCTCGACCATCGTGCGCACGCTCAACCCGGGCACCTACTACGCGGTCGTGCTCGGCTACGGGACCAACTGCGGGCCCTACCGGTTCAGCGTGGGCCGCGCGACGGGCCGCTGGCCGGTGAGCTGGAGCGACACCGTCTCGGCCCTGAACGCGACCGGGATCCGGGTGATCACCGTGCACAGCGGAGGCAGCTACGGGCGCGACGACGCCAACGCGCTGGCCGACGCGACCTCGAGCTACTCCAGCTCCGGCTCGCGCTACGTCTTCCCCATCAGCGCGGCCGGAACCGGCCTCGGCCGCTCGGTCGTCGACGCGGTGGTCGATCTCGCCAACTACAACCGCATGGACATCTCGGCCCGCGCGGTCGACGACGCGGCGACGGCCATCGACGAGCGCGGCTTCGTCGACTCGATCACCGCGGTGGGCTGGGGTCCCGGCAGCTGCGCCGGGATCAGCGGCGGCCGCTCGTTCGTGCAGTGCTTGCCCGGCACGAACGTCGACTTCCGGATCGCGTTCCGGAACGACATCGTCATGCCGACCTCGGTGCCGCAGGTCTTCGACTTCTTCATCGAGGTGATCGGCGACGGCACGTTCGTGCTCGACCGCATCCCGGTCCGGATCCTCGTGCCCCCGAACCGGCCGATGTATCCGCCGGAGGGCACGTACTGGCGCGACTACGACAGCACCGTGCACTGCGCCGACAACGAGCGCCCCGACTGGGGGGAGCTGACGTGGACCACGGTCTCCATGCCGGCCGGCACGAGCATCCGCTGGGAGCTGCGCGCGGCGGACTCGCTCTCGCGGCTGGCCTCGACGACGCCGGTCACCTTCACCGCGCCGCCGACCACGCCCCCCATCGACATCGCCAACCGGCTCGCTGGCGCCGGCGTGCCGAACAACCTCCCGTTCCTTCGGGTGACGGCGGTCCTCCGCGCGAACGCCGATCGAAGCGAGACCCCGGTGCTGAACAGCTTCGAGACGCGCTTCACCTGCGTGCCGACCGAATAGCCCGGCGCAGCCGGCCGTGATATCCCAGCGGCCGGCTCGGCGTGGCGAACGACGACCAGAGAGGGGGAGCGCGCGGTTGGCGCGGGGTTGGCTGGCTCGCCTTCTTGGCGCTCGCCGTCGTGGAGCTCGCCGCGCACGCCGTGATCCAGGCGCGCGTGGTGGACGACGACGACTGGTCGCAGGCGGCCGCGCGGGTGCGCGACGGCTACGCCCCCGGGGATCTCATCGTCGCCTCGCCGTCGTGGGCCGACCCCCTGGTGCGCCGCGAGCTGGGAGAGCTGATGTCGCTCGAGGACGCAGCCCCGGCCGACCTCGCGCAGCACCGGCGCCTCTGGGTGCTCTCGATCCGCGGGCATCGCCCCGAGATCGCGCCCCCGACCGCGCCCCAGCTCAGCGAGCAGATCGGGCGGGTCCGCGTGCTCCGGTGGGAGCTGCCGCAACCGCAAGAGGTCCTCTACGACTTCGTCGAGCACGTCGGCGACGCGCGGGTGAGCCGCGTCGAGGGAGAGCGCGAGCTCCCGTGTCGGTTCGTGCCCGGCGGTCGGCCGCAGGGTGGGGGGCTCGGCGCGGGCCCGATCACGCCCGCGCGCCGGCATCTCTGTGACCCGGCCCGCCCGTGGCTCTGGGTCGGCGAGACGGTGCTCGACGATCTCGACATGCAGCCCCGTCACTGCATCTGGCAGCACCCGCAGGGCGCCGAGCCCATCCGCGCCCGCTTCCCGAACGTGCCCCTGGGTGACGAGATCGTGCTCTACGCGGACCTCTACTACGAGCACGAGCGCCACCGGGAGCACGCCCCCATCTCCGTGGCTCTGTTCGTCGACGACGAGCCGGTGGGGCGCATGACGCACCGTGACGGGGACGGCTGGAAGCGCATGGTCGCCTCCACCCGTCACGCGGCGCGGGGGGATCGCGAGCGCGGCGAGGTCCGGGTGGAGGTCACGTCGGACGACCCGCACCTGCGCACGCTCTGCTGGGCGGCCACCACGCGCACCGCGCCCGGAGATGGCGGGCCATGAGCGGGCGGCATCGTCTCATCGGGTGGCGCGACCACCTCATCGGGCTGGCGCTGTGCACGAGCTACGTGGCGCTCCTGCTGGTCAGCTCCGCCGAGATCGGCATGAGCCGCGACGAGGGCTTCTACGTCGACGCCGCCCGTCAGTACGCGACGTGGTTCAGCGCGCTGGCCGAGGACCCGAGCGCGGCGACCGAGCAGGCGGTGGTCGACCGGCACTGGACCCACAACCACGAGCACCCCTCGCTCGTGAAGTCGATGTTCGCGTTCTTCCACCTCGCCCAGGAGGATCACGCGCTCTTCGAGCAGCCCTCGATGGCCTTCCGATTCTTCGGGATGCTCACCGGAGGGCTCCTGCTGTGGCTGATCTACATCTTCGGGGCGCGCTCCTTCGGGCGACAGGTCGGGGTGTTCGCCGCGGTCGCCTTCGCGCTCCTGCCGCGCGTCTTCTATCACGCGCACCTCGACGCCTTCGACGTGCCGATCGTCTTGATGATGACGCTCGTCACGTACTGCTACTGGCGGTCGCTGACCGATCCACGCTGGGCCATCTGGACGGGGATCACCTACGGGCTCGCGCTCGAGACGAAGCACAACGCCTGGACGCTTCCGGCCATCTTCCTGATCCACTGGCTCTTCGTGGTCTTCACCGAGCGGCGGGCGCGCAGGGGCGGCGAGCCGAAGCGCACCAGCTACGTGCCGTGGTGGCTCCTCGCGATGGCCCTGCTGGGGCCGCCCATCTTCGTCGCGCTCTGGCCCTGGATGTGGTTCGACACGCTCGCGCGCTTCAACGAGTACGCCGCGTTCCACCTGAACCACGAGCACTACAACATGGCCTACTTCGGGGTGAACTACTTCCGGCCGCCGCTGCCGGTCGGCTACCCGTGGGTGATGGTGCTCTTCACGGTGCCCTTCGTGACGCTGGCGCTCGCGGTCACCGGGCTCTTCACCCGCCTGCGCGCGCTGCTCCCGCCCGGGCTGATGGAGCGCCTCTGGCCGACCGGCCGCGCGCTCCCCGACTCGTCACGCACCGACGTGCTCTTCTTCGGCGTGATGATCGCGCCGCTGGTGGTGATCAGCATGCCGTGGACGCCGATCTTCGGCGGCACCAAGCACTGGTTCTCCGGCTACCCGTTCCTCTGCATCTTCGCGGGCGTGGCCTTCGTCCGGGTCGCGCGCGAGCTGCGGCGCCGCTGGCCCGCCTCGCTCGGCAGCGGCAAGCTCACGGCGCGCCTCGTGGCCTTCGTCCTCCTGCTGTCGCCCGCGGTGGTCGAGACGGTCCACTCCCACCCCTTCGGGCTGTCGCACTACACGGCGGCCGCGGGTGGGGTCCCGGGCGCGGCCGACCACGGGATGAACCGGCAGTTCTGGGGCTTCACCACGGGGAGCCTCGCCGACTGGTTCAACGCGCAGATGCCGGACGGCGGGCGCGTCTGGATCTGCGACACGACGTGGACCGCGTGGCGCATGCTGCAAGAGGACGGACACCTGAACGAGAACATCCGCGCGTCGGGCGACATGATCTCGGCCGACTACGCGATCGTTCACCACGAGCATCACTTCGTGGAGGTCGACTACCAGCTCTGGACCGCGTGGGGCTCCGTCGCGCCCGTGCACGTGCTGAGCTACGACGGCGTCCCCATCATCAGCGTCTACGAGAACCCGCGCCACGCCGCGCGGCGCCTCCGCCGGGAGCGAGAGGCCGGGCGCGAGGGCGACTGAGATCACATCATGCGGCGCGGCCCGGTCCGGTAGGGGATCTCCACGAAGCCGCTCGTACACCCGGCCGGGGTCGTGGACTTCACCGTGAAGCGGAGCGTGACGTCGGTGTTCTCGGGCACGGTCGCGATGAACGGGTTGGGGATCTCGACCTCGACGCGCCCGTCCCCCGGGGTGTCGCCGTCCTCGCCGTCCCGCAGCGTCACGAGGCTCATGACCCGAACGGGCACGCCGCCATCGGGGCTCGGGTCCTCGTCGGGCACGAGCACGGCCAGCTCGATCTCGTGAGGCGCGGGCGCGTCGGGGCAGCGCTCGACCTCCACGCGCACCATGGCGTTCACCGCGAAGTCGGCGATGGGGAGCATCGGCGGCTCGACCGACGCCTCGCCGACCAGCGCGTACTCGTGAGGACCACACAGATCGACCGCGCTCCCGGCGCAGCTCGCGTCGAAGGGGGCCGACTCGCACGCGGTGAGCAGCCCACAGGCGACCAGCATCGCGAGCGTCGGGGACGAGAGGTTCCGCATCGCGCGGAATCTATCAGGCGTCGGCCGGCTCTTCCTCTTCTTCCGGCTCCGTCGGTCCGCGACGTAAGCCGCGACGGGACAGGTTGAAGAGCGTCTCCGCCACGCCGATCGCGAGGTAGCTCGCCAGGAGCCAGACCAGCGCGAAGGAGGGGTGGAAGAGCAGGGCGAAGGCGGCGCTCGAGCCGAGGGCCACCGCGAAGAGCGCGAGGGTGCGGCCGTTGAGCTTGAGGTCCTTGAAGGACCGGAACTTGATGGTGCTCACCATGAAGAAGGAGAGCGTGAGCACGATGGCGAGCACGCCGCCCGTCAAGCGCTCGAGGTGTCCGCCCACCGCGTGGTTCGCGACCACCAGCGAGACGAGCACGCCGGCCGCGCCCGGGGTGGGGAGGCCCACGATGTACTTGCCCGGCTTCTTCGGGGCGCCGTCCGCCGCGGCCGCGAGCACGTTGAAGCGGGCAAGGCGAATGGCGCCGCACGCGACGAAGACGAACGCGACGACCAGCCCCGCCAGCTCGAGCTCCGCGAGGGACCAGCGGTAGACGAGGACCGCGGGGGCCACGCCGAAGGAGACGAGATCGGCGAGCGAGTCGATCTGCACGCCGAACGCGCTCTGGGTCTTGGTCAGCCGCGCGACCCGACCGTCGATGAGGTCGAAGAACATCGCGAAGACGATGAGCAGCGACGCGCGGTAGAACGTGCCCGCGTCCGCGCCTTCGAGCGCGAGCAGCGTGGCGTAGAAGCCGCAGAAGATGCTGGAGAGCGTGAAGAGGCTCGGCAGCAGGAACAGCGTCTTCCTCAAATTGACCTTCTTCTTCACGCCCCGCGTTCCCCCTCGGCCAGTATGGGCGGCTCGCGCGCGGCCGTCCAGCGGCACGGGATACGCGCGTTCAGCGGGGATCTTCCGTCGCGGCGAGCAGGTGATTGCGCAGCCGGAAGCTCGGGCTGGCCTCGTAGCCGGCGAGGAAGGCCTCGCGCGCCTCCTCGCGCAGGCCGGCCTCGAGGAGCAGGACCCCGCGCGCCTCGTCGGCGCCGCGCCCGCCCGCCGCCGCGTAGTTCTCGAGCGCCTCGAGCCGACGCTCGGCCGGCGCGTTCTCGGCCCCGAGCGCGAGCCAGCCCCAGTACGCCTGCAGATCGATCGGCGCGAAGCCCTCCGTCAGGGGCCGCCCGTGCATGGCGTTCCAGCGGGCCAGCCAGGTCGCGCGCACGACGAACGCGGGGGCGCGCTGCCTCCCGTCGGCCATCATCCCGTAGCGCTCCATCATGCGCAGGAAGCCGCCGAGCACCTCCACCGCGCGCTCCTGGCTCGGTCGTCCGCGGAGCGCGGGCTCGAGATCTCGCAGATCGGAGGCGCGCATCGGCCCGAGCACCTCCTCGCCGTGCTCCCGGATCAGCGCGTTCGTCGCGGCGAGCAGGCGGCGCCTGCGCTCGGCCGCCTGCCCCGGCGTGTCGCGCGCGTCGAGCTCGCTCTGGTTGAGCTCGGCGAACCGGCGCGCGCGCGCGGTCGCGTCTTCGCCCTCGGGCGCCGTCGCGGCGAGGCGGGCCTCCTCTGCGAGGCGGGCGCTCACCGCCGTCGGCGACAGGGAGAGCGGCGGCATCTCGCGCGGCGCCACGGCCATCGGTCGGCTCCACGCCCACATCAGCAGGGCGGGCGTGACGAGCACGGCGAGCAAGGCGACGCTCGCTCCGAGCCGTCCGCGCCCCCCTTCATTGTTGGAGCCCTCTTCCGTATTTCCCAACCTTGACTTCCCCACTCTCGAAGGATACTCCGATCGCCCGTTCTCTTGCGCGTTCGCGCGGGAAAGGAAGCGCATTGTCTACGGGCAGCAACGCCTCTACGGGCCGTCGGGTCCACGAACGATTCGAGAGGCGCCTGAAAGTGATCGTCCATCACGACGGCCGTCAGATCGAGACGATCACGCGGAACATCAGCCTCGGCGGCATGTACCTCGTGGCCAACGAGTGCCTTCCGTACGGCGCGAAGGTGGAGCTCGAGATCTACCTCCCGGCGCTCAAGGAGGACGTGAAGGTCGCCGCCATCGTGCGTTGGGAGAAGCCCGACGGCATGGGCGTGCAGTTCGGGAGCCTCCGGGCGCGCGAGGTCTGGGCCTTCAACCAGCTCTTCAAGTCCGCCGTCGGCGAGTGACGCTAGCAGTCCGTTGAAGACCCTCGCTCCTCGTCTCTCGGGCGGGTGTCTCCTCGAAACTGAAGCATTTCCTCGTCGCCCCGAACGGAGAACCGGGCCGTCCCGCTCCGAGATCCTTCGGGCTCGGGACTTCGACGGCCTGCTGGCTCAGCGCCGCGCGATCGCCGCCGTCCGATAGGACAGCAGGAGATCCAGGTTCTCCGTCTCCCACTTCGTGGCGCGCCCGTAGTCGGGGTGCATCCGCTCTCGCTTGCGGAAGCTCGGCGGGTGGTAGTCGATGCGGCCGCCGCGACGCTCGGCCGGCACGACGTGGTGCAGCAGCTCGTGGAAGACCACGAACGCGACGAAGAAGCGCGGCACCTTCTCCTGGTCGAGCGCGGGGTGGATGCGCACCAGCTGCTGGTCGTGCGTGTAGGTGCCCAGGCGGATGCTGCTCCGGCGTCGGCGCGCGCGCGGCGGCTCCTTGCCCCAGGTGATGCGCGCGTCTCCGACCCCGTCGGGGAAGAAGGTGGCGACCACCTCGTCGAAGATGCTCTTCAGATCGTGCTCGGCGCCGCGGGTGCGCAGCAGGATGCGTCGTCGGCGCGACTTGATGCGGTGCCGGTTCGACTCGATGAAGCGGGTGATCTGCCGCGAGCTCCGTGAGTCTCCCTCCGCGAGGTAGGTCAGCAGCTCCTCGACCACGCCGTCGGGCGCGTCGAGGAACATGTGGTGCAGCCGCACCTCGAGGCGCTCCCCGCGCCGCTTGGTCGAGATCATCGTGCGGCGGTTGTCGGTCACGACGAGGTCGGCCGGCACCGCGAGCGCGCGTCGGATCCGGGTCTCGAGCGCCGCGCGGCCTTTGGGTGGGGCGGGCGCGCGGGCCGGCGCCGCGGCAGGGCGCGGAGGCGAAGGCGCACGCGAGGGCGTCGCCGGCGGGGGCGGCCTCAGGACGCGGGCGAACGGGAGCGCGAGCTGCATGACGCCTCGTCGGGATGCCATCTCCGCGCGATCGCGTCCACTTCGGACCGCCTCTTCCGCGAGAGCATGCCCACCGTCACCACGTGCAAACGCTGGCTTTTCAGGACTTCGCGCGCCACGGCCTCGATCTCCTCGGGGGTCACCCGACGGATCGCCTCGGCCATGATCTGCGTGCTCCGCGGGAGCTGGAAGAGGGTCGCGAGGGCGGCGTGCTCGGCCACGTCCTCCGCGTCGTCGACGCTCGCCTCGAGATCCCAGAGGTGCCTGCGGCGCACGTGCTCGAGCTCGCTCGGCGCGATCGGAGACGAGGCGAGGTCGCCCAGCACCGCGAGCATCTCGCGCACGAGCTCGGGCGCGCTCTCGTGCGCGCAGGTCCCGCCGACGTCGAGCACCCCGCAGTCGACGTGCAGATCCAGGCCGGCCCACGCGTCGTACGCGAGCCCGCGCTCGTCGATGAGGTGACGGTGCAGCCGCGCGCTCATGCCGTCGTCCAGGATCCGGACGAGGAGCATCAGCGCCGCGCAGCGCGGATCGCGCTCGCCGAAGGCGGGGAAGGCCAGGCGCACCGTGGTCTGGCTGCCCGTGTCCTCGACGTGCTCGACGCTGGGCCCCGCGCTCGGGTCGGGCGGCGGCTCGGGCGGCGCGGAGACGCCCGCGCGCAGTCGGCCGAAGGTGGACGCGGCGGCCTCGAACACCGCCTCGGCGTCCACCGGGCCGGCCACGGAGAGCACCGCGTTGCCGGCCACGAACGCGCGCTCGAGGTGGCGCCGTAGATCGCCTTCGTCGAACGCGTCGATGCGCGCCTCGGAGCCGATGATGGGCTGGCCGAGCGGGTGCTGGCCCCAGATCTGACGCCGCGAGAGGTCGTCCGCGTCGATGCAGACGCCGTCCTCGTCGAGCCCCTCGAGGATCTCCTCCTTGACGATCCGCTTCTCGACGTCGAGCTGCCCGAAGCGGGGAGAGACGAAGACCTCGCTCATCACGTCGAGCGCCTCCGCGACCGAGCCCGGCGGTACGGTGACCGCGAAGGTGGTCGCGTCGCTCATCGTCGCGCCGTCGAGGTCGCCGCCGAGCGACTCGATGGCGTGGTTCAGCTCGTAGGCGGTCGGGAAGCGAGCCGTGCCTCGATACACCATGTGCTCGAGCAGGTGCGTCAGCCCGCTGTCCTCTGGGGCCTCGTGCCGCGATCCCACGCCGAACGCGACGACGATGGACGCGGCGCGCAGGTGTGGGAGCGGCGAGACCACCACGCGGAGCCCGTTGCCGAGCTCGCGCTCCAGCGGCTCAGAGGCTGGCGGTCTCTTCACCAGATTCTTCGTCCTCTTCCTCGCTGGCGCCGTACGAGAGGATCGCGGGGTTGATCCGGATCGCCCCCTCGGCCTCCGCGCGCTCGCGGAGCTGGCCGATGTAGATGCTCAGCGCTTCGCGGCGCTTGAGGCGCAGGAGGCGCTCTTCGATGGCGGCGCGGGTCTCCGCGTCGAAGCCGTCCTCGGTCGCCTCGGTGCGCTCGGTGAGCTGGTACACGAACCAGCTGTCTCCGAGCTCGATCGGCGCCTCGGGCAGCGGATCGTCGAGGCTCATCTCGAATGCCGCCTCGGTGAGGGGGCCGCTGTCGAACGGGCCCGGGATGGCGCGCTCGCTGCGCGTGAAGGAGCGGGTCTCGCGGACCTGCGGCGAGCGGGGATCGCGCTCCGCCGGCTCTTCTTCCTCCGGCTCGGGCGCTTCGCCCTCGGCCGCCTCTTCGCCCTCGACCACTTCGCCCTCGGGCGCGGGGGTGGGCTCGGCCCAGCCGTCCTGGAGGCGCGCGTCGAGCTCCTCCATGGTGTGCCCGTCGCTCAGGTAAGCGAGCGCACGGTCGGCGTCCTCGCGGGCCAGCTCGCCCGCGCGCGCGTCGCGGTAGAGGTCCTCGGCGAGCTCGCGCTTCGCGTCGGCCTCCGGCACGTCGCCCTGGCGCTGCCCCATGCCCTTGACGACGTGGAAGCCGATGTTGGTCTCGACGATCTCCTCGGCGAGCGCGCCGTCCTCGAGCGAGAACGCGGCCTCCTCGAAGGGCGCCGGGTGACGGCCACGCGGGAACCAGCCCATGTCGCCGCCGCGGCTCGCGTTGGCGTCGCTGTGCTGCCGCGCCACCGTCGCGAAGTCCGCGCCGCCCTGGACCTGACGCAGCAGATCCTCGGCGCGTCGGCGCGCGTCCGCGCGGTCGGCGTCGGTCGCGTCGCGGGCGACCTCGACGAGGATCTGACGCACCCGCGCCTGCTCGGGCAGGTCGGTGTAGCGGTGACGCTGACGGCGGTACTCCTGATCGACCGCCTCCTCGTTCTGACCCATCCACGCGGTGAGCGCGGCGTCCGTGATCTCCACCTGGTCGCCGTAGTAGGCCGGGTCGAAGCGCACGTAGCTCATGCGGGCGCGGTCGGTGTCCTGGACGTAGGCGTCCCAGACCTCGCGCGGGCTGACGGACACGCTCGCGGTGACGGTGTCGCGCACGTCGTTCGCGAGGTGCTCCCGGACCTGCCACTGCACGAACTCGTCGACGCTGCGGCGAAGGTAGTACTGGATGAAGCGGCGAATGTTGTCGCCCGACAGGTTGCCGTCGCGGTCGGAGAAGTTCTGCGGGATGGCGCCGGCCGGGTAGCCGTCGGGCGCGTCCACCGGGCCACCGAGCCACACGACCTCTTCCCGCGCGACCTCGCGCATGATGTCGTCCTCGTTGGCGTTGAAGCCGAGGCGCTCGGCCTCCTTCACGAGGAGCTCGCGCTCGATGAGGCCGTCGAGGGTGTACTCGCGCAGGCGGAGGGTGCGCGCGCGCTCCGTCTCGTAGCGGTTGAACCCGGTGAGGTTGTAGGCCGCGCGGAAGTCTCCCTCCGTGATCGTCTCTCCGTACACCTTGGCCGCGTAGATCGGGCCGTCGGTGGCGCAGCCCTCGGCGCCGGGGGTGCCGAAGCCGATCACCGCCATCACCAAGCTGAGCAGCACGATGATCAACAGGAGGAGGAAGGTCTGGATGCGCTTGCCGATGTTCTCCAGCATGGAGCGTCCTTTACGCCGCGAAAATGCGAGGCTAGCCGTGGGAGCGAGAGCGGCCGCGAACCATAGAGGAGGGGCCCCTGGGGAGCAAGGCGGCTCGAGACGCCCCGGGATCGGGACCTGATCCAGCTCCCGAGCTGTGGCTTTCAGGCGGTCGCGGGGCAGGCCGCCTCGCTGGTGATCCCCCTACGCGATGGTTTCACGGCTGGCACGAAGGGTGTTTGGGAGTGACAGCGAGCGGCGGTTGTCCGCTCGGGAGGACCCCATGAACTTCTCGACTCTGCTCAAGTTTGCCCTCGCGTTCTTCGTCGTCGCCCTGATCGCGGCCTTCTTCGGCTTCGGCGGGGTCGCGGGCGCGTCCGCTGGCATCGCGAAGCTGCTCTTCATCGGCTTCGTGGTCCTGGCCGTCGTGGCCCTCGTCGCGGGCCTCGTCCGCCGCACCTGACCCAGAAGAGCTGACCCAGAAGAAGGGCTCAGCGCGCTTCGGCGTGCCGGAGGAGCCAGGCCAGGGTCTCGCCCTGCTCGATCGCGTCGTGGAGGCCGTGGTGCGGCTGCTCGTTCTCGGGCGGCCGATACCCCTCGGCCTTCATGGCGCGGTCCATGGCGCGAAAGGTCGCGTTGCGGCTCGTGGTCCCGAACAGGCCCATCGCGTAGCTCGCGATGTCGAAGCCCGAGTGGCCCAGCGGGTTCCGTCCCAGGAAGCGCTGGAGGTACCAGCCCACGTAGGGGTGATCGAAGCTCGCTGGCCAGGCCGCGCTCTTCAGCGGCGCGCCCAGCGCCTCCAGGTAGCTCGCGAAGGCCCGCATCGCGTCGGCCGGCGCGGTCCCCTCCCGCTCGAGGTGCTCCGTGGTGAGGCCGTGCACCGCGGTCGCCTCCGGGATCTCGCCCGCGCCCTCGAGCGGCTTCAGCTCGACGTAGAAGGTCTGCGCGCGGTCGACCTGCCAGAGCCCGTCCACGCGCCGTACGGGCGCGGCGCCCACGCTCGCGAGCGAGAACAGGCCAGGGAAGGGGCCCGACGCCTCGACGTCGATGGAGAGATAGATCACCGGCCGATCGTCCATCGTGGGCTACCCTGAGGCCAGCCATGGGCAAGAAGAAGACGAAGAAGGACAAGCGGCGCGAGCAACGCGAGCAGGAAGCGGAGGCGCGCGCGCTGGCCCTCGAGGCGGCGAAGCTCAAGCTGAAGCGCTACCGCGTCGCGGCCGCCGTCGTGCCCGTCGTCTTCCTCGCGGCCGCCATCGGCGTCTACGTGGCGCTGGACGACAAGCAGCTCGCGGGCCTGATCGGCATGGTCGGCCTCGCGATCTGGGTGCCGGTCCTCCTCGGGCTGATCGGCGCGCGGATCCAGCCGCGCGACCGCACGCGCGCCGGCTCGATCGACTTCGGCAACCGGCGTTGATCCTCCCGATCGACGCCCTCCGCGAGGAGGTGCTGTCGGCCGTGGAGCGCGCCCCGCTCGTGCTCGCCGCGCCGACGGGCAGCGGCAAATCCACGCAGGTCCCTCGATGGCTGCCGGGGCGGGTGATCGTCGTGGAGCCGCGCCGCGTGGCGTGCCGGAGCCTGGCGGCCCGGGTCGCGGAGCTCGAAGGGGCGAAGCTCGGCGGGGAGATCGGCTACGTGGTGCGCGACGACGTGCGCGCCTCGGCCGACACCCGGGTCCGCTTCGTCACGCCGGGCGTGGCGCTGCGGGATCTGGAGGCGCTCGAGCGCGCCGACCACGTGATCCTGGACGAGCTGCACGAGCGGCGGCTGGACGTGGATCTCCTGCTCGGCCTGCTCGGTCGGCGCGCGCGCGGGCTGACCGTGATGAGCGCCACCCTGGACGGAGAGCGGGTCGCGGCGCACCTCGACGGCGTCTACCTCGAGGGCACGGGGCGCCTGCATCCGGTCGAGACGCGTTACCTCGGGAGCGGGGCGCAGCTGCCGGAGGGGAAGGACCTGACCGAGCGCGTGGTGAGCGCCCTCGCGCGCGCGGCGGACGATCCGGGGGACGTGCTGGTGTTCTTGCCGGGCCGCGCCGAGATCGCCGCCTGCGCCGACGCCATCCGCGGCCCCTTCGAGGTGGTCCCGCTGCACGGGAGCCTGAGCCTCGACGAGCAGGGCCGGGCCTTCCGCCAGACCCAGCGCCGCAAGGTCGTGCTCGCGACCAACGTCGCGGAGACCAGCGTGACCATCCCCGGCATCGGCGTGGTCATCGACGCCGGGCTCGTGCGCCGTACGCGTTATCACAAGGGTCGTGGCCATCTCACGCTCTCGCCGATCGCGATGGACAGCGCCGAGCAGCGCGCGGGCCGCGCGGGCCGGACGGGGCCGGGCGTGGCCTACCGGCTCTGGAGCGAGGCGGCGATCCTCGAGCCGCGCACGCCGCCGGAGGTGCACCGCGAGTCGCTGGTGCCGATGGTGCTCGCGGCGGCGGCGGCGGGACGTCGCCTGCGTGACCTCCCGCTGCTCGACGCGCCGAAGGACTACGCGCTCGACGCGGCCGAGGAGGAGCTGGCCGCGCTTGGCGCGCTCGACGAGGCGGGCGCGCTCACCGCGCTCGGGCGCGAGCTCTTCCAGCAGCCCCTCGACGCGCCCCACGCGCGGCTCTTGATCGAGGCGCAGAAGGAGCCCGCGCTCCTCGGCGACGTGATCGACCTCGTCTCGGCCCTCGCGGTGGGCCGGCCTCTCTTCTCCTGGCGCCCGGAGGACCCGGCGGACGATCTCCGCGAGAGCGGCTGCGACGTGACGGCCGTCTTGCGCGCGATGCGCGAGGGCGACCCGCGCCGACACGGGCTGAACGCGTGGGTGCTCGGCGAGGCGCGGCGGAACGCGAAGCGGCTGCGGAAGGCGCACCGCGTGGACCCGGAGGAGACCCGGATCGACCGCCGCGCGCTCGCGATGCTCTTCCTCCGCGCCGACCCGCGGCTCGCCCACGTGGCTCGCCGTCGCAAGCGACGCGTGGCCTTCTCCAACGGTGGGACCGAGGTCGAGCTCGGGCGAGAGAGCGCGGCGCAGGCGGCGGAGGAGAAGCTCGAGGCGATCCTCGCCCTCGACGAGCGCGCCATCGGGGTGGGCAAGCGCGACACGCGCGTCTTCGTCACCTGCGCGATGCCGGCGCCGCTCGCCTGGCTGCGCGACGCGGGCCTCGGGCGCGACCGGCTCGCGGGCGTGAAGCTCGCGCGCCGCAAGGTCGTGGCCACCGTCGAGCGCGTCTACGCGAAGAAGGTGCTCGACGAACGCGAGGAGAGCCCAAAGGGGGCGCTCGCGCGGCGGGCCGTGGCGAAGCTGATCCTCGAGGGCCGCATGCTCCGCGGCGCGCGCCAGGCGATCGAGGAGCGGCTGACGCAGAAGGCGCTCGCGCAGCGCCTCGCCGCGGCGGGCTTCGAGGTCTCGGGCGTGCCGATCGAGGTCGACGACGCGCCCGTGCCCACGCTCGAAGATCACCTCCGCGCGCGCATCGCGGAGCTGGGGCTGGAGACGGGCGAAGACGCGCAGCTCCTGTCGGTCGACGATCTCCTGCCCGACGCGCTTCCCGAGTGGATCCGTGACCTGCTCGACGAGCGCTACCCGCGGCGCGTCGACCTCGGCGACGCGGGCTACGAGGTCGACTACGATCTCGACCGCCGACAGGTGCTGCTCCGCATGGTGCGCGGCACCCGCACGAAGCCCCCGCCGCTCTCCTACTTGCCCAAGTTCGAGGGCTTCAAGATCTGCGTCGAGACCCGCCGCGGCATGCACGTCGTGCGCGCCCGCGGATAGCCGGGTTGCGTCACTCCGGGGGGGCGCCGAAGGTGGCGCGGAGGTGGGCGAGCAGGCTCGCCAGCTCCGCGTCCTCGAAGGTGTCGGCCCAGGACGGCATGCCGCCGCGGCCCTGGAGCAGCGTGCGCACCACGCTCTCGTCGTCGCGCATGGGGACACGGTCGAAGAGGCTGGGCGCGCGCTCCGTGCCGCGGCCGTCGTCGCCGTGGCAACGCACGCAGCTCTCGTCGAAGAGCGCCGCGCCGGCGGTGGCGTCACCCGTGGTGTCGAGCACCGCGCGCACCCGGGGGCGCACCGCGTCCTCGTCCACGCGCTCGAAGAACTCGACCTCGCGCCGCACCATGCCCGCCCAGTCGTCGACGCGGTTGAAGCTGAAGAGATAGTCCGCGGGGAAGACCGCGCGCTGCTCGGTGGTTCCGGTGCGCGGGTAGAGCGCCTCGTCGTCGATCACGCGGTCGAGGTCGAACGCATCGAAGATTCCGTCGTCGTCCAGGTCGTGCGCGACGGTGGCGCCGCCGTGCTGGTGGCAGCCGATGCAGTTCGTGCGCGCGTTGTTCTGTCCGTGCTCGACGTAGGGGTTGCTGCACCAGGTGGGCGCGCCGGCGCCCGCGTGGGTCGCGCGGAGGGCAGCGGCGAGGCTCGGCGCGTCCGCGTCGAAGCGGGCCGCCGGGTCCTCGTCGTGCTCGGCGTACCAGGTGACGCTGCAGAGCTTGTAGTTCGCCCAGACCGGGTCGAGGCCCTCGGCGAAGCTCGCCGGGCGGTCGGCGCCGAAGTCGCGCTCGGGCGTGTCGCTCCACCAGAGCGTGATCCACTGCCAGTGCCGCAGCTCCTTCGTCATGATGTGGAGCCCGGCCAACCGGTAGGTGTCGCCGTTGCGCAGGCGGATGGTGAGGATCTCGTCCGGGCTCGGATCGACGCGGCGGTCGCCGCTCTCCTCCCACGTGCCGCCGCCCTCGAGCCGGCGGGTCATCGCCGCGGCGTCGGTGTCGTAGGCGGGCAGGTCCATGCCGAAGTCCGCGCGGACCCACTGCGCCTTGATCAGCACGGCGTCGGTCGGAAACTCTCGCTCGAAGCAGGTCGTGAAGTTCTCGTCGCTGGCGGGCACGGCGGTGATGCCCGCCGCATCGAGCCCCTCGGCCAGGCAGTCCATGATCGGGCCGTAGCTCTCCATGATGTGACGCGCGGTGGCCGGGCTGTAGAGGATGCGCGCGTTGCCCACCGTCGAGCCGCTGAAGTTGCTGTTCAGCCGCCGCGCGCACTCCGCCTCGCTGACGCCCTCGGGGCAGGTGCCCAGCATCTCGACGTGCTGCAGGTAGCGCTCGAGGGGCCAGCGGCGGGAGCGATCGAGCGCGGTCGCGTTCTCGCGGAAGGCCGCGTCGATCGCGTCATCCGTGAAGGGGGCGCGGACCACCCGCTCGGACGGCGCGGCGCCCTCGTAGAGCTGCTGGAACACGCGCCGCAGATCGTCGATGCCATACCAGGTCATCCAGCGCGCGACGTCCGGCACCTCCCCCTCCTCGAGGCGGAGCTCGGGGTCGGTCTCGGTCGTCTCCGCCAGCCCGAGCAGCGGCACCGGCTCGAGCACGTGGCGGGCAGTGGCCCAGGCGACCTCGCGTCGGTAGCGCAGATCTTCGCGGAGCCGGTCCTCGTCGTCGCGGAGCAGCGGGTTCGGCGTGAACGGCGCCGCCACGCCCGCGAGCCGTCGGCCGAAGACATCCGTCTTGCCGCCGGGCGCGTCGTCGACCGGGAAGTCGAGCCCGTCCCCGCCCGACGCCGTGCAGGCGCCGAGCAAGAGGGAGAGAGCGAGAGAGAGGCGTCGCATCAGCCCCCGGCGATCACGAGCGCGGCGTCGGAGGCGATGATGAGCTCGCGCTCACCGTCCATCACCAGGAAGTAGAACCAGCCGTCGCTCCGGAAGTGCGGGAAGAGCGCGCGCGTCCCGGCCGGCACGTCGGTGATGGCGTGTCGCTCACCCGTCATCAGATCCACGAGGATGATGTTCGTCACCTCGCCGTCGTGGTGGTGCGTGACGAAGAAGCGCTCGTCGAAGCTGAAGTTGAGCTTCGCGCCGCTCATGCACACCGTGGCGAGGGGATCGCTCAGCGAGATCGAGTAGCGGTCGCCGAAGCGGGTCGCGTTCACGCGCCGCACCACGTACCCGAGGCCGCGGCCTTCGGGGCCAGCGAGCCGGCTGCCGACGAGCTGCCCCGAGGGAGAGAGCACGCTGTCTCCTTCGTAGGGCGAGTCGACGATGACCTCGTCCTGCGGCTGGTACTGCGTCCCGTCGAAGATCATGGGCGTGAGCTTCATGGTGGACGCCGCGTTGAAGCTCGCCGCAGGATCGCGCGTCGCGTTGCGTCCGGAGTCGCTCGTGAACTGGCTGTTGATGACGAAGTAGTCGCCGCCGCCGATCCCCCGGGCGACGTGCTGGTAGAGGTTGATGCCGCGGGCGGTCATGCAGCCCGCCTCCTCGAAGTCGATGTGGTCGTCGTCCTCGAGCACGCTCTGGGCGCAGATGCCCGCGCCACCCTTGGTGCCCTGGAAGATGAAGCCGCTGTTGTCGGGGAAGAAGCCCGGGTCGTAGGCGGCGTCGACGCCGATGTCGCGCCCGGTGAGGAGATCGGTGATGGTGGAGCGCGCGCCGTCGCCCCCGCCGTTGCCGACGAAGCGGCCGTCCGCGCTCGAGCGCGTCCAGAAGCTGGTGCGGAAGCCGAGCTCGCGCAGGTTGCGGAGCACGCCGATGGTGCCGCCGAGCCGCTCGCGCTCGTCGGCGTAGTCGCCGGTCATGAAGCAGGCCGACGGGTCCGCGCCCGCGCAGCCGAACATGCGCACGCCCGCGTCTTCGTTCAGCACGCCCCAGCCCTCGAACTGCATGTTCTCCACGTGGCTCTGGATGCCGACCGTGTCGAAGGCGTCGGTGCACGTCGCGGGGGGAGGCGGCTCGTCGAGCACGGTCTCGAGGTCGTTGAGGTCGTTGCGGAACCAGGTGAGCAGGGTCGCGTACTCCTGCTGGCTCAGGGCAGGGTGGCTGCCCTTGGGCATCGACACGCGGTTCTTGAAGCGCGTGTAGGGGATGAGCCAGCCGTCGCCGTAGGCCTGGCGGAAGAGCCGCCGGAACCAGCCGTACTGCACGCCGGTGGTCAGGATGCCGAGGTGCTCGGCCGCGAAGACGCTCTCCGGATCGGTCGGATCCACGCGCAAGCAGTCGACCACCTCGCGCGCCTCGGTCTGCGACATCTGCGCGGGATCTCCCAGCGCGTGCTCGGAGAGCTGGCGGATGGTCGCCGGGCCGACGCCGTCGACGGCCTCGAGCTGATCGAGCGAGTCGAAGGGGCGCGCCTGCACGATCGCGGCGGCCGCGTCGCTGCGGATGCCGATGTCGTCGTCGAGGGCGGCCTGCTCGGCGCGGTTGACGAGATCGAGCACCGCCTGGTCGAGATCCCGCGCGCCCTCGGTGACGCCGCAGCGCTGCCAGGCGTGGTCGGTGTAGTCGAGCCAGCGGCGCAGGCCGTTGCGCGAGACCGAGTGGCACTCGGCGCAGCGCCGCGTCTCGCACTTGCCGTCCGGGCAGCTCGGGTCGTCGATGTCGGCGCCGAGGATGCGGAGCGCCGCGGTGGCCAGCGCCGGGCCCTCGAGATCCACGGTGGGCAGCGCGCCGTCCTCGCCGGAGGAGTCGCGCGGGATGTCGGCCCAGTCGCAGGCCGGGTCGCTCGGGTTGTCGCCGCAGGCCTGGATGTGGCGGACGGCGAGGCCGTAGTCGCTCTGCCAGAAGGTGCTCTCGTCGAGCCCGTCCAGCTCGGGCGGCATCCAGAAGGTGTGCTCGAACGCGCGGTACGCCTCGCTCGTGATGTTCGTCCAGCGCGTGTCCTCACCGACGAGGCGGTCGATCCAGCTGCGCGTCCAGCGTCCGTCGCCGATGCGATGGCAGCGCGTGCAAGCGCTCGCCTCTTCGCTGACGAGCTGCCGCGGCATCGTCCAGCCCTGACCGTCGGTGTTGAGGATGTGGTAGGGCGCGTCGTTGTAGCCGAGCGCGAAGTCCTCGTGGATGCCCATGCGCGGCACCACCGGGTCGCCGTCCTCGTCGAGCGCGCCGTCGATCCACGGAGTGTGGATGAAGGCGTCGGTCGAGTGGCACTCCGCGCACTCGATGCCGCCGCCGAGGCCGCCGTGGATGCCCTCCCAGATGCTCGAGGACTGCTGCGGCGAGCGCTCGGACTGCACGCGATCCCCGGGGTGCGGCACGTGGTTGCCGTCGGTGCGGCTGTAGAGCGCGTTCTGGAAGTAGCAGGTCTGCCCCGTGTAGGGGTTGTGACCGATCATCGCGATGTCGTTGTACTGACCGAGGTCGCTGCGCGCCTTGCGGCAGAGGAGCACCCAGTGAGTGCCCTGATCGTTGGCGCGGCTCGCGACGCGGGGGCCGTTGACGTCGGGGCGCACACCGTCGGGGCCCTGCGCGCTGGGCTCGCAGAGGCTGTAGATGAACTGCGGGTTGTCGCAGTCGTCGACCTCGGTCGCGGGGTAGCTGACGGTGCCGCTCGGCCCGGTGATCGTCGTCGGGATCGGGGTCGAGTCGAGGCAGTCGTAGGTCTCGTAGTCGCCCTCGGCGATCTCCGGGAAGAAGGGGATCTCGCCCATCTCGTCCACGCAGTGCTCGGCGTAGGCGACGGTGCTGGCGATGCGCGCCTCGCGGCCGTCGAACTTCCCGTTCATGCCGCGCCGATCGAGCGCCCGCCGCGCGTCGAGCTCCGCCTGCACGACCACCGCGCCGTCCGCGGCCATCAGGCAGACGTCGATGATCACCTGACCGTCCGCGATGGCGGCGAGCATCTCCGCCGTCGGCTCCATCTCGAGCCAGTCGGTGGAGTCGTAGGGCGTGTCGAAGTCCGAGGGCGTCATCGACGGCCCCTCGAAGGTCGGGCTCGCCTCGCTCGGCACGCGCGCCTCGTCGATGCGCGGGATGGCGCCGCTCTCCGACGCGCACTGCAGGGCGCCGATCTCCCCGCGCCGAACGCGGGCGTGGAGCGTCTCCCCGCTCATCAGCTCACGGGTCACCCGCACGCGCACGCGGGAGCTCGACGAGTGATAGCTGACGTCGACCTCGGTGGGAGAGGTGTCGGGCGCGCAGCCGATGGCGCTGACGGCGGAGAGGAGGAGCGGGAGTCGGAGGGAGCGGAGCATGGCGGCCTGCTTTTTTTCGGGAACCGAGACGCGGAGGCGGCGATACCGCGGCGCGTCGTCGCCGGGACCCCGGGGCAAGGGGCATGCCGCCCCGGTCGGCGCCTCGATCCGCGGATCGTGCGCCAGGGGTGGCGGCAAGAGTAGCCGGTCCCGAGGCCGCACCGGGGGATCGAGCCGCCACCCGAGGTGGGGGTTGTGGCGCATCTCGGGGCGGTCTTCACCTCCGTCGCGGCTGGCGTGGCGCTTGCTGAACCGCCTCGCATGAACCGCCTCGCCCTCACCGTCGCCTGCCTCCTCTCCCTCGCCGGGTGCGCCATGGACGCCGGCGCCTCGCCCGACGCCGAAGACGCGGTCGGGGTCGTGCTGGGCGGCAAGGCCGACGGCGGCGACTACAGCGAATGCGAGCTGCGCGAGGTCGTCTCGCACCTGAACGAGGGGGCGAGCGCCGAGGAGCTGCTCGAGGCGGGCGTGCATGTGCGGGCGGCCGAGAACCTGGCCGCGCATCGCGACGGCGAAGACGGGCTCTTCGGCACCGAAGACGACGATCTCTTCGCCGACATCGCCGAGGTGGACGAGGTCTCCTGGGTCGGCCCGGTGGCGCTCCAGCAGCTCGTCGCGATCGTCACCGAGCGCTGCGAGGCCCCGCCGGTCGAGGTCGACCCGTGGGCCGAGGCGCGCGACCCCGAGCTCGCGCTCGTCTCGTTCCCCGAGGACATGGCCGCGCCCGAGAGCTACCAGTACCCGCGCGTCGACGGCTTCGGGCTCGGCGGCACCGAGTTCTGGCAGCAGTGGCCCGACGGCCACAGCCCCACCTTCAGCTTCTCGGAGGGGACGGACCACGGCCGCCGCTGCATGCAGGCGAGCGCCATCCGCTTCGAGACGATCATGGCCGACCCGCCCGAGTCGATGGTGCGGCTGCGCGAGGAGAGCAACTGGTCGGGGCGGTTCTTCAACTGGAACGACGACTTCACCCTCTCCGAGTGGAGCGACGGCCGCGGCGCGCGCCTCTGGGCCTGGCGCACCGGCCTGGTGAAGTGGATCAGTCAGACCAACCGCGACGGCACCTGCTGGCTCCCGACCCGCGAGATGGTCGAGCGCGTGGCCGAAGACTGCCTCCTCCGCGGCGAGCGCAGCGACGGCGAGATCCAGGGCTGCAGCGCCCGCTGACTCACGCCGCCCCTCAGCTCAGGGAAGCGGCGCCGCGAGGTGCGCGTCGTGGGGCTGGTTGAGCGTGGCGTCTCTGGCCACCGAGCCGTCGAGAGCGGACGGCTCGCCGTCGCAGCTGGTGAGGGAGAGGAGCGCGAGGAGCAGCCAGGAACGCATGAACCACGCTACCGGGCGGCGGTCGCGCTCCGAGGGTCGCGAATCGCACGGCGTATGAGTCCGGACGCAGGGTGTCGTAAGCTCCCTCCGCGGAGGGATCATGGGACGACTTCTCTTGGTGTGTTGTGGGATCGCGGCGCTCGCGCTGGGCTGTGACGGAGGCGGCGAGCTCGGGCCCGACGGCAGCACGCCGCCGCCCCCGCCTCCGCCCCGGGACGCGGGGAGCGTCGACGCGCACAACCCCCTGACGGATCCCGAGACCGGGCCGCCGGCGGGCAACCCGGAGGGCGACTGCGCGATCCCCGCCGAGGCCGGTCCCGAGGACACCTCGAGCCCCGACCGGGTGGTCGGGAGCGGCACGCCGGAGAGCTGCACCGCGGACGCGTTCATCGACGCGGTCGCGATGGGCGGCGTGATCACCTTCGACTGCGGCCCCGACCCGGTCACGATCACGCTCGACCGCCCGGCGCGCATCTTCAACGACACGGGTCCGCGCATCGTGATCGACGGAGGCGGCCTCGTGACGCTGAGCGGCGGCGGCGCCACCCGCATCCTCTACATGAACACCTGCGATCCGGATCTGATGTGGACCACGTCCCACTGCGACGACCAGGACCACCCGCAGCTGACGGTGCAGAACCTGACCTTCATCGACGCCGACTCGCGCCGTGAGGACGAGTACGACGGCGGCGGGGCCATCTGGGTGCGCGGCGGGCGCTTCAAGATCGTCAACTCGCGCTTCTTCAACAACCGGTGCCACGACGAGGGCCCCGACGTCGGCGGCGGCGCGGTCCGCGTCTTCAGCCAGTTCGAGGGTCGGCCGGTCTACGTCGTCAACTCCACCTTCGGCGGCGAGGACGGCCTCGGGAACGTCGGGTCCAACGGCGGGGCGATCAGCAGCATCGGCGTGTCGTGGACCATCCTCAACAGCGTGATGTCGCACAACCAGGCCATCGGCCGCGGCGGCAACCCGTCCATGCCCGGCACCCCGGGCGGCGGCAGCGGCGGCGCCATCTACAACGACGGCAACACGATGACCCTCTCGATCTGCGGCTCGCGCATCCAGTACAACACCGCGCCCCAGCACGGGAGCGCGATCTTCTTCGTCAGCAACGACCACAGCGGCGACGTGCGGATCGAGCGCTCGGTGATCACCGACAACGAGGGCGGCTCCTGGTATCCGAGCTACCCGCAGATCTCCGCCCACGACGACACGCCGATCGAGGTGATCGACTCCGTCGTGGAGTGAGAGGGCCTGGGCCGTCGTGAGGCTGGCGATCTCGTCTGTTTGTCTGGTGCTCCTCGCGGCGCTCGCGACCTTCGCGTCGAGCGCGCACGCGCAGGGGATGGGGGTGGCGCTCGATGTCCCGCAGCCCGCGCCCGAGATCGTCCTCCCCGCGCTCCGCGCGCCCTCACAGCATGTCGAGCCGATGCACCTCGGCAACCTGTACGGCCGCGCGTGGTCCGCGTCCGCGTTCGGCGGGCTGATCGGCGTCTTCGCGGGCATCCTCGTCGGCGTCCCCATCGCCGTCGCCACCGGTCCCTTGCTGACGGCGGTCGTCTTCGCGATCAGCAGCGTGGTGGGCACCGCGACCGGGTTCGTGCTCGGCGCGGGCTATGGCGTGTGGCACCACGGCGAGGAGAGCGGCGTCGAGGGAGACCCGGCGATCGCCAACCTCGGCACCTGGTTGGGGCCGATCGTCGGCGCCCTCCTCGGCGCTCTGTTCACGCTGCCGTTCGGCGGCAACACCTGGCTCGTCGGGCTGAGCGCGGGCGCGCTCGGCGGCGCCGTCGTCTTCTCGCAGCTCGGCGCGATCCTCTCCTACGCCCTCACCCGCAGCGCGGCGCTGTAGCGGGGCGGCGCTCCCGGGTAGAGTTCCGCCGTGGCCAGCCCCGAGCTCATCGCGCAGGACGGCGCGCTCTACGCCTTTCACAAGCCGTCCGGCTTCGCCGCGCACCCGCAGGGAGACGAGGCGATCCCCGATCTGCTCACGTGGGCGAAGGCCGAGCTCGGCGTGGAGCTCGCGCCGATTCACCGCCTCGACCGCGAGACGAGCGGGGTGATGCTCTGCGCGTCCGACGAGGGGGTGCGCGCGGAGATCGGCGCGTGGCTCGCGGCGGGCGAGGTGCAGAAGAAGTACCGCGCGCTCGTGCACGGGCGGACGAACAAGAAAGGCATCGTGCGCCGCGCGCTCCAGGACCGACGACGCGGCAAGCCCGTCCCCGCCGTCACGCGCTTCACCCGGCGCGCGATCTACGGCCGGGTCAGCCTGCTCGACGTGCGCCCCGAGACCGGACGTCAGCACCAGATCCGTCGCCACCTCTAGGGCATCGGGCACGCGGTGGTGGGGGACGAGCGCTACCCGCCCAAGCGCTTCTCCGCCGTGCCCGGGTTCCCGGGCCGGCTCTGGCTGCACGCGCTGCGGGTGGAGCTGCCGGACGGGCGCGTGTTCGAGGCCCCGCTGCCGCCGGAGCTCGAGGCCCACCTCGCGCTGCTCGCCGAACGCCATCCGGGGTAGAGTCGCGGCGTCATGATCGACCACTACACGCTGCTGGTCCGCGACTACGCGAAGTCGAAGACCTTCTACGCGGCCGCGCTCGAGCCGCTCGGCTACGGGTTGGTGATGGAGCTGACGCGCGAGCAGGTCCAGTCGCTCGGCGTGCCCGCCACCTGCGGCTTCGGCGCCGCGGCGCCCAAGCTCTGGATCGCGCCCACCGAAGGCGACATCACGCCCACGCACATCGCGTTCACGGCCAAGAGCCGCGCCGAGGTGGACGCGTTCCACGCCGCGGCGCTCGCGGCCGGCGCGACCGACAACGGGCCTCCCGGCGTGCGCGCCCACTACCACCCCGCCTACTACGGCGCGTTCGTGCTCGACCCCGACGGCTACAACATCGAAGCGGTCTGCCACGGTCCTGCTTGAACGAGGCCGACTGAACCAAGAAGGAGGATGACCCCATGGCCCTCGCCAAGACCAAGCTCGAGACGTTCGTGTCCCCCGACGAGCTCAAGGACGTGCTGCTCGACTTCGAGTCGTACGCCGAGCTCCTCCCCGAGGTCTCCAAGGTCGACGTGAAGGAGCGGTCCGACGACGCGGCGCTCGTGACCTTCCACGTCGACATCTCGTTCGCCGGCTTCGACGTCAAGACCGAGTACACCTGTCGCTACGAGATCGAGGACCGCGAGATCCGCTGGGAGCTCGTCGACTCGCCCAGCCTCACCAAGAACACCGGCAAGTGGGTGCTCGAGGAGACCGAGGACGAGGAGACGGTGGCGCACTACGAGTCCGAGGTGGAGACCAACCTGCCCATCCCGCCCGAGGTGCAGGCGCTCTTCGTGGAGGAGAGCCTCCCGAAGCTGATGGAGCGCTTCCGCGACAAGGCCGAAGACCTCTGAGCGAGAGGACGCTGAGATGGCCGTCCCCTTCGTCGACCTGAAGGCGCAGCTCGCTTCGATCCGCGCCGACGTAGACGCCGCGATCGCGCGCGTGCTCGACGACACGTCCTTCGTGCTGGGTCCGCACCTCGAGGCGTTCGAGCGCGACTTCGCGCGCTTCTCGGAGGTGAAGCACGTCGTCGGAGTGGGCAACGGCACCGACGCGCTCGAGCTGGCCTTCCGCGCGCTGGGGCTGCGCGGCGAGGTCGTCATGCCCGCGAACACCTTCGTCGCGACGCCGCTCGCCGCCGTCCGCGCGGGCCTCCGCCCCGTGTTCGTCGACGTCGATCCGGGCACGCTCCTGCTCGACCCCGCCAAGCTCGACGACGCGATCGGCGCGGAGACCTCGGCCCTCGTGCCGGTGCACATGTTCGGGCAGGTCGCGCCCATGAACAGGCTGGCGGAGCTCGCCCAGGCGCGCGATCTCGCGCTGGTGGAGGACGTCGCCCAGGCGCACGGCGCGCGCCGCGAGGGCAAGGTCGCAGGCACCTTCGGAGACATCGCGGCCACGAGCTTCTACCCGGGCAAGAACCTCGGCGCGTACGGGGACGGCGGCGCGGTGATGACCGACGACGACGCGCTCGCGGCGGAGGTGCGCGCGCTCCGCAACTACGGGAGCGAGGTGAAGTATCACCACCCGAAGATGGGCTTCAATTCCCGCCTCGATCCCATCCAGGCCGCGATCCTCGGCGTGAAGCTCCAGCACCTCTCCGCGTGGACCCGGGCGCGGCGCGCGGCGGCCGAGCGCTACGACCGGCTCCTCGCCGACGTCGACGGCGTGCGGCGGCCCGTCACGCCGGCGGGCACCGAGCCGGTGTGGCACCTCTACGTCGTGCGCGTCCCCGAGCGCGATCGCGTGATGGAGGCGATGCGCGCCGCGGGCGTCGGCGTCGGCGTGCACTACCCCGTGCCCTGTCACCTGCAAGGGGCCTTCGCCAAGCTGGGTCACGCGCGGGGCGACTTCCCGGTCGCGGAGGAGGCGGCGGAGACGATGCTGTCCTTGCCGATGTTCCCGGAGATCACCGAAGCACAGCAGGAAGAGGTCGTGCGCGCGCTCCGCGCCGCGCTGTGAGTACGTGGCCCTCGAGAGGGGGGACGCATGCTCCACGACGACACCTTCGCGCCCGGCGCCCGCTACCTGACGTTCGGCGGGGTCGAGACCTTCCTGATCTATCGGCAGGGCGTGGCCCTGCGGGAGTTCTGCTCGTTCGAGGCCCTCGACGACGAGGCGGCCTGGGCGGACTTCGTCGACGACTTCCTCCGCCCGATCGCCGAGAGCGCCGCGATCCACGGCTTCGGTCTGCTCACCGACACCCTCGGCTGGCGCGCCTCGCCCGACTACGTGGCGCGCCTCGGTCACGCCCCAGAAGACGTGGCCCGCTACGCCAAGCTGGGCGCCTCCCGCGTCCGTCAGTTCGCCGAACGCCACGTGGGGGCGCGCTCCGTGGTGCTCGCCGCCGACCTGGGCCCGCGCGGGGACGGCTACGCGCTCGAGGCCACCGGGCCGGTCGCGGTGGAGGCCGCGGAGCGCTATCACCGTCCGCAGCTGGAGGCGATCGCACAGAGCGGCGTCGATCTGGTGACCGCGTGGACGATGACGAGCGTGGCCGAGTCCATCGGCGTGGCGCGCGTCGCGAAGGACCTGGGCCTGCCGCTCATCGTCTCGCCGACCCTCGAGACCGACGGCAAGGCGGTGGACGGAGCGTCCCTCGGCGACTTCGTCACCCGCGTCGACGAGGCGACGGGCGGCTACCCGCTCCTCTACACGGCGAACTGCGTGCACCCGGATCACATCGAGCCCGCGCTGCGCGACGCGAAGGACCGCGACGCGCCCTGGCGCCGCCGCTTCCGCGGCCTGCGGGCCAACGCCTCGGCCAAGAGCCACGCGGAGCTCGACGCGTCGACCGAGCTCGACCGCGGCGACCCGGCCGCGCTCGGCGCGCACGTCGCGCGGCTGGCCGTCGAGCACGATCTCGCCATCGTCGGCGGCTGCTGCGGCACCGACCCGGAGCACCTCGAGGCCATCGCGCGCGGCGTGCAGGAGCGGACCCGGCGTGATCCCCGCCGCGCGTCGCACGGCTTGCGCGCCACGCGCTGAGCTCGAGTGCAATGCTGGACCACGGACATGCCACCATGCGCTCGCGATGCGTACGATTCGATGGCTCTGCCCCGCCCTCACCCTCCTCGTCGCCGTCCCCTCGGCTGCGCAGCAGGCGCCCCCCGACGGGCCGCTCTCGCTGGGCGTCCAGACGGGCATCGACGCGGCCATGGAGGAGCCCGCACTGACCGTGGTCACGGGCCCGTTCCTCCACTGGCGCCTCGACGAGGTGATCAGCCTGCGGCTCGAGGGGGCGTTCGGCTACGCCCCTCAGATCCGCTCGGTGCCCTTCGAGAGCGCGCTGTGGCACACGCGCTACCTGGGCGACGTGAGGGCGTCCTTCGGGGCCCGGCTCGATCCCGTGGTGGAGGGGCGCGTCTTCGCGAGCGTGCGATACGTGGCGCTCCAATCCCAGGAGCGGTCAGCCGGGACGCTGGAGACGGACATGCCGGGCCCGATCACCATTCCGGATGAGCGCCGCGAGATCTGGTCGACGAGCTGGCGAATGGGTGGCGGCACCCAGCTGGTCCTGCGCCCGGAGTCGTCCAGACGCCTCGAGGTCTCCGCCTCGCTGGGGGTCGCCGGGGTGTACGGCTATAACCCCGACGGCTCGATGGGGTTCAGGCCGGGGTACGTCTCCGTGTTCGGCACGCTCTCGATGGGCTGGTTGTTCTTCTGAGCTCGTGACGTATCGGCGCGCCTGTTGAGTGCGCGCGCGGCATCGGTCAATGTCCAGCGGGCATGCGTTGTGTGAGCCCGACGGTGTTCGCGCGTCTGGCGGTGTCGACTTGCCTCGTCGTGAGCCTGTCGACGCCGGACCACGCACGCGCACAGCAGGTCGGGCCGGTCGCGCTCGAGGTCGACGGCGACTGCGCGCAGGTCGACGCGCTGCGGGAGGCCGCGGACGCGGAGCTGGCGGCCCGGGGGGCGACGGCCGAGGTCGCCGTCCGGCTCAGAGTGCGCTGCGAGGCGGTGGTGAGCATCGACGTCACCGTCGCCTCCGCGGCGTCGGTCCATACGCGCCGCATCGAGGTGCCGCGCGCGGAGGCCGCCACTCTCCCGGAGGCGATCGCGCTCATCGTCGGCGTCGCGATCGCGGAGTGGAGAGAGGCCGTCAGCGCTCGTCCCGCGCCCACCCCCGAGGCGTCGCCGGAGCCGTCGCCGCCGCGCGAAGAGGTTCAGGTCGCGCCCGACCCGCCGCCCTCGCTCCCGCAACGACTGTCGATCCACGTGGGCGTGCATCTGGGCGATCGGAGCCCCGCGAGCGGATTGGCCGGCGAGCTGTCGTTCTCGTGGCGCGCGCTGGCGCCGGTCTCGATCGAGCTCGGGCTCCTCGCCGCGCCGCCGCGAGACGTCCCCGTCCGCGAGGGCACACTCTCGCTGTTCTTGTTCGGGGCGCGGCTCAGCGGCTGCGCCGTGGGCGACGTGGCGCGGGAGCTGTGGCTCGGCGGCTGCGCGGGGCTGGCCCTCGGCGGGCTGGAGACGCGGAGCGCGGGCTTCCACGTGGAGAGCTTCACCCGACTGGACGGCTGGCTCGCCGCGGACCTGCGCGCGCGCGCCGAGCTCAGCGTGGGCTCGCTCTCGCTTCGCCTCGACGCGCTGCTCGGCGTCCCCCTCTGGACGCCGTCCCTGGTCGTCGCCACCCAGGACGACCCCCGCGCGGTCGTGCTCGACTTCGCGCCGGTCTTCGGCGGCGTCGTCGCCTCGGTGGGGATTCACTTTTTTCCATAATCCGGGCCGCGAGCGTCCATGGCTACTCACGATGAGCGAACGCGTCCCCACGTCTCCCGATGAGGCGCGCTCGCTCGCCCGGGTGTTCCGGGAGGAGGGTGCGTTCGTGCTGAGGACGATCCGGAGGCTGGGCGCGACACCCGCGGACGCAGAAGACTTGACCCAGCAGGTGTTCGTCGTGCTGCATCGTCGGCCCGAGCTGCTGGAGAGCACCGCCAGGGGCCCGGCCACCCGCGCCGTGCTCTTCGGCATCCTCCGAAGGGTGCTCGCCGATCATAGAAAGGCGCAGCGGCGCGCACGCCGCAGCGACGAGGTCGAGGTCGACGCGCACGTGGCCGTCCCGCCCGCCCAGGAGCGCTCGGTGCGGCAGAGCGAGGCCAGGCGCCAGCTGGACGCGGCGCTCGCGCGCCTCGACGACGACAAGCGAGAGGTCCTGGTGCTCTACGAGCTCGAGGAGCTGTCCATGCCCGAGGTGGCCCGGGTGCTCGGTGTCCCGGTGCAGACCGCCTACACGCGCCTCCACGCCGCGCGCGAGATCATGCGCAAGGCGCTCTCGCGCCAGCAGCTCGCGGTCGGCGCGCCCTCGCGGGGCACGCCATGACGGATCCCCGCCGGCTGGCCGACGACCCCGCGCTGCGCGACGTGATTCGCAGCGCCGCGGGCGACGACGATCCCGCCTCGCTCGCGCGGGTCTCGCAGGCGATCGCGGCCGAGATCGGCGCCGGCCCCGACGCGTGGCCGACCGAGCCCGTGGCCGGCGCTGGCGCGACCGGGCTGGCGGGCGCGGCGGGCAAGATCTTCCTCCTCGGCGGTGCGGGGCTCCTGATCGCGGGCGCGATCTGGGCCGCCACCACGGCGGCGCCGACGCCCCGGCCGGCGCCTCCCGAAGCGGATCATGCAGAGCGCCAACCCGCCGAGACCGAAGCGGACGATTCCGACGCGCCTGCGGAGCACCCACGCCCCGAGGCGTCGCCTGCTCCGCGGCCGCCCGCCGAGGCTCCGCTCGAGGAGCCGCCCAGCGACGCGCCGTCGAGCTCCACGTCGTCGACCCCTGCGTCGTCGATCCCCGAGCCAGGGGCGCGACCGGCGCGCGCCGATTCGACGTCCTCGTCCGACGCGCCGAGCTTCGCCGAGGAGCTCGCGCTCTTGCAGCGCATGCGGAGCGCCCTCGCCGTCGATCCGGAGGAGGCGCTGCGTCTCGCCGAAGAGCACCGCCGCCGCTTCGCGCGGGGGCAGCTCACGGTCGAGCGTGAGCGGCTCACGGAGCGGGCCCGGGCGGCGCTCGGATCGGAGCCGCGATGACGCGCTCGCTCGCGGCGCTGCTGCTCCTGTCGGGCTGCATCTACGACTCGCACGTCGCCACGAGCGGCGACGACGCGGCGGTCCCCCTCGCGGACGCCGGCGTCGACCCCTCTCCGTCCTCCGTCGTGCTCGCCGTGGTCGCGGCCGACCTCGACGGAGACGGACGGGACGACCTCGCGGTGCTCGAGCTGGTCGCGGAGCGCGCGCAGCCTCGCGTGCTGCCGCGCCTGCGTCTGGTCTATGGGCGCGCTCGGCTCCCCGCTGAGCTCGACGACGGGTTCGACCTCGCGCTCGTGGGGACGCCGTTCGACTCTCGCACCTCCCGCGACGGCGTCAGCGTTCCGGTCTACGTGGAGGGGAGCCTCGCGGCGGGAGACCTCGACGCCGACGGCGTGTCCGACCTCGCGGTGGCGCTGGCGTTCGAGGGCGACGGCGTCGTCCATCTCCTGCGCGGCGACCCCGGCCGCGGCGCGCCGAGCGCGCTGGACGCGCTGCCTGCGCTTCGGGCAGAAGGCGAAGGCTCGTTCGGCGCGAGGGTCCGCGTCCTCGGCGACCTGGACGGAAACGGCGCCGAGGAGCTGTCGATAGAAGATCGCACGGGGAGTGTCGCGTGGATCCGCTGGAGCGGCGGCGCGCTCGCCGACGCGCGCCTCGCCCCGCAGTTCGATCTCTCCGGAGCGGCGCTCTTCGGGCTCGGGGACGTCGACGGCGACGGTCACGACGACGTCGGCGTCGCAGACGCGGGGCGGCTCGCGATCCACGCGGGACCCATCGCGGCGCCGCTCGTGCTGCCGCTCGAGGGGCCGCCGATGGCCGAGGTGACGGACGCGCTCGCGCGCCTCACGCCGCGTCACGCCAACGCGCACCGGGTGGGGTTGGGGGGCGCGCTCACGGTGCTCTGGCCGCAGCTCGGCGCCCCGGACCAGCTCCGCGCCTACCGCTTGCGACCCCTCGAACCCACGCCGCGCGAGACGGCGCGATTCGACACCGCGTCGCGTGTGTGCGTGACCGGCGCGCGCGGGGCCGACGTGCTGCTCGGGTGCGCCGACGCCGCATGCGTCGATCCCGAGGTCTGCCAGGGGCGCGTCCACCTCCTCTCCGCCTCCGATCTCACGGTCCATGACGCCTGGATCGGCAGCTCCCGCGGGGAGCGTCTCGGTGGTGTGGTCGCGCTCGGGGATCTGGAGGGCGACGGCGCCGTAGACGCCGTGTTCGCGGGCACGGCCGGACCCGTGCGACTCGTTTCGGGAGCGGCGCTCCCCTGATGCCTTGGAGTGACTCATGACGAAGCTCGGAATCGACGCGGCGCGCGCCGCATGCCTCACTTTGCTGCTCGCGGCGCTCTCCTCGGCATGCACGGAAGAAACCTGTCCGGACGGGACGGCGCCCCGGGAGAGCTCCCGCCTGGTGTGCGATGACGAGACGCGTCAGTGCGTCACCGAGACGACCAGGTCGTGTCCGTGTGTGCCCGGCCTCGCGCCCGACTGTCAGGCCGATGACTCCGGGCGCTGTGACCCGACGCGCGGCGCGGGTCTCTGGGAGGCGCAGCCGCGCAGCGACGCCCCCGTGACGGTCGACGGGCGGTTCACCGGCGACGAGTGGGCGGGCGCCGTTCGGCTGGAGGGGCTCTTCACCGACGTCTACGTCGACTACCGCGACGGTCGGCTCTACTTCCTCAACGACTGGCGCGCGAACTCGGAGGGCATCCGGCGCGACTGCTTCAACTACTTCCAGGTGCGCATCGGGGAGGAGTGGATCGATCTCCGCGTCTACGGCGACGGTCGGGTCGAGGCCACGCGAGACGGAGCGCCCGCGCCGCTGTCCGCGTCCGGCGCGTACGGCTTCGGACGGAGCCCAGGGAACCCCGAGCCTCACACCATCTATGAGTTCTCGCTCGCTGTGAGGGGTGGACAGTTCGACGTGTGCTGCTTCGATCCGCTCACGCGTGCGTCCTGCGACGAGCTCGCCCACGAGCCTGCGGTCATCTCCCTCAGCCGGCAGGGAAGCGAACTCCGGGTCCGCCGCTCCATCGTGCCTGGCACGGTGCAGCGGCTCGCGGAGGGAGAGGCCTGCGGCGCGGGCGAAGGCATCTGTGAAGATGGTCTGACCTGCGAAGCGCGCGTGTGCGCGAGGCGCCCCGCCCCGAGACCCGACGCGGGCTGGCCGGACGCGGGCGTAGGTGACGCGGGACCGCCCGATCCCCCGATGTGAGCTCTCCAGTCGAGCGCGAGCTCACTCCTCCACCAGCGAGCCCGTGCCGACGCCGTGCAACACGAGGTCGGCGTACTCGGGGGCCCGGCGCACGAGCTCGCCGGGGCGCGCGCCGTCCTCGAGCCAGCGTCGAAACCAGGCGTTCCCGAGCGCGTCGATGACGAGGGCCGTCGTGCGCGGCTCGACGCGGAGCTCCTCGGGGTCCGCGTGCTCGGTCAGCCACGCCTCGAGGCGATCCAGGTGCTGTCGATGCGTGGACGTTTCCTCTTCCACGTCGCGCCTCTCCAGCCGCATCAAGAACTGGAACGCGTCACGCCGCTCTTCGGACCAGCGCAGCTGATGGGCGAGGAGCAGCTCGAGCTTCTGCGCGAACGTCAGGCCGCGTGGGAGCAGGACGTCGAACAGGTCGGACATCTCCGCGATCAGCTGATCGATCAGCGCTTGGACGAGATCCTGTTTGCTCGCGAAGTAGCTGTAGAGAGTCGGGACGGTCATGCCCGCCTCCGAAGCGATGTCCTTCAGCGTCGCCTTCTCGAACCCCGCCGCCGCAAAGCACTTGGCGGCGCTTCGCAGAAATACACGACGGGTCTCCGCCACCTGTTCGGGGCGCTTGCGCGGCATCGTCTTCCTCCAGGGTGGGGAAGCTACCTAACTTTATCGTCGAATCAACCTGATCATCGATCCTCGCCGCATCGGAGTGAGTGTACCCTCTCCAACAAGACCCATTCGGTCGGAATGGTGGCTAATTCTTGCTTTATCCGTGACTAAGGTTAGGCTGGCTTCAGCGAGCCACGAGGGTCGTCGGAGAAGGGAACGCCATGAACTGGAGTGAGCTGAAGGAGGTCATGACCGCGGCGCTGGGCGACGCTTCGCTCGGAGACGTCGCGGCGTTGAAGCTGGGCGCGCAGTCCGACGCGCCCGAGCGCGTGCAGGCCGCCATTCGCCGGTTGCCAACGCCCATCCTGGACGTCTCACTCTCCAGCCTCCGGCAGCTCCCCGAGGGCACCTTGGGGCGTGAGTACGCGCGCTTCCTCGACGACAACGGGCTCGAGCACTTCGAGCTGAGCGATCGGGTCCTTTCGCGGTTCCGGGATGACCCCTTCACCATTCGCTACACGCTCACCCATGACCTGCATCACCTGCTCGCGGGCTTCGACACGGGCATCGCGGGCGAGCTCGGTGTGGCCGCCTTCACCGCGGCCCAGGACACCGGGTATCTGAGCGAGCGCTACGTGCGCTTCGCCAGGTGGCTCGTCGCCTTCATGTCCCCGTCGCAGGCGGCGGCGGCCTGGCACAACGTCGTGCTCGGCATCGAGATGGGTCGCGCGGCGGAGCTCATCGTGGCCGCTCCGCTCGAGGAGTGGATGGAGCTCCCTCTCGAAGAGGTGCGCCTTCGTCTCGGGATCTCTCCGGCCGACCGCGCGCGGGTGCGCCCGAGCGGCACTTCGCTCTACGCCCAGCTCATGTACCGCTTGATCGGCCGCGAGCTGCCGAAGCTCCCGCAGCCGGCCTGAGCGCGCGGGGTCAGCGCTCGCCGGTGTCCGTGACCGAGAGGGTCGTCCAGCCGAGCAAGCCGGTCGCGCCCGCGACGGTGCCGTCGAGGTGCATGCCGTCCGGGCCGATGCTGAGCTCGACGAGCTGGTTGGCGTGCGCGGAGTCGCGCATCTTCACCACCGTCAGCGCGCGGCTCAGCCGGTCCGGTCGCTCCAGGTAGCGCAGGAAGAGCACGTTGTGGAAGAGGTGGCTGAACCCCACGCGGGTCCCCACCTCGGATCCGAACGCCATCGTCTCCTGCGTGAAGATCACCGACGCCCCGTCGCGGCGCGCCAGGTTGGCGAGTGACCAGATGTAGCCCGGGTGGCGATGCTCGCGCTCGGCCCCGACGGCCAGCTCGCCGAGGCTGTCGAAGACGACCCGGCTCGGCTTCCGATCGCGCAGCAGCCGGGCGACCTCGTCGCCGAGGCGGTCGATGTCGAGCTCCGTGATCGGCGCGTGATGCAGGACGAGCCGCCCATCCGCGAGGGCGTCGTCGAGCGGCATGCCGAACGAGCGCCACTTGGCCATCAGCGCGTCCGGCGACTCCTCCATGGACACGTAGACCGTCTTCTCTCCCGCCGCGACGCCGGTCGCGACGAAGTGGAGGCTGAGCACGGTCTTGCCCGCGCCCGACGGTCCCATCAGGAGCGTGGCGTCCCCCGCAGGCAGGCCGCCGCCGACCAGCGCGTCGAGGCCTTCGACGCCGAGTGACGCGCGACCCGGGAGCGGTGAGACGCCCGCGGCCTGAACGATCGACTCCAGGCGAGGGTAGACTTGCACCCCCTTCGAGGTGAGCGAGAGGGAGTGGCGCCCGGAGACGAAAGACGAGCCCCGCAGCTTCGCCACCCGGAACGCGCGCCGATCCGCCGCGCCGACGGCGTCGTTCGAGAGCTGGAGGATCGCGTCCGCCACCGCGAACTCCGCCCGCGTCGCGATGGCGTCGTCGTCGTACTCGCCCACGAGCAGAAGCGTGGTGCCGGTGTGAGAGAGTCGCGCGACCAGCTCGTAGACATGCGAGCGCAGGTCGGGCGACGAGGCGGCCGCGTCGGTCATCGCCTTCGCCGAGTCGATGACGACCACCGCGGGCCGGGTCTGGACGACCTCCGCGGTGAGCCGACCGACCACGCTGGCGAGCCCGTCGGGGCTGCGCAGCGCGTCGCTCAGCGCCAGCGGTCGCACGCTGTCTCCGAACGCGTCCGGTGTGTAGAAGTCGAAGCCCGAGAGGTGCGCGACGATCTTCGACTGCGGCTCCGAGAAGGTCGCCACCATGAGGGCCGGTCGCTCGGACGTCGCGTTCGCGAAGACGATCTGCTGCGCGAGGATGCTCTTTCCCGCGCCCGGAGGGCCGCTGATGACGACCGTGGAGCCCTCGACGATGCCGCCGTGCAGGACGCGATCGAGGTTGGGGTCTCCGGTCGTGAGCCGAGTCTCGGGGGCGCTCATGTGGGGCCTACCTGCGCGCGGGGGTGAAGGAGGGACGAGATGTCGAGCTCGAGGGGGTCCTTCTCCAGCGCGTCGGGGACCGGCTCGCCTTCGTGGACGGGGTGACGGCTGGCGCTCCAGAGCAGCACGGGCAGCTCCGGCCACCGCGCCCGGATCCGGTCGCGGAGCACGACGCCGTTCATGCGCGGCATGTGGAAGTCGGTGACGACCGCGTCGACGGGGCGGGACTCGAGGATCTCGAGCGCCTCCACTCCGTCGGCGGCCTCGATCACCTCGTGACCTTGTTGAGACGCGATGATCTGAACCAGGAAGCGAACGTCCGGCTCATCGTCGACGACGAGTAGAATGGCCATCCCCTCGGGCCATCCTATCGATCACGTCTGCGCGACACCAGCGCTCAGCGCCCCCGTCACCAGCCGAGCGCGGCCAGCTCGTCGCGGTAAGCGTCGTACGAGCGGAGGTAGTCGCTCTCGTCGTAGACCTCGGAGGCGAGCACGACGCAGACGGTGCCGGGGGCGAAGTGCTCGAGCTCGCGCCACACCATCGGGCGCAGGTAGATGGCCTTCTCGGGGTCGTCGAGCCGCACGCGCTGCTTGGTCACGCCGTCGTCGAGCACGAGGTCGAGCGCGCCGTGGAGCACGAAGAGGAGCTGCTCGAGCTCCTTGTGCGCGTGGCCGCCGCGCGCCTCGCCCTCGGGGACGCGCACGAGCGAGTACATGCGGCGCGCGACGAACGGGAGGTGCTTGCCCAGCTCGGCCACCACGAGGTCACCGCGCTGATCGCGGATGACGCTCAGGTCGACCTCCATCGCGCGACGGACGTCGAGGGGGCGAGCGTACGAGGGCACCGGCGCGAGGTGCGGCGCCTTGCGGGCGGCGGGGTACTCGCGGTCGAACAGCTCGGCAGGGCTCAGATCTCGCCTCATGCCCATGGCAACGGCCGATCGCGGCTCGGGCTTGAGCCCCGATTGCCGCGATCAGCTCGCCGAGCCGAGCGGGGTCCGCGCGGGCGCGCTCGCGGTCGAGACGGCGCAGGCCAGCAAGAACCCGCCGAAGACGCCGGCCCAGAGGCCGGTCGCCGCGCGAAGCCAGGCGACGTCGAGCGAGGGCCAGACCCACGCGGCGACGACCTGGGCCGTGATGGGCAGCGCTCCGAGGAGCCACGGCGCGCGCCGTCGCGGGTCCACACGCCACACGAGGGCGACGAGCGGGCCGATGGCCAGCCCGAGGTAGATCCCCGCGCAGCGCGCGCATACCGCCATGGCGTGCCCGTCGTGGGCGAAGGTGCGCTCGGGGATCTGATGGCAGAGCCCCGCGAACACCACGCGCGCCATCGCGGCGAGCGGCCCGTGAGGCCACCACAGCGGCGCCGCCGCCAGGCCCGCGACGAACGCGAAGCCGGCGGCGACGAAGAGCGGGCGAAGGCTCGGCTTCACTGACCCCAGGGCGAGCCGCCGCCCGGGGGCTGACCGCCGCCACCGCCCGGGGGCTGGCCGAAGCCGCCGCCGCCCGGAGGCTGACCGCCGCCACCGCTCGGAGGCTGACCGAAGCCGCCGCCGCCGCTCGGGGGCTGACCGAAGCCGCCGCCGCTCGGGGGAGCGCCCGGACCGCCCGGAGGCTGCCCGAAGCCAGGCGCGCTCGGAGCCGGGGCGAAGCCGCCGCCGCCGCCCTGATCGCCGTTCTTCGGCGGGAAGATCATCGACGCGAGCAGGCCGCCGAGCGCGCCGAAGCCTCCGTAGACGACGAAGGAGAAGATGCAGCTGCCGCCGAGGATGATGAACATCATCAGCGTTCCGCCGGCCGCGCCCTCGAGCTCCCCGGCTGCGGCGCCCGGGATCATCGCCGCCCCGAAGAGCAGGAACATCAGCACGTAGAGGACACCGAAGATCGCGCCGGTCACGAGCCCGGTGAGCACGCCGATGAGGGCGCCCTCCTTGGCGTCGACCGTGTTGGTCTTGTCCTGGATGAGCTTCACGGCGAGGCCCGCGCCCAGCAGCATCCACATGCAGAAGATCAGATTGCAGTAGTTGATGATCGGGATGGCGCTGAGCACACCCGCGACGACGCCACCGATCAGGACCGGCCCGAGATAGTGTTCTTTGTCTTTCACGCTCGTCTCCTGCCGCAGGCTACGACAACTTGGTCGCTCGCTTCCTCTGTCTGGAGAAAATTCTCAAGCCCCCGCCGCGTCGGCCGTTTCCCAGGGCGTCTCAGAACGAGACGCGGAGACGACGATGAAGCAGAGAGCAGTGGTGATGGGCGCGGGTGCGTCCGGGCTGGCCGCGGCGCGACTCGCCGCGCGTCGAGGCGCGGAGGTCACCGTCATCGAGCCCGCCCCCGGACCGGGCGGGGCGTGGATGCCCTACGAGGCCGTCGTGGACGGGCGCCGCGTCGACTTCGACCGAGGGATCCGGATGGGCATGGCGACGGGCGACGAGCGCCTCGACCACGCGATCTACGGCTGCCTGGACATCGAGTGGAACCGGATCGACGGCTTCCCCAACGAGGGGCACGTGCTCGGCGGGCGGCTCAACCGTGAAAATCAGTGCCCCGACGTCCGCCTTCTGGGCGACGAGGTGGCCGACGCCGTGGTCCGCGAGCTGCTGGCGGCCGAAGAGGAGCCCGCGGCCGATCACGTCGACGCCTGGCTCCGGGGTCGCTTCGGCGCGACGGTCGTCGAGCGGGTCTTCGAGCCGTTCCTGCGCAAGGTCTTCGGCTGCTCGCTCGACGCGCTCGCGCCCAAGGCCGAGCGCTTCTTCGTCCCGGGGCGCGTGATCGTGGCCGACGAGCCGACGACGCGCGGCCTTCGCGACGCCCACCCCGAGCTTCGTGGGCGGATGGCGCACCCATCGAGCCGGAGCCTCGACGTGCCGGGGCGAGGTTTCCTGCATCCGGCGCGCGGCGCCATGGGGCGCTGGATCGAGGAGAGCTGCCGGGACCTCGAGGCGAGCGGCGGGGAGATCCGCTTCGGCGCCAGCGTCGCGTCGGTGGAGCGCCACGGCGACCGCGTGACCGCGGTCGAGCTGGACGACGGGACCGCGCTGCCGTGCGACGTCCTGTTCTGGTCGCGCCCTCCTGCGCTGCTCTGCCGCGCCGCGGGGATCTCGGTGCCGAGCGCACGGCCGGCGTTCCGCGACCTGGCGGTCGTGCACCTCGTCGCCTCGGAGGAGCCCTCGACCGACCTCCACTACGCGACCTTCTACGACCCCGGCGACGCGATCCACCGTGTGTTCTTCACACGCCAGGTCCGCCCCGACTGCGCGCCGCTCGAGCGCCGCGCGATGTCCGTCGAGGTCGTGCTCGGCCCCGACGAGGCGCTCGACGAGGCCGCCATCACCGAGCGCGTGTGGGGCGAGCTCCGCTCGGCCGGCCTCGTGCCCGAGACGGCGCGCCCGACGTGGAGCCACGTCGAGCGGTTCTCGCGCGTCTTCCCCATCCTCACCCCCGAGGTGGCGGCGGGTGACCGGGCCTGTCGCGCGGCCCTCGCCGGGCTCACGAACGCCGCCCTCGTCGGGCGCTCCGAAGACGCCGCGTTCCTCAACATGATCCTCCTCGCGTGTGACCGGGCGGTGAACGAGCTGCTCGAGGACGCCTCCGCGCGGACGGCCGCGTGAGCCGCGACGCGCGTCTGGCGCGCTACCAGGAAGACTACGCGCGCGACTACGGCTACGAGGCGCGCCTCGTGGAGGCGCGGGGCGACTTCACGGCGCGATGGCTGGCTGCTGTCGCCCCGGCCCGGGTGGTCGAGGTCGGCTGTGGCTCGAGCCTGCTCTTCGATCGCGTCGCGCCGGAGCTCGTGGAGCGCTGGGTCGTGGCGGAGCCCGCCGCCCGCTTCGCGGAGGTGGCCCGCGCGCGCTCCGCGGAGGCCCCGCAGCTGCGGGTCGTCCAGGACTACTTCGAGCGCGCCGAGGCGGAGATCGCGGCCGCCCTCGAGGGCCCCGCCGACGTGGTGATCATCGACAGCCTCCTTCACGAGATCCCGGACGCCCAGTCCATGCTAGGTGCCGCGCGGCGCCTCCTCGCGCCCGCGGGCCGGCTCTACGTGAGCGTCCCGAACGCGTACTCGCTCCACCGGCGGCTCGCCCGCGCGATGGGGCTCATCGAAGACGAGCACGCGATGAGCCAGCGAAACGTCGCGCTCGCCCAGGCCCGGGTCTACGACGCCGCCTCCCTTCGCGAGGAGGTGTGCGGCGCCGGCTTCGAGGTGCTCCGCGCCGGTGGGCACACGCTCAAGCCTTTCACCAACGCACAGATGGAGGGGGTCGAAGAGCTGCTGGGGGACGCGGTGCTGCGTGGGCTCGCCTCGCTCGGCGAGGAGCTGCCGGAGCTGGCGGCGGAGATCTTCGTGGAGGCTCGGGTCTCCGACGATCCGGTGTCGACGCACTGACACCAGTCCCTCGCTGAGAGGCCATAATCTAGCGTCTCGCCCATGGCTCGAAGCGTGCATCGAGCACGCGCGTGGCCATGCTCGTTCCACGACCTCATCACCCCGACGACGACGATCGCTGGGACGCCTTCGTCGAGCGCTGCCCCAAGGGGACGTTGCTGCACACGCGTCGGTTCCTCGGCTACCACGGGGCTCGCTTCGAGGACTGCTCGGTCTGGCTCGAGCGCGACGGCAAGCCGGTCGCGATCTTCCCGGCCGCGCGCCTGGACGACCGGGTCGTCAGCCACCCCGGCTCGACCTTCGGCGGGCCGCTCATACCCAAGATCGGCGCCGCGGAGGAGACCTTCGAGGTGCTGTCCGCCCTCGGCGAGCTCTATCGAGGCGCGGGCGCGCGCCGCCTGGAGCTGAAGCTCTCGCCCGCGCATCTCTCGGTGCAGCCCGACGAGCCCGAGCTGTCGGCCCTGTTTCGGCTCGGCGGCACCGTCGAGCGCATGGACCTGTGGTCGGTGGTGAGCCTGGACCGCGATCGGAAGCGGAAGGACCGCGCCAGCGCCAACCGCGCGGAGAGACTCGGCGTGACGGTGGCGGTCGAGGACACGCCCGACGCGTACGCCGAGATGCACGCGCTGCTCTCGGACACCCTCCGCCGCCGACACGGCGCGCGGCCGGTGCACGATCTCGAGGCGCTGCTCGATCTGCGGCGCCGGCTCGGCGGCGCGCAGTCGCTCTGGGTCGCGCGCGCGCCGAGCGGCGTCGCGGCCGCGGCGTGCTGGCTGCTCCGGCACCGCGAAGGCGTCTTCCACACGCAGTACCTCGCCGCCTCGGAGGAGGGCCGCGAGCTGCGCGCGCTGGATCTCGTGATCGAGAGGGCGATCGTGCACGCCCAGCGGGAGGGCGCGCGCACGTTCTCGTTCGGCGCCTCGACCGAAGAAGGGGGCCGGACGCTGAACGCCCCGCTCCACGGCTTCAAGTCGAAGTGGGGCGGCGGAGCGGTCGTGCAGCACCACTGCGCGTGGACCCTGACGACTCCGGCCGAGGAGACCTGAGCCATGGGAAGACTGACCCCGATCCTGCAACGCCGCGTCGTCGAGACGGTCGCTGCGATCGCCGCGGGGGAGGCGCGCGGCACCGCCTTGCTTCGCCAGCTCGTGGCGAACAACGACAACCGCAAGCTGATCTGCATGGAGCTCGCGGACCGACTCGAGGCGGCGGGCTGCGCGGACCTCGCGCTCGCGATGTGGCGGGCGGCGTGCGACTTCGACCCGCGCGACCCGGAGGTGGCGCTCTCTCGCGCGCGCCTGGCCGCGGCGCTCGGCCACGACGACGAGGCCACCGCATCGCGCGCCAGGGCCGAGGGTGCCCGCCTCGCCGCGCCCGCGCTCGTCGAGGCGAAGGCGGCCTATGAAGCCAGCCGCTACGACGACGCGGTGGCGGCCCTGCAGGCGGCGCTCGCGGCGGCTCCGTTCGATGGGCGCGCGTGGATGGACCTCGCCGACAACCTCCGAGAGGCGGGGCGGCACCGGGAGGCGCTCGACGCCATCGCGGCGATGCGGGCGCGGTTCCCGCAGGCTCCCATGGCCGTAGACGCCGTGGAGCGCATGGGACGGACGCTGATGGCGATGGGACGGCTGGCCGAGGCCGGAGAGGCGCTCAGCGAGTGGCACAGCTCCATGGTGCACGCCTACGGGGCGGCCGCGAGTCGGCTGCATGGCCGCCAGCCGGTGATGCTGCACGTCAGGCGCGTGGAGGAGGTCGCCGAGCGGGTGGTCTCCATCGCGCCGTCCGTGCCCGTGGTGGTGGAGTCGCCCAACTACCACCCGCCGTTCCGAATCGACGGTCCGACCGACGAGCGGGCCCCGCCCCTCTTCGTCGCCCACGTGCGCGACGCGCAGGTGCTCGGCGAGAGCGGGGTGGTCGCGCGAGGCGATGACCTGGTGGTCTACGACGAGGCCGCGTCTCCTTCGCTGCGCCAGGACAACATCCCCGAGTACAGCGGCTGGGTCGACCCCGAGGGGCGCGCGCTCACCTTCGCGCCCTCCGCGATCACGGCGCGCCTCGACGCGGCGGTGCTGATCGGGGGCCGCGCGGCGTCCAACTACTTTCACTGGATGCTCGAGCACCTCCCCAAGGTGCTCTTCCTCGACCCGGAGGGCGGCGACGCGGCGCTCCCGCATCTGGTCAACGAACGCATGCCGCGCCAGTGCCGTGAGGCCTTCGAGCTGCTCGCGCCCGGGCGCGAGGTCGTGGCCCTGACGAAGGAGTCGCGCGTCGCGGTGGGGAGGCTGGTCCTCCCCTCCCTCGGCGGGATCATGCATGACGACGCGCGCGTGCCGCTCTCGAAGCGCATGATCGCGCCCGAGACCGTGCGCCGGCTCCGTGAGGCGGTGCTCGAGCGCGTCGACACGAGCGCTCCGAGCCCGAAGCGCGTGATGCTGACCCGCCCGAACAGCGTCCGGCGCGGCTGCGTCAACGAGGCGGCGCTGGCGGCGCTCCTCGAGGCGCGCGGCTTCGCGCTGATCGATCCGGTCGCGCTGAGCTTCTCCGAGCAGGTCGCGCTCGTTCACAACGCCGAGACGATCGTGGTCACGGTCGGCGCGGGCATGACCAACGCCGTCTTCATGCGCGAGGGTGCGCGCATGATCGGCCTCTGGGGGGAGAGCGTGCCTCCCCACTACTTCGCGGGCCTCGCCCCGATCGTGGGCGCCGAGATGATCTTCGCTCGCGGGACCCCCATCCCCGGGAGTCACCCCGACCCCCTCCACCGCGACTTCGTGGTCCCCGAAGCGCACCTGCTCGATCTCATCGAATCCGAGGAGCCCTCATGGCCGAACGAAGAGCGCCGCGCGTCATCCTGATCAAGGGCGCCTGCAACTACGATCACCTGCGTTGCTTCGCGGACGCGATGAAGCTCGGCTTCGAGGACGAGGGCGCGGTCGCCGTCTGCGTGGACCTCGCGATGGGGCCACCGGACGCCACGTTCGCGGCCGCGCTCACCCGCTTCGAGCCCGACCTGGTCCTCTCCTTCAACCTCGACGGAGTGCGCCTGGCTGGACCCGACGGGAGACCGCTCGGGGGCGGCCGCGTCCCGCTGACGACGTGGATGGTCGACGAGCCGTACTACCAGCGCAGCTGGGCGGCGGAGCTCCGCGCGCCCCACGTGCGCACGCTGTGGACGAACGAGCGCTCCTCTGCAGAGGCGCGCGCGATGGAGCTCCCCGAGGCGGAGACGATGCTGCTCGCGGGCCGCGTGCTCCCTCGGGTGCGCGGCGAGGATCGCGACATCGACGTCTTCTTCGCGGGGAGCGTCGTCGACCCGGAGGGCATCTCGCGCGGATGGCCGACGTCCATCGGTCCCGCGGTGGCGAAGCTCATGGGCGCGGCCAGCGAGGCGTGGGTCGCGGATCTGACCCGACCGCTGCGCGAGGTGTTCCGCGAGACCTGCGAGGCCGCGGGCGTGGGTGGCCACGAGGGCATCCGACGGCTCGAGCCGATGGTGCTCGGCGAGATCAACCGGTTCGTCCGGGCGAAGGTCCGCCTCGCCGTCATGCGTGACCTGGCCGACCTGCCGCTCACGGTGGTGGGCGACGGCTGGGACCGTCTCGTCCCGGGCTCGGCCTGGGTGACGCGCCCGGCGGTGCCCTACTACGTCTACGAGGAGATGGTGTCCCGCGCGAAGGTGACGCTCTGCGTGCAGCCCGTGCACGGTCACGTGGCGAGCGAGCGCTACTTCGCCTCCCTCGCCAACGGCAGCGCGCTCGTCGTCAACGACAACCGCTGGCTGGCCGAGGCGTTCGGAGAGCTCCACGCGCCGTTCTCGCTGACCGATGTGAGCGGCGCGAGGGCGCGGCTCGAGGCGCTGCTCTCGGATGAGCCGGCGCGCGAGGAGATGGCGCAGGCGGCCCGGGAGCGGGTCGCGGCCACGCACACCTGGCACCACCGCGCGCGGGCGCTCCTGGAGCGGGCGGCGAAGGCGGCGCGCGCCGCCTGACGGGCTGCTATCGTGCGCCGCGGATGCGTGCGCTCCTCCCGCTCGTGACCCTCTCGCTCGTGACCCTCTCGCTCGTGGCGGGGCCGGGTCCCGCGTCGGCGCAAGAGAGCGCCGTCGTGGTGGTGGACGACGGCGCGCCGGAGCTGACCTGGCGTCGCTGGCAGCGCCGCGTCGAGGGGGAGCTCGAGCGCGCGACCACGCTGGAGCAGTGGGCGCGGGCGCGGGAGCCGGTCGGTCGGGTCTCACCCGAGAGGCTCGAGACGATCTCGCTCATCGAGACGCTGCTCGTCCGCGCGCGTCACGCGACGGCCAGCCTGCGCGAGCGCGACGCCCTCGGCATCCTCACCCGCGCCGAGCGCCTCGCCGAGCAGCACCTCGACGTGCCGGGCATGAGCGACTGGTACGCGGAGGTCCAGCTCGCCATCGCCATCACGGCCTCGCAGGCGGGCATGGAGGGCCTCAGCGGCGCAGCGCTGCGGCGCGCGGCGTCCGTCGATCCGCAACGTGACGTGCAGGTCGCTGAGGCGCGCCCCGAGGTCGTCGAGCGCGCGCGTCAGATCCGTCGCGAGGCGGTGACCGGGCCGCGGGGGCGCTTCGAGGTCCGCTCGGACACCGACGGCGCGGTGGTCTCCATCGACGATCGCTCGCTCGGGGGCCTGCCGCGCACGCTCAACGTGCCCGTCGGGCTGCACGTGCTGCGGGTCGAGGCGCCGGGGCATCGACCGTGGGCGCGCGTGGTCCAGGTGCTCGAGGGAGAGCGCCCTTCGGTCACGGTCCAGCTGTCTCCCACCGACACGCTCGCCGCCGCGCGTCGGGCGGCGGACGCGGCGCGCGCCGGTGCCTCGGACGAGCTCGTCGCCGCCCTCGCCGCGCTGCCCGAGCCGCCCGAGGTCTGGCTCCTGTGGGCGGGGCGCGGCCCGCTCGACCGCGCGCTGGCCATGCGCTGCACGGCGGAGGGTTGCGCGTCGGCCCGCCGCTTCACCGGGGACGCGCCCGTCGATCTGCGCGTCGCTCCCTCCGCGGCGCCCCACGACCGCTCCCTCGCGTGGCTGGCCGAGATCCCCTTCGAGGCGCCCCCGCCGCCCGAGCTCGAGTGGTTCGAGCGCTGGTACCTCTGGGCGGGCCTGGGCGTGGTGATCGCCGGCGCCCTGACCGCGATCATCGTCGCGGCCCAGCCGCAGGGCCCCGGCCCGCTCGATCCGATCATCGTCGTGCCCGAGCCGTATCTGCCCGGCGCCATGTGAGGGGACGGACTGTCAGGGCTCGAGGCCGCAAGGGGCGTAGAAGCCGTCGGGCAGGCCCTCCGCCCAGGGGGACTCGGCGCCGTAGGGGTGCGCCTGGAAGAACTCCCAGACCGAGTCGCGGGCGGCGGTGGGGATGGAGTGGCCGGCGCCGTGATCGCAGATGAAGGCGGTGTGCGCGCGGTTGGTCAGGTCCGCGTGATAGCGCAGCGACGCCTCCTCGAACTCGATGATCACGATGTCGCTCGGGCCGCCGTGGAAGATGAGCGAGGGGAAGCGGTTGGTCGGCTCGTCCATGCGGGGGGCGCGGCCGAGGTAGAGCCCGCCCGAGTAGGTCACGACGCTCGCGAGGTAGCTCGAGCGGCGGTAGCTCATCTGCGTGGTGTGCAAGCCGCCCGCGCTCATGCCGATGCTGTGGATGTGCGTGGTGTCGACCCCGACCGACGCGATCGCGCAGGCGAGGATCTCGTCGGCCACTCGCAGATCGTCGTCGCGGTTGCCCGTCGTGAGGTGCCACGGGAAGTCGCCCGAGTCCGGCGCCCGGGTCGGCGCGACCACCATGCCGCCCGCGCCGAGGATCGCCTCCATCGTGTCCGGGCCGAGCCCGTACTCCGCCTCCTCCACGCGGCTCCCGGCGCCGTGCCAGTAGAAGACCAGCGGGCCGTCCATCGTCTGCGCCGCGTCGCCGATCCAGAGCCGCACCTCGCGGGGCGGCAAGCCCTCGGGAGAGACCGTGATGCGGCCGTCCGCGAACTCGGGGCAGGTGCCGGTGACCGAGGGCAGCGTCGGCTCCGTCGCGCGCGGCGGGAGGCCGGCGTCTTCGACCGGCGAAGCGGCGTCGCTCGCGCCGGTGTCGGCGGTGGCGTCGCGCGGTCCGGGGTCGCCGCCGCACGCGCAGAGGGAGATCGCACACGAGAGGAAGAGGAGGCGCTTCATGGCGCGGAAGCCTACCGGCACGGAGCCGCGCGTGCAGCGGCCTGATAGACTGCCCGCATGCGATCGCTTTCTTCTTTCGTCCTCACCGCCGCGTTGCTCGCGCTGGGGACGAGCTGTGACGGCACCATCAGCGTCGTCTTCTCCACCGGCCCGCAGGACTTCCAGGTCGACACGTCCGAGCTCGATCTCCCGACCGCGTTCCGCGACGACGACGGGAACATCCGGAGCGTGCCCTGCGGCCCGATGGGCATGTGCCCTCCATCGGAGACCGTGACCCTCACCTGCGAGCGCGACGTCTGCGACCCCGCGCCCAAGACGGTCTCCGCCCCGGTCGGCACGGTCATCGACGTCGACATGCTCCTGTCCGAGACGCGCGAGGTCATCTCCAGCGTCGACAGCTACACCTTCGAGCAGATCCGCTACGAGGTCAGCCTCAACACGCTGACCTTCCCGGTGAACGACGTCGAGATCTTCTGGGGCCCCGAGGCGGCCACCGCGATCGACCCCGCGCTCGGCGTGCGGCGCCTCGGCACCGTGCCCGCGGTCGCGGCCGGCGCGACCCCCAGCGGCGACGTGATCCTCGACCCGGCCGGCGCGCAGGAGCTGAGTGACTACCTCGTCGGCCGCGGCAGCCGCGTGCGCTTCTTCGCCCAGACCGTCGTCGACCTCGACCCGGGCGACCCCTTCCCCGAGGGTGAGATCCGCACCAGCGTGAACGTGACCGTGCGCGCCGTGGGCTCGTTGATCTAGAGCGCCACTAACGCACGTTCGCGGTGGCCAGTGGGGTCAGGAGAAGGCGAGTGCGACAGACCTCGCTCGTGGGGTGCGTCGGTCCGCCGGCCTCGGTGCCGCTGACGATCGCGACGAGCGCGCCGCCGTCGTAGGCCGCCGCGCCGAAGTCGCCGTGGCAGCCGGGCTCTCCGCGCCGCAGGTCGGCGACCAGCACGTCGTTTCGCACCTCCACCACCTCGACGAGGTAGCGACGCGCGTCGGGCGTCTCTTCCTGCGCGGCCGTGTGCGTGAAGGCGATCACCGAGAGGCGGTCGCCGGTCCGAGGGGTAGGTCCGGGCTCGAAGGCGGGCACGCCTCGCTCGAGCGGGGCCGCGAGGCGGAGCCGCACCAGGCCGTCGCCGGAGTCGACGCGCTCGGTCACGGGCATCTCGTATCCGCCGTCCCCGCCCACCGCGAACGAGAGCTCCCGCGGGTCGACCCGCGACACGCAGCGCTCGGCGGTGAGCACGAAGCGCTCGTCGGTCAGGACACCGTGGCAGTAGGGGCGGACGATGCCCCGCGGGTGCACGAAGAAGCCCGCCGCGAGCAGCTCGACGTCGGTGGAGCTGGCCTCGGGCGGGCTGGGCGTCTCGGGCTGACAGCCCACCAGAGTGAGGAGGGCGAGGGCGGCGAGCGCGGGGAGCTTCGGCATGCCGCGACCCAGTGCACGGCGGGGGCCAGCTCACCCTCGTGGTCTGGATCCCTCGCGGGGGCGCATCATTTTCGCCCCACCGCGCCCAGCGGGTCACGGCACGCGCGTCGCTGCCTCGCCCTGCTCAGTCGTCGTCGGCCGCGCCGAGCAGCTTGTCGATCGTGCGGTCGGGGCCGAGCTGGCGCACCGAGTCGAGGTAGTGGAGCAGCAGCGCGCGGTTGTCGCCGAGGGGAAGGGCCTGCATCTCGAGCGCGCCGATGCGGTCCTCCGGGGTGAAGGCGCTGGCCACCTTCTCCATGGAGAGCTTGTCGGGCGCGTAGGCCATGTGGGCCGCCTCGGTGTTGAGGAGGGTGTAGTCGTCGCCGCGGCGCAGCTCGAGGGTGACGCTGCCGCTGACCGCGGGCGCGATCCAGCGGGTGAGCGCGTCCTTGAGCATCAGCGCCTCCGGGTCGTACCACTTGCCCTCGTAGAGCCGGCGGCCGAGGCGGCGGCCGAGCGTGAAGTAGAGGTCGAGGGTGTCCTCGTTGTGGATCGCGCTGAGCAGACGCTCGTAGACGATATGGAGGAGCGCCATCCCGGGCGCCTCGTAGATGCCGCGGCTCTTCGCCTCGATGACGCGGTTCTCGATCTGATCGCTCATGCCCAGGCCGTGGCGCCCGCCGACGCGGTTGCACTTTGCGAAGAGCGCGAAGGGCGAGTCGAAGCGCTGGCCGTTGAGCGCCACGGGGCGGCCCGCCTCGAACTCGAGGGTGATCTCCTCGGCCGCGATCTCGACCTCGGGCTTCCAGTGCGCGACGCCCATGATCGGGTCGACGATCCGCATCCCCTTGTCGAGGTGCTCGAGGTCCTTCGCCTCGTGGGTGGCGCCGAGCGCGTTGCTGTCGGTGGAGTAGGCCTTCTCGGTGCTCATCGAGTAGGGCTTGCCCGCCGCCTGCAGGAACTCGCTCATCTCCTTGCGGCCGCCGAGCTCCTCGTTGAACGTCGGGTCGAGCCAGGGCTTGTAGATCTTGAGCTCGGGGTCGACGAGGATCCCGTAGCGGTAGAAGCGCTGGATGTCGTTGCCCTTGTGGGTCGAGCCGTCGCCGAAGACGTGCACGCCGTCCTCGCGCATCGCCTTGACGATCGCGGTCGTGGTCACCGCGCGGCCGAGCGGCGTGGTGTTGAAGTACTTCTTGCCGCCGCTGGTGAGGTGGAACGCGCCGCACTGGACGGCGACGATCCCCTCGCGCACGAGCGCCTCTTTGCAGTCGATGAGCCGCGCGTTCTTCGCGCCGTGGGCCATCGCGATCGGCGGGATCTCCGCCGGGTCCTTCTCGTCGGGCTGGGCGAGGTCGGCGGTGTAGCAGTGGACCTCGATGCCCTTGGTCTCGAGCCACGCGACGGCGGCGCGGGTGTCGAGGCCGCCGGAGAAGGCGAGGCCGAGCTTGGTGCCCTTCGGGGGGAGGCTTCGGTAGATGCGACTCATGCGCGCGAGGATGCCACGAGCGGCGTCTCCGTAAAGGCCATTGGGCGCTTTGCCCAAGAACCTCGCCGCGTTAGACTCCGGCCCTCTCTCGATCAGGGGGTCATGTGTCGGAGTCGATGGCGCCGCCGCCCGGTACGGGCGGGGGCAACCTCAAATACGCAATCGTCGGAGTCGTCCTCCTGGGCGGCGCGGTCGCGCTGTGGTTCGGGATGAAAGGCTGCGAGGAGGAGACCACGCCCGTCGCCGAGACCACGGTCGTGGACTCTGGCGTGGTCGAGCGATCCACCTCCCTCGCCGACGAGGACCTCTACATCCCGGAGCTCGAGCCCGACAGCGGCCCCGAGCCCGACGCGGGCCCCCCGCGCATCCGCTACGTCACGCGCTACGCGGGCGGCGGCGGCGGCAACTGGAACTGCTCCGGGTCGATCAACGCGGCTGCGGCGCAGGCGCAGATGGCGCAGAACCAGCTCCAGTTCCGCAACTGCTACGAGCGGCGCCTGAAGGTGAACAACACGCTCGAGGGGCGCGTGAACCTGCAGATCAAGGTCGGTCGGACCGGCAGCGTGGCCGGCGTCCGCACCGGCGGGACCATGCGAGACCCGCAGGTCCTCACCTGCGTGCGCAACATCGCGCAGCGCATGAGCTTCCCGGCGCCCGAGGGCGGGTCTTGCGCGGTGGTCGCCGCTCCGCTCAACTTCTCCCCCAGGCGCTGAGTCCCGACGCGCCGACCCGAGCGAAGAAGAGGAGTGAGCATGGAGTACCTACGCGGCTGGCGCGCGATGCGTCAGGACCCTCAGTGGACCAACAAGGTCCTGATCGCGTCGGTGCTCGCGCTGAGCGCCATGTGCATCCCCGTCTTCGGCCAGCTCGTGCTGACCGGCTGGGCGGCGCTGATGCTGCGCCGCGCCGTCAGCGGGCAGGACTCGCCCCTGCCGCGCATGGACTTCGACTTCGACTACTTCATGAAGCTGCTCAACGTCGGCTTCAAAGGCTTCCTCGCGCGCCTCGTGTGGTCGATCCCGATGATCATGATCGGCGTGACGATGGGCTGCTGCATGTACGCGGCGATGGCCGGGAGCATGGTCGCGGCAGCCGGTGGCGCCGCGGCGGGGGGTGAAGCCGGCGGCGCGCTCGGCGGCCTCGCGGGCCTCTGCTTCTTCGGCGCCGTGATGATCATCATGCCCGTGGTGATGATCCTCATCGGGATGCCGATGCAGATCGCGGTGCTCCGGGCGGAGCTGACCGACGACGTCAACGCGGCGATGAAGTTCAAAGAGGTGCTCGACACCACGAAGATGCTCTTCAAGGAGCTCCTCGTCGGTAGCTTCGTGCTCGGCCTCGTCGGCCTGGCGGCGGGCATCGCGTCCGTCTTCACGCTCTACCTGCTGCTGCCCCCGGCGATGGTCGTGATGACCATCATCCACGCCTACTTCCACGCGGAGCTCTACCGCGTGTACCTCGAGAAGGGCGGTCAGCCGTTGCCGCTCGGCCCGCTCGAGGTCGAAGGCGGCGACCCGCCCCAGGTGGGCAACCCGCCCGCGCAGCCCGGCTGGTAGCCAGTACCTCGCCACGGCGCTCGTATCGGTTGCTACCGCACGCGCACGGTGGGCGGGCTCGCGTTGAGGTCCGCGATCACCATGAGCGAGGCGCCGCTCTCGGCCTCGAAGGTGGACCGGACCTCGCCGTTCGCGAGCGCGGGGTTCCGCAACACGATGGTGTGACGGCCGGCGCGGATCGACACGTTCCGTTGCGGGGTGTTGCCCAGCGGCCGGCCGTCGAGCACCACCTCCGCCCACGGCGCGGCGTTCACGGTGAGGGTGGCCCGCGCCGGCGCGCGCTCGGCGGGCGGGTCCTGAGTGGGCTGGTTCTCGGCGGGGATGGGCGCCTCGGGCTCCGTGGGAGGCTCGGTGGGCTGGGTCTCGGTGGGCTGGGGCTCGGTGGGCTGGGGCTGGGTGGGCTGGGTCTCGGTGGGCTCGGACGGCGCGGTGTCCGTCGGGGCCGGCTCGCTCGGCGCTGGAGGGGCCGCGTTGGTCTCGAAGGGAGGAGGGCCAGGCGACGGCACGTCCGGCCACGCCAGCCAGGCGACGAAGCTCCCGAACGCCAGGCCGCCAAGAGCGAAGAGCCAAGCCGGCAGGGGGCGACGGCTGGGAGGGGTGACCCGGGGGACGGAGCCGGAGTCGCTGCGTGTCGCTGCGGCCTCCGCCGCGCCTTGCGCTTCCGGGTCCGCCTCCGCCGCCGCGTCCGAGTCCGCCGCCGCGTCCGCGTCCGCCGCCGCGTCCGAGTCCGCCGCCGCGTCCGCATCCGAGTCCGCCGCCGCGTCCGCTTCCGCCGCCGCGTCCGCGTCCGAGTCCGCCGCCGCGTCCGCGTCCGAGTCCGCTGCCGCGTCCGAGTCCGCTGCCGCGTCCGAGTCCGCGCCCGCCACCGCGTCCGCTTCCGCCGCCGCGTCCGAGTCCGCCGCCGCGTCCGAGTCCGCCGCCGCGTCCGCTTCCGTTCCCGCTCCCGCTCCCGCCCCCGCTCCCGCTTCCGTTCCCGCTCCCGCTCCCGCTCCCGCTCCCGCTCCCGCTCCCGCTCCCGCCCCCGCTCCCGCTTCCGTTCCCGCTGCCGTTCCCGTTCCCGTTCCCGTTCCCGTTCCCGTTCCCGCTCCCGCTCCCGCTCCCGTTCCCGTTCCCGTTCCCGTTCCCGTTCCCGTTCCCGTTCCCGTTCCCGTTCCCGTTCCCGCTGCCGCCTCCGCTGCCGCTCCCGCTCCCGCTGCCGTTCCCGTTCCCGCTCCCAGCCGCGAGGACTCCGCGCTCTCCGCACGCCGGTCCAGCTTCGCGGTCGACGGCGCCTCGCCGCGCCCCGCGATCCGGACCGTGCCGGACACCATCTCCTCCGCGTCCTCCGCCGGCGTCTCGAGCAGGTCGTCGAGGAGGCGGCTCGTGGCCAGGGTCTTCACCTGGGCCGCGCTGGGCATCGACGGGAGCGAGTCGCCGTTCGAGAGGCGGGCCTCGCGCATCGCCTCGGCGCGCTCGGCGCGCAGGCCCAGCTCGGGCGCGACGCCTTCGGGGGCATGGGAGGCGAGCCAGCCACGCAGGGCTCGGCCGAGCTCGCGCGCGGTCGTGTAGCGCGCCTCGGGATCGCGCTCGACGGCCTTGCTCACGATCGCGCGCAGCTCGGGCGGGGCGTCGTCGGCGTCCTGGAAGATCGCGTCCTTCTCGAGCGCGACCCGCGCCTGCTCGACCGTCATGGCCGGGAACGCGCGGCGGCCGCTGATCGCCTCGTAGAGCACCGCGCCGAGCGAGAACACGTCCGCGCGAGCGTCGAGCGCGCCCGCCGCGAGCTGCTCGGGCGAGAGATAGCCGGGCGTGCCGAACAGCTCCCCCTCTGCGTCCTCGACCGGCGCCGCGATGCCGAAGTCCAGGAGGCGCGAGTGGCCCGCGGAGTCGACGATCACGTTCCGCGGCGTGACGTCGCGGTGCACGATGTCGAAGCGGGTGTGCGCGTAGTGGAGCGCGTCGGCGATCTCGACGCCGAGGTGGGCGACCTGGCCGGGGGCGAGCGAGCCGTGCTCGAGGATCTCGGAGAGCGTCGCGCCCTCGACGTACTCCATCGCGAGGAAGTAGACGCCCTCCACCACGCCCAGCTCGTAGACCGGCGCGATGTGCGGGTGGCTCATCTGCACGAGCGTCTTGGCTTCGGTCACGAACATCGAGACGAAGCGCGGGTCGCTCGCCAGCTCGGGCAAGACCTGCTTGACCACGAGCCGCTTCTCGAAGCCGCCGAGCCCGCGCAGGCGCGCGAGGAAGACCCGCGACATCCCGCCCCGCGCGATCTCCTCGTCGAGGAGGTATTTCCCGAAGGTCTTGATGGCGCGCCGCGTGCGTGAGGAAAGGCGCCCAGAGCGTGGCGCCTTGGTAGGATCATAGCCCGGATGTCTTTCCTTCGCGCAGCTCTGTCGCTGTCGCTCCTCGTCGGCTGTGAGGCGTCGCCCCGCCCGGTGCGCCTCGACGTCCGGCCGTTCGAGTCGCTGAGCTGTCGCCCCGACGTGATCCGCACGCTCGAGATCCGCCCGCGCGGAGACGCGCCCAGCGGCACGCTGCTGACCCGGAGCGTCGAGCTGTCCGACGCGCCCCAGGTGGCGCTCGAGCCGTTCCCTCCCGCGACGGAGCTGGTGGCGATCTCCGCCTTCGGCGAGCAGGCCGGCGGGGCGCCGTGGACGGGCGGCGCGGTGGCCGTGATCGGGCCGACCGGCGAAGGGGACTTCGCGCTGAGCTTGCTCGAGCTGGGCGAGCCCTGCCTCTTCAACGACATCCCCGCGAGCGCGGATCGAGACGCGTTCGCGGTAGGGCTGCCCGACGCGCGCGTGCTCGTGGGGGGAGGGCGGCTCGAGGGCCGCGCGCGTCAAGAGGTGGCGCTCTTCGCCGCGACCGCGGACCGCGCCGACGCGAGCGCGCTGAGGCTCGCGGTGGCGCGCGCGGGGGCCAGCGCGACCCTGCTCGACGGCGACGAGCCGATGGTGCTCGTGCTCGGCGGCGGCCCGCCCGGCGCGGGGGACGCCCAGGACACGGCCGAGGTGCTGCGCGTCTCGGCCGACGCGCCCGACACGCCCGCGCTCGCCTTCGTCACCGCGCGGCGCGCGCACGGCGCGACCCTGCTCCCCGACGGGCGGGTCTTCGTCGTCGGCGGCTACGACGCCGAGGTGGACGGCCGCCGCAGCTACGTCGACACGGCGGAGCTGCTCCGGCCGAGCGTGGACGGCAACGCACTCGCGATCGAGACCGAGTCGATCCCGAGCAGCGTCCTGCGCGCGCACCCGACCGTGGTGCGCACCTCGGGCGGCGCCGTCTTCGTCGTCGGCGGAGAGCAGGCCGGCTCGCCCGTGTCCCTCGTGGAGGTCCTGCGCGGCGGCGGGATCGGAGAGGCAGGTGGGCGAGGCGACCCGCTCCGGCTCGAGCCGCTCCCGATCGAGCTGCCCGCGCGCCTCGACGCGGCCTACGTCGCGCTGCCGGGCGGCGTCGCGATGCTGGGCGGCCGGGAGGGGGCGGACGAATGGAGCGACGCCATCGCGCTCCTGCTCGGCGACGAGGTCGTGACGGTCGAGGGCGCGCTGCGGGCGCGGCGCGACACCGACGCGCTCCACGCCATCCGCGAGCCGCGCGCGCTCGCGCTGCCCGACGGCCGCGTGCTCGTGACCGGCCTCGTCCCCGATCGGCGCGACGAGCTGCGCCCCGTCGCCCGCGTGATCGATCCGGCCGGCGTGCGCCCCGCCTCCGACTCCATCGCGCTCAACGTCGTCCCCGAGCACCTGGTCTCCCTGCCCGACGGAAGCGTCGCGCTGGTCGGCGCGGGCGCGACCGACTTCTTGCGCCTGGACGTCGCGACCCCGCTCGACGATCCGCCGGCCAACCTCTCCCCCGTCACGCTGGGCGAGCTCGATCAGCTCGCGCTCGACGGCCCCGGCCGCTGGGAGGCCCGCGAGGGCGCGCTCGTGGCGCGCGTCGACGGGGCCCGCTTCGACGTGCCCCGCGCGCGCTTCCGCGGGGTCGACGTGGAGCTCGAGCTCGTCGGCACGGTGACCGTCCTGCTGACGCGGGACGACGCGCCTCCGTTCGCCATCCGCATCAGCGACGAGGCGCTCCGCTTCGGCGAGTGCGTCAGCCCGAGGCAGGCCGGCGACACGGCGGTCGTCCGGCTCGAAGGGGAGGCCCTGGTGCTCGGCGGAGACACGCGCCGCACGTGCGCGGCCTCGGTCGGGGGACGCGTCGGCGTGGCCGTGCGCGCCGACGTGGGCGGCGGCGTCTCCCGGATCGGCCTGCGCCGCCTCTGAGCCGGATCAGCGACGCCGTCGTCGACGCCGCGACCGCGCCTCGGTCTCTTCCGGCTCGCCCTCGGGCGCCCGCGCCTCTTCCTTGGCCGCGTCTTCCACCCGCACCCTCGGGCGCTCCTTCGCGTGCACGTCGGCCGCGCGTCCCTCCCGCTTCGCGCGCACGTAGCGCTCGAAGTCGGTGCGGGGCGGCGCAGGCTCGGCGCGCTCGGTGGCCTCGCGCAGCTTCTTCGCCGCGGCCGAGAGCAGCAGGCTCACGCCGTCCTCGATCACACGCTCGAGGTCGTCCTCGATCTGGCTGCGGTGGTGCGAGCGCTTGGCGCGCCGGGCCTTCTCCTCCGCCTTGCGCCGCTTCGCCTCCGCGCGCGCCTTCGCCTGGGCCGCGCGGCGCGCCTTCCGGTTGAGCTTCTTGCGCTCCTTGTCGACCTCCTCCTCGGTCGCGCCGCGCAGCGCGCCGAAGGTCTGGAGCGCCACGCCCATGCCCCAGCCGAAGGCCATCCAGATGGCCCAGACGCCCACGTAGCCGAGCGCGTGCATGCCGAGGAAGCCGCCCGCGATCACCAGGTACGTCACGAGGTGCCGGAGCCAGCGCTCTCGCTTCTTGCGCGTGACCGCGGCGCGGATGGACTCCTCGGTCCGGTCGTGCTCGAGCTCCCGCACCGCGCGCTCGATCGCGTCGTCGTCGAGCCCCACCTCGTGCGCGGCCGCGATCAGCTCGTCGTGGGCGAACCCGTCCCCCGCCGCGGCCTGCCGCTCGAGCGCGCGACGGAAGATCTCCTCGACCTCGTCGTCGCTGTAGTTGCGGCGGCCCTCCGACACCGGACGGATGTACCACGCGGGGCGAAGGCCACCAGGCGTGGGGGATTGGCCAACATGTTGGCCGATTGGGTCCTCGACCTCGGACACGTTTCGTTCTGGCACGGACATCGCAATCGTTCTGGGGCGTGAAGCTCTCGATCGGAACCGCGAGCGCCCTCGGTCGACGGCGCATGAACCAGGACGCCTTCGTGGCCATTCCAGACGCGGGGCTCTTCGCCGTCGCCGATGGGGTCGGCGGGGAGCCGGGCGGCGAGGTCGCCAGCGCGCTCGCGATCGACGCGCTGACCCGCTTCTTCTCCAGCGGTGAGCTCGACGCGCGGGACCGCATGGTGGACTCGGCGCGCCTCGACCTCGCCTTCCGCATGGCCCACCGGGACATCGTCGCGGAGGCCGCCGCGGGGCGCTACCAGAGCATGGGGACCACCCTCGCCGCGGTGCTCGTGAGCGAAGGCCAGGCGGTGATCGCGCACACCGGCGACAGCCGCATCTACCGCTACGGCGGCGGCGCGCTCGAGCAGCTGACCGTGGACCACAACGTCTATGAGCGCCTCGCGCGGGTGGAGGGCGTGAAGCTGCTCTCCCCGAGCCTCGGCGGCGCGTTGACCCGGGCGCTCACCCCGCGCTGCGACGCGCGCCCCGACCTGCGCTCCATCTCGCTCGAGCCGGGCGACGTCCTGATGCTCTGCACCGACGGCGTGAGCGGCCCGCTCGAGCCCCACGAGATCGAGGAGCGGCTCCGCCTCGCCCCGCGAGAGGCCGCGCCGGCGCTGGTCGAGGAGTCGATCGTCGTCGGCGGGCGCGACAACGCGACCGCGGTGGTGATCCGCGTCGAGACAGCCTGATCGTCCGGCCGTCTCGAAACGAGTCAGCGTCAGTCGTCCAGCAAGCCGGCCCCCGGCCCGCGACCGATCGAGAGCTTCGCCTCCGACGTCGGATCCGTATGCGGCTTCGGGTGACAGCCCTCGTGCCCACACGCGCAGAGGCCCTCGTCTTCGTCCTGGGCGGAGTTCGCGCAGTAGGCGCTGCAGTAGCGCCCGCCCGAGGCCTCGCAGTGACAGCTGTCGTGCTCGCAGCGCATGCGGGGTTAGCTATGCACCGACGCGTCGACGCAAGCTCAGCGCGCCACCGCGAGCAGCGCTCGCAGACTCAGCCGCACCCGCTCGTGGGTCGCCGCCCGATCCCGAGCCTCCGCGATGCAGAACACGCCCTCGTTCATCGCGCCCGAGAGGAGAAGCGCGAGCGTGTCCGTGTCCAGCTCCTCGCAGGCGCCGCCGCACGCGCGCAGGCCCGCCTTCAGCGCGCCGAGCCCGTGCTCGCCGTCGATCGCGCGCCACGTGGCCCAGCCGAGCACGTTGGGCGCGTCGACGAGCGCGATCTGACGAAGCTCGTCGTCCAGCGCGACGTCCAGGAACGCCTCGCAGCCTGCCGCGACGGCCTCCCACGGATCGGGCGCGGCGTCCGCGCGCTCCTCGATGCGCGCCACGATCTCGCGCGACACGTCGCGGAAGACCGCCTCGAACAGCCCCCTCTTGCTCCGATAGTGGTAGTAGACCGCGCCCTTGGTCAGCCCCGCCTCCTCGGCGATCTGCTCGACCGAGACCGCCGCGTAGCCCGCCTCGCCGAACGCCTCGCGGGCGCGCCGGACCAGCGCGGCCGTGGTCGCCTCGCTCCACTCGGCGTTGGTCCGACGCGCCCGCTTCACGCGCTCTGCCCGACGTACGCGCTCGCGTACTCGGCCGTCGGGGGGATGGGCTGGATGACGTCGATGAGCACGCCCTCGGGCCCGCGAACGATGAAGTGGCGCTGCCCGAACGCCTCGTCGCGCAGCGGGAGCACGACCTCCGCGCCGCGCTCGCGCAAGGTCTCGTATTCGGCGTCCGCGCTCTCGACCTCGAAGTTGATGAGCAGGCCCGCCGCCGGCACGCGACCGACCTCCGGCACCGTCTCGTGGTCCTTGGACACCAGCGCGAGCGCGACCGCGTCGCTCGCGGGGTGGTTCAAGTGCACGTACCAGTCGGAGACGTAGCCCGGCTCGAAGCCGAACAGCGACTCGAAGTAGCGGCTCGACGCCTCGACGTCCGACGTGGCGAGTACGGGATAGAAGCTCGTGATGTTCCTCATGTCGACCTCCGACCACTCATATACGTACCGTCGGTATGTTAGTCAAGCCGTGCGTCGGGAGGGCCTTCGCGCCGGGCGCTGCTAGCATCCCGAGCCATGCCGTACCGCCTCCTCTGCTTCGCCTCTTGCTTCCTCTGGCTCGCCGGCTGCGACTGCTCCGGCTCGACCGACCGGCCCTGCGACACGACCGCGGACTGCCTCGCGGGCGAGGTCTGCGTCGACGCGTTGTGTCGGCCCGAGCCCGACGCCGGGCCGCAGCCCGACGCGCCGGCCCCCCTGCCGGACACGGGCACCGACTCGGGCAACCGCTGCGAGAGCATGGTCCTGTGCGGCACGCCCCCCGCCTGCTGCGCGGTCGGCGACGAGTGCATCGAGGGGAGCTGCCTGCCCGCGTGCGCGTCCGGCGTCCGGTGCGGCGCCGATCGCACGGTGTGTTGCGGCGACGCGCAGGTCTGCGTGTCCGACGCGTGCGTCGACCCGGGCGACGCGTGCACCGACAGCTTCGAGTGCCCGATGGGCTCCTTCTGCGAGCCCACGCTCGGCCGCTGCCTGCCGCAGTTCGATCCCGTCACGTGCGAGACCACGCCCGTCTTCGGCGACTTCGCCCCGGTGGTCGAGTGGAGCGCGCAGACCGCGACGGACGTGCCGACGTGCATGCACGGCGTCAGCGCGCCGATCGTGGTCGACCTGACCGGCGACGGAGTTCCGGAGATCGTCGCCAACTTCGCGTGCGACGAGGACTGGCAGATCGGCGTCCTCCGCGCCTTCAGCGGCGTGGACGGAAGCCCCGTCTGGACGGTGTCCGACCCGGCGCTCCGGACCAACGGCCGCGCGGGCATCGCGGGCGGCGATCTCGACGGCGACGGGCGCCCCGAGGTCGTGGCCGTGCTCCAGACCGGCGTCAACCGCATGGTCGCCTTCGATGACGACGGCAGCCTGCTCTGGCAGAGCCACCGCGCGGACGGAAGCCCCTACGTGGGCAGCGTGGTCAACGGCGCCCCGAGCCTCGCGGACCTCGACCAGGACGGCTCGCCCGAGATCATCTTCGGCGCCGCCGTGCTCGACGCCACGGGACAACTCCTCTGGGAGCGCGACACCGGCGTGCAGGAGGGCACGAACAGCGGCTACACCGGCGGCATCAGCGCCGTGGCCGACATCGACCTCGACGGCGCACCCGAGGTGGTCAGCGGCCGGCGCGCCTACGAGGCCGACGGCACCCCGCTGTGGGCCACCACCAGCATCCCGGACGGCTACCCGGCCATCGCGCAGTTCGACGCCGACCCGCAGCCCGAGGTCGTGCTCGTCGCGTCCGGCAACCTCTACCTCCTCGACGGGCTGACCGGCGCCGTGGAGTGGGGCCCGATCGCGCAGCCCGGCGGAGGCCGCGGTGGGCCGCCGACCATCGCCGACTTCGACGGAGACGGCCTGCCCGAGATCGGCGTCGCGGGCGCGGCGAGCTACAGCGTCTACGACCCGACCGAGCCGAGCGGCGTGCTCTGGTCGCGCACCACCCAGGACGTCAGCAGCAACGCGACGGGCTCGAGCGTGTTCGACTTCGAGGGCGACGGCGCGGCCGAGGTCGTCTACGCCGACGAGTGCTTCGTGCGCGTCTACCGCGGCGCGGACGGAATGGTGCTCGTCGAGATCCCGAACTCGAGCGCGACCATTCACGAGTACCCGCTCGTGGCCGACGTCGACGCGGACGGCAACTCCGAGATCGTCATCGTGGCCAACGACCGGCACACGTCGCTCCCGGCCCAGTGCCGGGGCATCGACCCCGCGTGGGACGGGCAGCGAGAGGGCCTCTTCGTCTACGGCGACATGCGCGACCTCTGGGTGCGCACCCGGCGCATCTGGAACCAGCACGCCTACCACGTCACCAACGTGACCGCGACGGGCGGCGTGCCGCGCACGGAGATGGACAACTGGTCCACGCCCGGCCTCAACAACTACCGCCAGAACACGCAGGGCGAGGGCGTCTTCAACGCGCCCGACCTGAAGGTGCTCGCGCTCGAGGTGCTGCTCGACGGCTGCCCCGAGTCGGCGACCCTGCGCGCGCGGATCACCAACGAGGGGAGCCTCGGCGCCCCGGCCGGCGTCCAGGTCAGCTTCTACGAGGGCAGCCCGGACATGCGCGGCGCGCTCCTCGGGACGGTGCCGACCACGGTGCCGCTCCTGCCCGGCGCGACCACGGTGGTGGAGCTCGCCGACGTCGCGCTCGCGGGCGCGCCCCCCTACGCCTTCACGGCCGTCGTGGACGACGACGGCAGCGACGTGGGCGCGGTCACCGAGTGCGACGAAGACGACAACGCCTCGGGCATCGGCGACCTCGACTGCGACATCATCTTCTGAGGCGGGCGGCGCAGGTCTGACGCCGATGTCGGCGATCCGACGCCTCACTGCGCATGATCGCCACACCTTCCCGCTCGATCCCCCGGGCGAGGACGGTTGGCCCGCCTTTCGCTGTAGCTCCGGGCATGAACCCGAAGAGCTCCAGCTCGAAGACCAAGACCGTCGCCGTGCCCGACAACAGCGTGATGAACAGCCTCGCCGACGCCGGCTACGTGCAGCTCGCCCTCCCCGCCTTCGTCTTCGCCGCCTTCTTCTACACGCTCTTCGAGCTGCTCTACTGACGCCAGCGCAGATCGCGCGTCGCCCGTCGGCGGCGGATGAGCCGGTCCCATCAGCGGGCGCACCGAGCTCGACGATCGGCGAGCGCGACTTGCCGCGCGATCGCGCATCTTGCAGTATCGGGCCTGTTCGCAGAAGGGGGTCTGGTGCTCATGATTCGTCGTCGGTCCGAGGCGCGGCTGCTCTCCATGCTGCTGGTCGCCTCAGCCTCTCTCGCCACGGTCGCTCTCGTCTCAGCCTCATTCGCTTCGAGCGCATCGGCGCAGTCCGACCTCGAGCACGCCCGCGAGGTGTTCGAGCGGGGAACGGCGTACTACGAGAACCAGAACTACGCGCTCGCGCTCCAGGCGTTCCGGGAGTCCTACGACCTCCTCGACGGTCACCCTCGTCAGGCGCTGATCCTCTTCAACGTCGGTCGCTGCTACGAGGAGCTCGGTCGCATCCGCGACGCGCGCGACGCGTACCGTCGCTATTTACGCGAGGCCGCGGATGACGCCGAGAATCGCCAACAGGTCGAGGAACGCCTTCGAGAGCTCGAGACGCGCGTCGAGATGGACGAAGGCGCGATCGAGCACCGGGACTCTTCGGATGCCTCGGATTCGGAGTCGACCGAGGCTTCCGCCGAGTCAGGGCCGTCCGCGGCGGAGTCCGGCGGCGGGGGGTTGATGACCGCGGGCATCGTGGTCACCGCCATTGGCGGGGCTGGCCTCGCCAGCTTCGGTATCTTCGGCGGGTTGGCGCTCGGCGAGTACGGAACCCTCGAGTCGCAGTGCGGTGGCAGCTGCACAGACGCGGAGGTCTCGACCCTCTCGACCTACAACGTCGTCGCCGACGTCTCCCTCGCGATCGGGCTCGCCGGTGTCGTCGCGGGCACCGTGCTGATCATCCTCGGCGCGGGCGATGACGGCGCTGACACGCAGACCGCCCGCTTGGTGCCGTGGGTGAGCCCCACGGCCGCCGGCGCGGCGGTAGGGGGCACGTTCTGATGCGCAGCGGTCTTCTTCTCTCGCTCGTGATTCTCTCCGGGTGCTCGCTCGTGCTCGACCCCGGCTCGCTGCAGGGCGGCGACACGGACTCGGGACGCGCTGACGCCACCGTGGCTCCAGATGCGACGCTCGACGGCGGACACGACGCTGGTGTCGACGCCGCGCTCGACGACGGAGGCGACGGAGGCGACGCCGGATGTGTCGCGCCGCGCATGATGTGCGGCACGAGCTGCGTGGACACGACGAGCGCCGATGCTCACTGCGGCGCGTGCGACAACGCGTGTGACCCCGGCACCTACTGCTCCGACAGCGCCTGCCGTCCGAGCGTGGAGCGGTTCATCCAGATCGGGACGGCTGGCTTCAACGGCATCAACTCCCTCGTCACCGACGCCGCGGGCGCCGTGTACGTGGCGGGCTCCTTCACGGGATCGGTCGATTTCGGGACGGGCACCGCGCGCACCGCCGTCGGATTGGATGCGTTCGTCGCGAGCTTCGCCGCTGACGGGACTTTCCGCTGGGTCGAGACGCTGGGTGGCGCGGGAGACGATGTCGCGAAGAGCCTCGACTTCGATCCGACCGTCGGCGTGGTCGTGACGGGCACCTTCGTAGACGCGGCCACGGTCGACTCGCTACCGCTCAGCTCGGCCGGGGGAGCCGACATGTTCGTCCTCGCCCTCGACCCGGCCAGCGGCGCGCTCCGCTGGCGCCGCTCCATCGGCGGTGTGGGTGACGACGAGGCCCGGCGGCTCACGGTCGCTCCAGGCCGCGTCTACGTGGCTGGCAACATCCAGGATGGATTCTCCTTCGCGAGCAGCGTGTTGGCGGGCGCGGGCATGACCGATGGGGTCCTGTTCGCGCTCTCAGCCGACGCATCCACGTCGACCCCGCTGTGGGCGGTCGCGGTCGAGGGCGCTGGGGGCAACGTGTTCGACGGCGTCGCCGCGACGCCCGGCCGCGTATGTGCTGCCGGGCACTTCACAGGCACGGCGGACTTCGAGGGAGCGTCCCTGACCAGCGCAGGCGGGCTCGACGGCCTCGTCGCGTGCGTGACCACCGACGGCGTTCGGGACTGGCACGTCACCTTCGCGAACGCTGGCGACGACCTCGTGAGCGACATCGCCTTCGGGACCGACTTCCTCGCGATCACGGGGACGTTCGAGGACAGCCTCTCATTCGGTCCGTCTGACCTCATGTCGGGCGGCCATTGGGACATCTACGTCGCGACGACCAGCCTCATGGGGACTCCGCGCTGGGCTCGCTCCATCTCTTCGGTGGGCATGTTCGACTTCCCGACCAAGGTCGATGTGGACGATGCGGACGAGATCTCGGTCGCCACGATTCTGAACGGAGCCGGCACGGTGGGTGGAGTACCGCTCGCGCACGTCGCTGGCTCCGATTGGGCGGCGACCACCTGGCGTGCGGATGGGACACTGGCGTGGGCGCGCTCCTGGGGCGGAACCGGTGACGAGCGACCGCGCGCGGTGGTGCGCTCCGCCACCGGCGACGTCTGGATGGCGGGAGAATTCCAGGGGGACGTCGACTTCTCGGGCTCCTTCAGCGCCAACGCGGACTTCGACGCGGCGCTCGTTCGTCTGGCTCGCTGAGCCATCTCGGGGGTTGCGTCAGTCGCCGCAGAAGAGACGCTCGGCGGTGCCCACGTCGCGGGGGATGCGCAGCCACGTCAGATCCCAGGCGTGCCAGAGATTCCGCGCGAACCGGGCGGGTGTCATCGGCGCCGTCGTCGCGAGGTGTAGCTCTCGGAGCAACCCGCATCGCAGCGCTCGCCGTGCGCTCCGACCGCGCTCGTCCAGCGGCGTGTCGACGCTGGCGTGCCGGGCCAACAGCCAGGGGTTCTCGAGCATGCGCTCGTGTCCGATCTGGCCCTCGAGCAGCCGCTCGATCCGCGCGGCGTACGGATCTCCGAGGCCCCAACGGTCGACGATGAACACGTCGCGGCCGGCCACCACGGAGAGGACTCCGAGCGGGCACGCGTCGCCGACGAGACGAATGCTCGGCGGGTACCAATCCGCTGCGTCGTACGTGGCCGGCTCTCCCCAGAACCGGCCGCTCAGCACGAGGCGTCGCGGGCCTGGTGACGCGGCGAGGGCTCGGTACTCCGCGCCGACGTCGTACCAACCGAGAGCGGAGTAGTCGCTGGCGAGGATCGGGTGCTCGCGGCCGGACCACTCGACCCAGGTTCTCCGCTCGTCGGAGATGTGGTCGTCTCGGTCGGCGCTCGGGCGCACGCTCGAGGCCACGATCACGCTCCAGACGGCGATCGCGACCAAGCCGGCGAGCTCGAGGCGTCGCCTGCCTGACGCGGCGGGGAGTCGGAACGCCATCACCGGCATCAGCACGAGGAAGAGCGGCGGGAGCCACCACCTCCCGTGCATGAAGTCGCCGCCAACCCAGACGACATAAGCGTGACGGGCGAGGGCCGCGGCGGCCAGGGCGCCGAGAATCAGCGGTCGTCGCTTCGGGTCCCCGATCTGCAGCGCACGCAGGCCGATCCACGCCACGATCCCGAGCGGCACCCACAACCAATAGCGGCCGTAGAAGTCACGCAGGTAGGTCAGACCCTGCTCGATCCGGTGACCGTCCGGGAGCTTCGCGATGGCGCTGTTGGGTACGACGGCGCCGTAGTAGCCCATGCGCAGGAGCTGAACGGTCAACGGCAGCGCGAGCGCGCCGAGGATCAGCGCCGCCGCGGCACGGGCGCCGTCTCCCCGAGACCGCGTCACCAAGAGCCCCGACGCCAGCAACCCGGCCACGGTGAACCCGAGGTCGGGCCGCACCAACAGCCCGAGCCCCACGACGGCGCCGGTGAGCGTGGTCCGTAGGCGGGAGGCCCCGTCCACCCGGGCCAGGTCGACGAGCAGATGAAAGCTCGCGGCCAACCACAGATAGATCAGCCCGTTCTCCAGGCCGCTCGTGAAGAACTGCCAAGACGCCGGGAGGCAGACGAAGACGACCCCACCGAGCGGCAGCACCGGGCCCTCGCCGGGCCAGAGCCGCGCCGCGGTGTGGGCGGTCCAACCCACCGCCACGGACGACGCGAGCAACCCGAGCCAGACGGCAGCGACCTCGACCGACACCCCGAGCCAGGCGGCGATGGACAGGACGAGCAGCCACAGTGGGCTGGTCACCGCCTCGATGCGCTCGCCGGCGTTGAGCACCGGGCCGTCCCCGGCCAGGACGTTCGCCACCACGCGCGCGTTGATGATGGCATCGTCGCAGGCGAACCGGTTCGCGTAGCCGCTCATGAAAACGAAGACGGCGAGGCCCCACGGCGTCGCGTGCGTCGCGACGAGCGCGCCCATCTGCCGCGCCGTGTTCGTCTTCGCCGAGGTCGGTGAGGGCATCGGTGACAGGCTGGCTGGTCGGTGGTGGCCGTCGACGAGAGCGCGGCCTCCCGTCTCGACCCGGTACCCTACGACGTTCTCTCGTCGGGCACGAGCGGGTAGCCATGCGTCTCGTCCGAGCGGATGCTCGGCTGGAACTCTCCCTCGCGCTCGGCAATGAGGCGCGAGGACACCATCGGCGCAGAGCGGCTCGAACCTCGCGGTCGAGCCTCGTTTCTTGCGGGTCGACCCGCCGCGGACGGGGTCGAACCTCGTGATCTTCGCGTCGCCCCGCCCCCGGGGCGGGGGTCAGCCTCGTTCTCGTCGGGTCGACCCCCCGAAGTCGAGGCTGAACCTGCGCGTGCGAGAGCGCTCGAGAGCGGCCGCGCTCAGGCCCACGCGACGTCGAAGCGCGCGTGCCCCGGGCCCTCGGCGCGCACGTTGACGAACGCGGACCGCGCGAAGATCTCGGTCGTCCCCTTCATCAACCCGCTCAGCGCCACGCGCCAGTAGAGGATGTCGCACAGGGGGTTGTCGCGGATGTGGATCACCGCGTCCTTGGGGCCCGCCTGGGTCACCTCGACGCGGTCCCCGTCGTACATGCGGCCCCAGATGCGGTCGAGCCGGCGTAGCGTGGTCCACGGGGTGAAGCCCGCCCGGCGCGCGGTCCGCGCGACGCTCCCCCAGAGCGCCCCCTCGAGGCGAGCCCCGACCACGTCGCCGACCTCGAGCATCTGCGCCTCGCTCAGCCCGATCGCGTCGGCCGCGCCGTAGTGGGACACCGCGTCGTCCATGGGGAGCCACTGCGCGATCATCGACGCGTCGCGCAGGTGGGCCGCGGCGCCGGGACCCAGCGCGGCCTCGTACGCCTCGCGATGGCCGAGCTTGAAGAGCCCGGCTCGGGACGACGCGATCAGGGTGCTTCGGACGCGAACGGACACGACGGGGCCCAGAACGGCGGGCGCGCCGGAGATCCGAACCCCGGATGGGGCCGCGGCCGGCGGCGCGACGATCCCGACGAGCGGGCGCTCACGGCGCGTCGATGCAGTGCACCTTCGCCGTCACCTGCGCGTCGGTGACCGTGTTGTTGTTGTAGCAGACGTACCAGCCGTCCATGCCGTCCGGCCGGTTCGCGGCCAGGCGGTTCGTGTCGCTCCACTCCGTGCTGTCGGTCGCGGAGAAGAACTCGTGGCCGCCGCCGACCATGACCTGCCCGGCCGGGCACCGCGCCGTCGCGCACCCCGACGCGCCCGGGGCCGCGCTCGTCATCTCCCTGACGATGTTCGGGAGCGCGTTGGCCGCACACACGGCGTACGTGCGGCCGCTGTAGTCGCGACCCACCGGCGGCGGCTGGTAGGCCGCGCGCGCCATGCCTCCGACCAGATGCGCCGCATACGGCGCGCCGTTCGCGTTGCTCCCGGACGAGCCGCCCTGGCGACCGTAGCCGACGATGGTCGGCGCCCCGCTCGTGCAGGGGACGTCGACCACGTGCCGCATGCCGGTGGTCGAGCCGGGGAAGACCGTGTCGACGAACTCGACCGAGTGCGACGCCACGTTCCCGCACACCGCATAGACGATCGTCTCCGTGCGCTCCCCGATGCTGACGGACGAGCACACCTCCCAGGTGGTGTCCGTGATCGGCCGGCTGACCCCGTCGTGTGGGTTGTTGACCGTCGCGGTCTCGTGGAAGCCGCCGCTCAGCACCTGCTTGCCCGCGGGACAGCTGATCTCGTGGCAACGCCGGCCGCTCCGGAGCATGTGTGTCTCGCTCACGACCTCGATGTTCGTGATCCCCCAGTCGACGCTCGCGTCGCAGACGCCCCCCATGCACTCCCCCATCGCACAGTCCGACGGCGCGCCGCAGGCGTCGCCTTCGTCACAGCCCGGGCAGACCCCGCCGCAGTCGATGTCCGACTCGTCCTGGTTGCGCAGCCCGTCCGAACACGACTCCCCGGGCCCCGAGTCGACCTCGCCCCCCGCGTCATCGCCCGGCACGAAGGCGTCCACCGCGGATCCGCTGTCGGTCGGTCGGCCGCCATCCGTGGGCATCGGGTCCGAATCGCACCCGTAGGCGGTCACGAGCAGTGAGCTGATCAGCAAGAGAGAGATGCGCACGGTTGGTTCCAATCGTGAGAGGAGGCGGGGGTCCGGTTGGATGATACCAGCGGATTCGGCCAGCGTAAGCGGAACCGAGCCTAGCACGCCCCCAGCCCTTCGTGGTGAGTGACGCCGGAACGGGGAACCGGAAGCACGAACCACGAGGACGGGGAAGGGTCGAGCGCGTGGCACCGCTCTCGAGGTGCCGACGACGACGGAGGAGGCGGCTGCGGCGTGATCACACGCTGGCGTGCACCACGGTCGGGAGGCGCACCTTCGTCACCGCGCCCTCGAGCGGCCGCGCGGCGAGCTCCGCTCTCCGGCTCACGTGCCGCAGCCGCGTCCACTCCACGAGCGGTCTCCAGGCCCACTGCGTCAGGTCCTTCTCGATCAGCAGGCGCCAGAGGGGGTTCGAGCGCTTGTAGAGGTAGGCCATCGCCAGGTAGGGCGGCACCGCGCGCGGGTCGTCCGGTCGCCGGCGCCAGATGGACGACGGGCTGAAGGTCCGCTGGTAGAGCCACTCGTAGCCGCGCTGCAGCTCGTCGGGCCGCAGGTGCTTGGGCTGGAAGACGACGTGCGCGGTGTCGTAGCGCCGCCAGTCGCGGTGCAGGATGCGCCCCTCGGCCTCGAGCTGCCGGAAGAGCGGCGTGCGCGGGTAGGGCGTGAGGATGTGATAGGTGGCGTTCTCGAGGCGGTTGTCCTCGACCCAGTCGGCCAGCTCGGCGAAGCAGCCCGGCCGGTCGTGATCGAAGCCGACCACGAAGCTGCCGTTGACCTGGACGCCGTGGTCGTGGAGCAGCCGCACCCGTCGCGCGTAGTCCTCGGGCCGCGGCGTCTTCTTGCGTGCGTCGTCGAGGTTGTCGCCCGAGAGGCTCTCGAAGCCGATGAAGACGCCCGTGCAGCCGCTCAGCGCCATCGCGCGGACGAGCGAGGGGTCATCGGTCACGTCGATGGTGACCGCCGCGCTCCAGATGATCTCGAGAGGGCGCAGCGCTTCGCACAGGCGGTGCAAGTAGCGCTTGGAGGAGCCCAGGTTGTTGTCGGTGAAGACGACGTAAGGCTGGCCGTCCTGCTCGATCTCGCGCGCGATCTGCGCCGGGTCCCGCATCCGGTAGGGCATGCGCAGCCCGTCGGTGGCGAGGTAGCAGAAGCCGCAGCGGTTGTGACATCCGCGGGTCGCGTTGAGGCTGGTGGTGGTGAGAAAGGCGCGGCGCGGCAAGAGGTCTCGCCGCGGCGCGGGATCCGCCGCGTAGTCGCTCCGGAAGTCCACCTCGTAGCGCGGCGCGAGCCGGTCGTGCGCGGCGTCGTCGAGGATGCGTCCCCAGAGCTGCACGCCGTCGCCGATGGCCAGCGCGTCCGCGTGCGGCGCGCACTCCTCGGGGCACGAGATCACGTGCAGCCCGCCGAGCACGACCTTCGAGCCCATCGCCCGGTAGGCGCGCGCGAGCGCGAAGGCGCGCTCGGCGAAGGTGAGGTGCACCGTGATGCCCACCACCGCGGGGGGCGGGGCGGCCGGCGCGGGGCCGCTCAGCAGGTTCTCGTCCCAGTAGGCCACCTCCCAGTCGGCCGGCGTCGCCCCGGCCACGCTGGTGAGCGCGAGGGTCGGGGTCAGCACGTGCTTGCCGAAGCTGGCGTGCGGATCCTTCGGGTAGAACGGGTTGATGAGGAGCGCGGTCTTGCGTCCGGGCCGTCCGGTCCCGCGCGGCAGCGGGGGCGGCTCCCGGAAGGGGCGAGGGAGGGGGCGCGGGCGCACGTGCTCGCGGAACGGGGCTTCGGGCGAGATCGTCATCGGGGTTGGGACACCCCGGCGCGCGCGATCGTTGCCGCCCACCTCTCGAGCGGTCGCGCGGGGCGGCCCAGCGGTCGCGGGCCGCGCCTCAACCAGCTCCGGACGCGCTCCTTCCCGGCGACGTTCATGGCGAACGACACGCCGATCAACCACAGATCGAGCCGCACCGAGGCGCGTCGCGCGTAGAGCGCGTCCAGCGCCCGCGAGTGCCGCGCGCTCACCCCACCGAGGACCTGCGCGAGGCCGGTGATTCCCGGCGCGACGTCGAAGCGCGCGTCGTGCGCCGGATCCGTCCAGCCGAGGCGGGCGACGTCCGCGGCGGTCAGCGGGCGCGGCCCCACGATCGCCATGTCGCCGCGCAGCACGCAGAGGAACTGCGGCGTCTCGTCGAGCCCCGTCGCCCGGAGCCACCGCCCGACCCGGGTCACCTCGCCGTCCCGCATGGTGCGGAGCTTGGGCACGACGAAGGGCACCCGGCCTCTGCCGAGCCGCTCCTGGCGGAAGATCGCGGGGTCGCCGTCCTCGAGGCGGATGAGCGCCGCCGCGGCCAGCTGAACCGGCAGAAAGAAGCCGGCCGCGCCGCCCGCGAGCACGAGGTCCAGGGTGCGACGGTTCACGGCGTGAGAATGACACGGGCGCCGAGCTCCGCTACTCGTGCAGCGGCGTCATCTCGCCGGGGACCGTCGTGCGCTTCCGTCATCCTCGAGGGGTCACATCCCGATCGGCAGAGGAGCTCTCGAGGGGAGCTGCACGACGCATGGAAGGCCATTGGGCGTCACAGGCCCATCGGATCGAGGACGTGCACCGAGAACGATCTGTGCTCGATTGCGCTTCAACGCTGGAAACTGCGGCGAAACGGAAACTGCTTGCGTCTTGGCGCTGGGAACTCCGCCCAGTTGATAGATCATATCAACTGGACGCTGGAAACTCCGCTCGAACACCAGGGATCGGACCGTCGGCGCTGGAAACTCCGCGAGATCGCAACCGCATGACCCTTCCGCGCTGAAAACTCCGCCAACTCGGTATCAATCTCACTTTCGGCGCTGAAAACTCCGTGGATCCGCAACCGATCTCGGTCTCGGCGCTGCGGCCACTCACCCCGTGTGGACAGTCGGCTCCACTCGTGGCACCGCTTTCGATGATGACGGAGACTCGCCTCGAGGGGCTGCACTGCACGATGGTGATCGACGGGCTCGCGCCCGGGGTCGTGCTCGTCACCATCACCGGGACCGACGTGGGCGAGCTCGGGCAGGCTCCGTTCGAGGCGCTCGCGCCTCTGCTCGACGGCGCGGGCCTGGTCGAGCTCTTCATCGACGCGAGCGGCGCGCGAGGTCCCTCGGTCGACGTCAGCAGCGAGTGGGCGCGGTGGCTCGGTCGGCATCGCGACCGCCTGCGTCACGCGAGCATGTTGACCGCGAGCCGCTTCGTGCAGCTCACCGCCGACTTCGTCCGGGAGTTCGCGGAGCTCGGCGACAAGATGCGGATCTACTCTGACCCCGCGGTCTTCCAGGGCGCGCTGTCCAACGCGGTCGGCAACGCCCGCGGCGCCTCCTGATCGCCTGCGCGCGGGCCCCGGGCGTCGCCTCGAAGCGTCACGAGACGTCGGGTCGGGCCCCGCGAACGCCCAGCGCGACCCCGGCCACGCCGGCCAGGCCCATGGCGCCGAGCGCCCACGGGTAGGCGGGAGCGAAGGTGTCGACGTCGGTGAGCAGGTGCAGTGAAGCTTGCGTGAGCACATAGGCGGCGAGGGGTACCACGCCGAGCCACCGGCTCACCCCGCGCCGGGCGCGCCACCAGATCGAGCCGCCGACGGTCGCAGCGAGCAAGGCCGCGATCTCGACGACGAAGGCCAGCACGACGCGAGAGTACGCCGAACGGGACACGATCTCCCCTCCCCGGCGGCGGATCGGGACCGGCTCAAGGCACGAGCAGCGTCGAGCCGACGGTCTGGCGTGACTCGAGCGCCTCATGGCAGGCGCGGGCGTCCTCGAGCGTGAACTGCTGGCCGATGTGGATCTTGACCGCGCCGCTCGCGATGACGTCGAAGAGGGCCTTCGCGCTCGCCGCGAGCTCCTCCTGGGCCGCGACGTAGTGGAAGAGGGAGGCCCGCGTGAGGAAGAGCGAGCCCTTCTCCACGAGCCGCATCGGATCGAACGGCCCGGGCTTGCCCGACGCGTTGCCGAACGCCACGAGCATGCCGCGTGGGGCGAGGCAATCGAGCGACCCGTCGAAGGTGTCCTTGCCGACGCTGTCGTAGACCACGGGCACGCCCGCACCGTCGGTGATCGCGCGGACGCGCTCCACGAAGTCCTCTTGCGTGTAGAGGATCGGGTGCGCGCAGCCGTTCTTCCTCGCGTGCTCCGCCTTCGCCTCGGTCGAGACGGTGCCGATCACGGTCGCGCCGAGGTGCGAGAGCCACTGGCAGGCGATCGTGCCGACCCCACCCGCCGCGGCGTGGAACAGCACGGTCATCCCGGGCTGGACCGCGAAGGTGCGTCGGATCAGGTACTCGACCGTCATGCCCTTGAGGAGCGCGGCCGCCGCGACCACGTCTCCCACCGCGTCGGGGATGCGCACCAGCCGGTCGGCGGGGACGTTCCGCGCCTCCGCGTAGGAGCTCGGCGGTCCCTGGAAGTACACCACGCGCCTCCCGAGCGGGATCTCGACCCCCTCGCCCACCGCCTCGACGATCCCCGCGGCCTCGGTGCCGAGCCCGTGCGGGAGGCCCGGCAGCGAGTAGAGCCCGCTCCGATGGTAGGTGTCGATCAGGTTCACCCCGATCGCCGTGTGTCGGACCGTGGCCTCGCCCGGCCCGGGCGGCGGCAGCTCGACGTCGACGAGCTCGAGCACCTCGGGTCCACCGGTCCGCTGGATCTGGATCGCGCGCATGCTCTCGTGGTCGCACCGCGCCCCGCGCCGGGTCAAGGGGCGGGCGCCTTCGGGGACGATCCTCGTCGTTCGTCGTTCTCCCCAGCCGCAGTGAGGCTGTCGATCGTGGTAGCGCGGGGCGCGCCCGAGAATCGACGCGCGGGCTCGTCTCCGGGCGGCGCGCTGAGGTACCTTGCGTACCGGGGGGGCGATGAGGATTCAGGGGTCGAGGGGTCTCTTGGGCGCGAGCCTCGTGATGGCGATCGGGCTGACTACGTCTTGTGGCGGCAACCAGGCTGCCGCCGTCGCGAGCTACGCCGGGCCCCTGCGCTCCAGGGACATCGAGCGTGGAGGGCAGGTCTTTCGAACGTTCTGCGTCCCCTGTCACGCGGGCCGGGTGAGCCCGGAGGGCTACCGCTGGTCTCCGGCGCAGATGCGGCGGCAGATCCGCGAGGGCAACCGCGCGATGCCCGCCATCCGAGACGAGTACCTCTCGGACGAAGACATGGAGTCGGTGCTGGCGTTCCTCACCGTCATCGGCGCGGTGGACGCGCCGCTGCCGCCCGTGCGCCCGGCGGACGAGCCGATCGACGACGAGACGGCTGGCCACGAGCGCGCGTCGCAGGCGCCACCCGCCCCGGTGGAGCCGGCGGTGGTGGACGGTGAGCAGGAGGCCGCTTCGCCAGCCACGCCGGAGGAGCCGCCGGCCGCGGCTGAAGACCTGGGAGATCCGCAAGGCCCCGCCGGCGCGGAGCCGTGAGCCGCCAGGTTCCTCTCACGAGGCCGAGGTCGCGTCGCCTCGCCGCCGACTCGCCCGCCGCGTCTGGTAGCGTGCGTGGGTGCTCCCCCGCGGCAGCCTATTGCTCTTGCTCGTCGGCTGCTCGGTCACGCCTCCGCCCGCGCCGCCTCCGCGGGCCGATCTCCCCAAAGACGAGGTCGCCGCGGTGGCCGAGGTCCGGTGGGAGCGCGCGAGCTTCCCCGGCTCGAGCGCCGCCGATCACGAGCAGCCCTCCTACCGGCTGCAGGGTCGCGTGCTCGAGCTGCACCGCCTCGCCTCGGGGGCCCAGCCGCGGTTCGAGCGCTGCACCGTCGAGCTCGGGCTCGTCGAGGCCAAGAGGGTGGGGCCGCTGCTCGACGGGCCTGGCGGCGGAGACGGCGACGAGAGCGGGACGTGGATCGTCCGCTGGACCGGCCAGGACGGGAGCGACGCCGGCCGCGACGTCTGCGCGTGCCCGGACGAGGATCCGCTGGCCGCGCAGCTCGCGCAGCTCGAGTTGCGCCTCGACGACGCCTCGTGCGCGCCCATCGAGCCGGTCGCGACGCCGATGCCTCCGGCCCCCGTCGTGCTCCACGGCGGTGGCGAGCTGCGGCTGGAGCCGGACGGTCGCTACGTCGTGCGCGCCTACGACGCCGAGCACCAGGAGCGGCGCTGTGAGGGCCGGGTCCCCCTCGAGAGCACGCCCGAGCGCTACGGCCTGGACGCCCTCTGGTACACGCTGGGTCGCGAGGCGGTGCAGAGAGAGCTCGCCGCGTCCGGCACGCTCGGCGAGTGGGCCGTCCTCTCCGGTCAGGCGCCGCCGACCACCCTCGGCGACCGCACGATGTACTGGGGCACGCCGCCCTTCCGCTATCCGTGGAGCGACGCCTCCGACGAAGACCTCGCGCTGCTCGCGCTCCACGCCGTGCTCGCCGACCTCGATCGCGCGTCCGGCTGCGAGGCCGAGCGGCGCATGCTCCGCCGATGAGCCGGGGGGGACGGCGAGCTCAGAAGTCGGCCTGACGCGGGGCGCGGGGGTAGGGGATCACGTCGCGGATGTTGTCGACGCCGGTCGCGTACTGGATGGCGCGCTCGAAGCCGAGGCCGAAGCCGGCGTGGGGGACGGTGCCGTAACGGCGGAGGTCGCGGTACCAGCCGTAGTGCTCGACCTCGAGGTCCATCTCCTCGATGCGCGCGTCGAGCACGTCGAGGCGCTCCTCGCGCTGGCTGCCGCCGATGATCTCGCCGATGCCCGGCGCGAGCACGTCCATCGCGGCGACGGTGCGATCGTCGTCGTTGACGCGCATGTAGAACGCCTTGATGTCCTTCGGGTAGTTGACGACCGCGACCGGGCCACCGACGTGCTCGGTCAGCCACTTCTCGTGCTCGGACTGCAGGTCGACGCCCCACTTCACCTGGAAGTCGAACTTCTGCCCGCTCTTCTCGAGCTTGGAGACGGCCTCGGTGTAGTCCATGCGCGTGAACTCGCTGTCGACGAGCTTCTCGAGGCGCGCGACCACGCCCTTCTGCACGTGCTGGTCGAAGAACGCCATGTCGTCGCCGCGGCGGTCGAGGAGATCCCGGTAGATCGACTTGAGGAAGTCCTCGGCGAGCTGCACGTCGTCGGCGAGATCGGCGAACGCGATCTCCGGCTCGACCATCCAGAACTCCGCGAGGTGGCGGCGTGTGTTGGAGTTCTCGGCCCGGAAGGTCGGCCCGAAGGTGTAGACGCGCGACATCGCCAGGCAGTAGGCCTCGACGTTGAGCTGACCGCTCACGGTGAGGAAGGCCTCCTTGCCGAAGAAGTCCTGCGAGAAGTCGATCTTCCCGTCTTCGGTGCGCGGGAGGTTCGCGAGGTCCAGCGTGGAGACGCGGAACATCTCGCCCGCGCCCTCGGCGTCGCTCGCGGTGATGATCGGGGTGTGGACCCAGTAGAAGTCGCGCTCGTCGTAGAAGCGGTGGATGGCCTGCGCGAGGCAGTGCCGAACGCGGGTCACCGCGCCGATGAGGTTGGTGCGCGGGCGCAGGTGCGCGTGCTCGCGGAGGTGCTCCATCGAGTGGCGCTTGGGCTGCATCGGGTAGTGCTCGGGGTCGTCGACCCAGCCGATCACCTCGATGGCGTCGGCCTTGATCTCGACCGTCTGGCCCTTGCCCTTGGACTCGACCAGCTCGCCGCTCGCGCGGACCGCGCAGCCGGCGCTGAGGTGCAGGACCTCCGACTCGTAATTGCCCAGCTCGCTCGGCGCGACGACCTGCATCGGCGCGAAGCAGGTGCCGTCGTGGATCTGGAGAAACGAGATGCCCGCCTTGGAGTCCCGGCGCGTGCGCACCCACCCTTCGATGGTGACATGCGAACCGACCGAGACCTCGCCGCGGACCAGCTGAGCGATGCGGTGAGACATGGGCGCTCCTTAGCACGTCCGCTCGAAAACGTGACGCCCCCCCTGCGCGCTGTCAGGATCGGGGCGTGTCCACCGAATACGAGATCGGCGCCCGCGTGCGGGTCTCCCCCAACTGCCCCCTGACCTTGCCGCACTACGCGCGCGTGCTCGTGGGCACCGTGCTCGGCGCGACCCCCGACGGATTGGTCGAGGTGGACTTCGGAGACCGAACCTACCCGCTCGCGGTGCAGTGGCTCGAGCGCGTGCCCGACGACGCCATCGTCGAGGCGGACGACGCGGTGGTCGAGGTCGACGTCACCGGCGACGATCAGGACTGACGGTCCGGCGAGCCCCGGGGGCGCACCGTCGACCCCGGTTCGTGTATCGTCGAGCGATGGAGGTGGCGCTCTCGGCCGGCGCGCGGCTCGGCAGCTACGAGATCGTGGGCACGCTCGGCGAGGGCGGCATGGGCGTGGTCTACGAGGCGCGTCACGAGCGGCTCCGGCGGCGGGTGGCGCTCAAGGTCCTCGAGCCCCGGCTGAGCCGCAGCGAGGTGGCGCGCGAGCGCATGATCCGCGAGGGGCGCGCGGTGGCGAAGGTGAGCCACCCGCACATCGTCGGCGTGCACGACGCGGGCTTCGAGCGCGGATACGCGTACCTCGTGATGGAGCTGCTCGAGGGAGAGGACCTCGCCCAGCACCTCCGCCGCCACGGCGCGTTCGAGCCGAGCGACGCGGTCGACCTGCTCCTGCCCGTCACCGCGGCGCTCGAGGCCGCGCACCGTTCGGGCATCGTGCACCGCGACCTCAAGCCGTCGAACCTCTTCCTCACGCGGCTCCCCTCCGGGGCCTTCTCTCCCAAGGTCGTCGACTTCGGCATCAGCAAGCTGCAGGACGCGACGATGGGGCTGACGGCCACGGCCGAGGTGCTCGGCACGCCGGCCTACATGGCGCCCGAGCAGATCGACGCGGCCCGCGAGGTCGACCACCGCGCCGACCTCTACGCGCTGGGGGTGATCCTCTACGAGTGCGTGACCGGGCGGCGCCCGTTCGAAGGCGCGCAGCGCCCGCTCGCGCTGCTGCACGCGGTCTCGGAGGGCAAGTTCACGCCCCCGCGAGAGCTCGCGCCCCAGCTCTCGAAGGGGCTGGAGAAGATCATCCTGCGTTGCCTCTCGCGCGAGCCGGACGCGCGCTTCTCCACCGCGCTCGAGCTCGCGGACGCGCTCCTCCCGCACGCCTCCGACGCCGGTCGGACACGGTTCGCTGATCTCGACCCGCGCGGACCCGGTCCCGCCACCCGCGCGGCGCTGGAGCCCCACGACGACGCGCCCACCGTCGCGCGCGGCGGCTCGGGCACGGTGATGTGGGTGGCCATCGGCCTGCCGCTCGTGGTCGCGCTGGTGGCGATCGCGTCGCTCTTCGACGGAGACGACGTCTACGCGGTGTCGGTCACGACCTCGCCGGTCGACGCGGAGATCGTGCTCGACGGGGAAGGGGTCGGGGTCGGCGCGCTGGACACGGAGCTCCCGCGCGACGGCGCGTCCCACACCCTGGTCGTGACCGCGGAGGACCACGCGCCCTTCGAGACCACGTTCACCGATGAGCCGCCGCCGCGCGTCATCACGCTCGAGCCTCGGGGCCCCGCCGAGCCGCCCGCCGAGCCGCCGGTCGAGGTCGAGGTCCCTGCGCCGTCGCCGCCCCGCGCGCGCCCGACGCGGCGCGGGACATCCACCCGCCGAGCCGATCCCGCGCCGCCCGACACTGCTTCTTCGAACACCGACACAGCGCCCTCGGACACAGCGCCCTCGAACACAGCGCCCTCGAACAGCGCGCCTTCGAACACGGCGCCGTCGAACACGGCGCCCTCCGGAACCGCGCCCTCCGCCGCACCCGCTCCTCGGGAGGAACCGGCCGCACCCTCCGGGCTGCCCGTGGTGGGCGACCTCCCGCTCCTCGGGAGATGACGTGCCAGCTAGCGCGCTTCCAGACCAGGACCTCGGCGAGGTCCCGGGTCAGATCGGCGCTCTGTTCCACTGAGGTGACTCTCGCCCGTCGTTGGCCCTATCTTCGCGCCTCGAGGGGCGAGGAGGGCGACGTGGCGAGACGCGAGGCGTGGCAGTGGGAGGCGGTGGCGCCGCGCGTCTCGACCCTCGGTCGCAGCCTGGTGGGTGGGTACGGCCCGGTCCTGATCTCGGTCACGGCCGAGCGGCCCAGCGCGACCAACTTCCAGCGCCTGGCCGAGGTCGGCTCGAAGATGCGCGAGTCCCACCCCGACGGCGTGTACCTGCTCATCGTGCGCGAGCACATCGACGATCTCCGGGGCGGCGAGCCGCTGCCGGGCGACGCACGGAGCGCGGCGCGCCGTCTCCTCGAGCGCTTTCGCGGAGATCTGCGTGGGGTCGCCTACGTGTACGAAGGGAGCGGCTTCGGCGCGAGCCTCGTGCGCATGAGCTTCAGCGCCCTGACCCGCGTGCTCCCGGTCCCGGCGCGGATCACCGCCGATGTGCCCGGCGCGCTGGACTGGATGGGCGCCGACGCCGCCGTGGGCTGGGACCGCGACGGCCTGCTCCGCGAGGTCCGGTCGCTCCGGGCGCGCCTGCGCGAGAGCACGCGAGCCCTCGGTGACCCCTGAAGATCCCTCTGCGCGGAGCTCGCTGCCCGCGAGGTCACAGCTTTGCCGGTTCGGGTGTTTCCACCAGAGACATGGGGTGTAATGATCCAGTAAAGGGGGACAGATGGAGGAGCTCTACGACCGGACCGGGATGATCCTCGCGGGTCGATACCGCATCACCGAGCTGCTCGGCACAGGGTCGATGGGGAGCGTCTGGGTCGCCGAGCAGCTCGCGCTGCGCACGCAGGTCGTCGTGAAGTTCCGCGAGGAGCTGCTGATCGGTGCGGACGGAGAGGAGTCGGCGGCGCGCTTTCTACGTGAAGCCCGGACGCTGGCCTCCGTACGCCATCGCAACGTGGTGGAGCTGTTCGAGGTCGGCACCGCCGACACGGGTGAGCCCTACCTGATCATGGAGAAGCTGAAGGGGCAGACCCTGGGCGCCCTGCTCGCCGCCCGCCGCACGCTGCCGCTCGCGGAGGCCTTCGCGCTCTTCTCGGGGATCGCCCGCGGCCTCGAGGCGGTGCACGCGGCGGGCATCGTTCATCGCGACGTCAAACCCGACAACATCTTCCTCGTGGCCCAGGAAGACGACGGGCCTCCGATCCCGAAGCTGCTCGACTTCGGGCTCGCGCGCGGCACCGAGCTCGGCGGCGGCGGGCTCAGCTCGAAGATCACGCGCGCCGGTCGCGCCGTCGGCACGCCGGGATACATGCCCTCCGAGCAGGTGCGGGGCCTCGCCGACCTCGACGAGCGTGTCGACGTCTACGCCCTCGCGGCCACCTTCTACGAGATGCTCGCCGCGGCGTGCCCGGTGGAGGGCGAGTCCCTCACCGACGTGCTCATCGCGACGGCGACGGATGGGCCGACGCCGCTCGACGCGCACCGACCGGACTACGCCGGCCCGTTGACCATGGCGCTCATGCGCGGGCTCGCGGTGGACCGGGACAGCCGCTACCCGACCATGCGCGCGATGCGCGAGCGCCTCGCCAAGGTCATCGGCGAGTGGGAGACGCAGGGCGTGACCCTGCCGCCCGCCGCACACGCCGCGACGCCGCCCGCCGTCCGATCGGGGCCGCCGCCCATTCCGCCCGCGGCGCGCATCCCGGCCCGCACGACCGAGCGGCCCGTCATCAACCCGCCGGACGGCCCGCGGCTTCGCGTGCCCCGCCCGCGGCGCGCCTCGGGCGAGGGCTGACCGCGACAGGCGTCAGAGGCCTTCGCAGGCTTCGCCGCTGAGGTGACCCTGCTCGCAGCACTGACGCACGGGGAGGAAGCCACGCCGGCAGCAGATCGCGGCGTCGATGTAGCCGAGCCTGCAGAGGCGGCGCATGGTCTCGTCGTCCATCTCGACCGCTTCGCCCTGCACGGCGCCCAGCGCCGCGGCCTCGCTCGCGTTCGCGAGTGACTGCCGCAGCGCGGTCAGATCCTCGGAGGCGGTCTCGGCGACGTTGTCCTGCTCCCCCGGGTCGTCGGCGACGCGGTAGAGCTCGACCTCCTCGAGGCCGCGCGGGTTGCCCGCGTTGGCGGTGATGAGCTTGAGCTCCTCGAAGCCGCGGCGCTCGCGCACGCTCTCGAGCACGTTGCCCTCGTGGCTCTCCTCGGCGAAGACGCGCGCGGTGCCCTGGTCGAGCGAGCCGCCCTGCACGCCCTCCGGGACGTCGAGGCCGACGCGGCGGAGGATGCTCGGCATCAGATCGATGCTCTGGACCCAGTGGCCGACGTGCGTGCCCGCGCGGTCGTTGCCGGGGAGCTTCACGAAGAGCGGCACGTGAACCTGCTCGTCGTAGAGCGTGGTGCCGTGCCAGAAGCCGCCGTGGTCGCCGAACTCCTCGCCGTGGTCCGAGGTGATGATGATCATCGTGTCGTCGTAGACGCCGCGGCGGCGGAGATCGTCCATGAGCGCGCCGAACTGCTGATCCCAGTAGGTGATCTCGCCGTCGTAGAGGGCGCGCAGCGTGTCCGCCTCCGCGAGGTCCGGGTGCTGGTTCGCGGCGCGCGCGTAGCCCGAGCCGTCGTACGGGTGCGGGAAGTACGGGTCGTGCGGGTCCATGTAGCCGACGAACATGAACCACGGGTCGTCGCTCGGCGCGTCCTCGTCGAGCCAGCGCACGAGGTGACGGTTGACGGTCTCCGCGTCCTGGTAGGCGGTGCCCGGCTCGACCTGCCCGCCGGCCGCGCGGAAGGTCTCGATCTTCTGCCGCAGGAACTGCACGAGCAGGAGCTTCGCCGCCGCGTCATCGGCGCCGAGCACGAACTCCGGCTCGAGGAAGGTGTACTGCTCGAAGCCCTGCTGGAAGTTGAAGTACGGGCCGACGTTGAAGTTCGTCACGTAGCCCGCCGTCGCGTAGCCCCCGGCCGAGAGCGCCTCGGGGAGGGTGGTCAGCTGGCTCGGGAGCGCGTCGGGCTTGCCCATCACGCCGTGGCTCGACGCGTAGCGGCCGGTGAGGATCGAGGCGAAGCTCGGCCGCGTCCAGCTCGCGTTGGCGAACGCCTGGTCGAAGCGCACCGCGTCCTCCGCGAACCGGTCGAGGTGCGGCGTGCTCCCGCTCGCGTAGCCGTACGCCGGCAGGTGATCGGCGCGCAGGGTGTCGACCACGATGAGCAGCACGTTCGGCGCGTTCTCGGGCGAGGCCGGGCGCGTGACGCCGCTCTCGGCCTCCGCGTGCGTGCCGGCGAGGAGCGCCGAGCCGCCCACGCCCGCGACCACGAGGGCGACGAAGGCGGGCGAGCCCCAGGTCTTCAGCATGAACCCGCCGACCTTGCGGCTGGTCCAGAAGCGGATCGCGGTCGAGAGCAGGAAATAGAGGAGGGCGGAGGCGACGAGGCAGCAGATGGCGACCAGCGCCATCTCCTTGCTCTTCATCCCGAACTCTTCGTGGAACACGTCGCGACGGATCCGGAAGGCGCCGAGCGCGAACACGAGGGCCGCGACGATCAGCGCGGTGAGGCGCGCGTAGGCTTGCGGCTCCGGGACCGCCTCCCGCTTCATCCACCGGCCGGTCAGCGCGCTCAGGAAGCCGAAGCTCGCGCCGCCGACCATGCAGAACACGCCGTAGGCGACGGCGCCGTACGCCATCACGCCCCAGCCGACGCGGCCGCCGCCGTCGACCATGATGACCGCGCCCTCGGCGAGGCCGACGAGCATGCCGCCGAGCAGGCCCGCGCCGAGCCCGAGGGTCAGCCCGCGGAGCGGCTTCGGCCAGCGCTCCTCGGGGACCTCTTCGAGCCCGTCGTAGTACTTCTCTTCCCGATCGGGGTCGTGCACCGTCAGCCCGCTCACCTTGCCGAAGCGCCGGGCGAAGAGGAAGAGCACGCCGGTGATACTGACCATCATCTCGGCCGCGAAGCCGACGGTGGGGATGAGCACCGCCTGCGTCTCGCTCAGCCCGACGGCGGTGTAGAGGGCGACCGCCGCGGCCTCGCGCAGGCCCACGCCGTTGATGGAGATGGGCGCGAGGGTGACCATGATCTGCAGCGAGCTGCCGAAGAAGATCATGCCGGCGCTCAGCTCCACGCCGAGCGCGCGCGCGGCGCAGACATAGATGAGGTTGTTGAACGCGTGGACCGCCACGCCGTAGCCGGTGGCTTGCGCGAGGAGCGCCCACTTGCCGTGATATGCGCAGACCGCGTCGATGAGCGTCTGGAGCTTGGGCTGCACCTGCCGGGGCAGGAGCCGGAACGCGTACCGGAACAGCGTCGGCTTCGCGAGGAAGGTCAGCCCGGTGGCGACGACCACCAGGAACAAGAGGTTGATCAACAGGACGCCGTCTTGCCCGATGAACTCGAGACCCCAGACGCTCGCGCCCATGACGACGAGCCCGAAGGCGAGCTGGCCGAGCACCTTCTCGACGCCGGCCACGGCGATGGGCCGGGCCCACTTCTTGGTGTGGTAGCCGACGTCGAAGAGCTTCCAGCCGTCGAGCCCGAGGCCGCCGAGCGTGAACGCGCCCCAGAAGCGGCCGATCATGAAGCTCGGGAACATGAAGCGCCACGTCGCCTCGATGCCCTGGCCGCCGAGCACGGTGCGCCAGCGCAGGATCGCAAACCCGATGGCGCAGAGCTGCATCGCGATCGCGCCCGCGAACCAGCCCCAGTGCAGGCCGCCGATGGCGCTCGAGACGTGCTCGGCGCCGTCGCGCGCGAGGACCTCGGTCCAGACCGCGTAGAGGCCGTAGACGGAGATGCCGACCTTCGCCGCGAGGAGGAGCGCGCGCTTGGCGGTCCAGCCCTTCTTCGGCGGGTGCGTCCCGTCCAGCGTCGGGTCGACGACGGCCTCGCCTTCCATGGAGGCCGGGGGCCCGTAGTCCTGCAACGTCGCGTCGTTCTCGCCCATCTCGCGCTCCGCCCCTGTCGAAGGGTGAACTGCACCCGAGCCCCTGACGGAGCCCACCCCTGCACACCCGAACCGGCTGAACGTCCGGGGGGTGCCGGCTTCTTCCGGTAGCCCGTGGGTTTCAGGGGGTCAAATTCCTGAGCCGAAACCTTGACACCAAACACTGTAACGGTCATAGATGGCACTGTCAGCGGTGGCGATCCGAACAGACGTCAACCGCGCCCGGGTCGCCGCGGCCGTCTCCCGACGGAGGCGTCGAGGTGCGCCCACCAGAAGGAGAGGAGCCCCCATGGCCATCCAGATGCAATCGCTCGAGACCCAGCCCGCCCCCGTCGCCGCGGCGCTCAGCGAAGAAGAGAACCTCCGCCGCTTCGGCGAAGCGCTCGACGCCCTCCGCCGACGCGTCCAGGCCGAGGTCGGCGAAGAAGACCTCCGCTACATCCAGCGCGTCGACCGCGCCTCGCACGCCGCGGAGGTGCTCGGTCGCACGCTCATCCACTTCAGCCTCGACCCGCTGACCTACGCGCTCGGGATCGGCGCGCTCTGGGCGCACAAGCAGCTCCAGACCACCGAGGTCGGACACACCGTCATGCACGGCGTCTTCAACCGGATCGAGGGCGAGCACGCCTATCGGTCCCAGGGCTACACCTGGAAGATCCCCATCGACGAGGCCTCCTGGGACCGCGGGCACAACAAGCGCCACCACGGCGCGACCAACGTCGCCGGGCGCGACCCGGACATCCACTTCGGCCCCGTGCGGCTGACCGAGCACACGCCGCACCGCTGGTACCACCGCATGCAGCTGCCGTTCACGCTGCTCGTCGCCTGGCCCAACTTCTCCTTCTCGATGAACCTGCACTTCACGGGCGTGCTCGACTTCTGGCAGGGCAACGGGCGCGAGCAGCCGTTCGACTTCATCGAGAAGCGCGACCTGAAGACCGCGGTCGACGTCCACCGTCGCGCGCTCCGGAAGGCGCTGCCCTACTACGGCAAGGAGTACCTCCTGTTCCCCGCGCTCGCGGGCCCGTTCTTCGCCAAGGTGCTCTTCGCCAACTGGCTCACCGAGACGATGCGCGACCTCTACTCCGCCGCCACCATCTACTGCGGCCACGTCGGCGCGGAGACGGCGCGTTACCCGGAGGGCGCCATCCCGATGAACCGCGGCCACTGGTACGCGATGCAGGTCGAGGCGAGCAACGACTTCGAGGTGCCCTGGCTCGTGAGCGTCTTCTGCGGCGCGCTCGACCGACAGATCGAGCACCACCTGTTCCCCCGCCTGCCCACTCAGCGGCTCCGTCAGGTCGCGCCCGAGGTCCGGGCGATCTGCGAGGCGCACGGTGTACAGTACCGCTCCGACTCCTGGCCCCGGACGCTGAAGCGGGCGCTGGGTCGGATCGCCGAGCTGGCCCGGCCCGCGGCCGCCTGATTGAAGAGGCTACCCGAGTTGTCCGAAGAGGAGAGCTACACCATCGACGAGCTGGCCGCGCTGGCCCGCGTGCCCAGCCGGACGATCCGCTTCTACCAGTCCAAGGGCGCGCTCCAGGCGCCGGAGATCCGGGGGCGGGTGGCCCACTACGGGCCGGCGCACGTGGAGCGGCTCGCGCTGATCGGGCAGCTCAAGGATCGCGGCCTGCGCATCAAGGCCATCCGGGATCTCGTGACGCGCATCGACGAGGGTGAGCTCTCCCTCGAGGCGTGGCTCGGCTTGCAGGAGCGGCTCCAGAGCGCCTGGGCCGACGACTCCCCGGAGGTGCTCTCGCGCGAGTCCATCGAGAAGCGCCTCGACGGCAAGCCGCCCGGCTTCCTCGGCGACCTCGTCCGCGCGAACGTGCTCGTGCCCCAGGGGGAGGCTTACCTGGTGAAGAGCCCGGGCCTGCTCCGGGTGCTGCTCCAGCTCCACGACGCGGGCATCGATCTCGACGTCGCCCTGAAGGCGGCCGACATGCTCCGCAAGCACGTCGCGAAGATGACCCGCGAGCTGGCCGACCACTTCCTCGCCCACGCCGGCGACGGCTTCGGCCGCGACGGGACGAGCGAGGGCCTCGAGAGCGCCTTCGAGGAGCTCCGCCCCCTCGGCCTGGAGGCGCTGCGCCTCGTCTTCGGCCAGGAGATGCAGCGCGTCTTGCGGTCCTACGTAGAGTCCGGCCGCACGGCGGGGATCACGCGCAAACCGCGCAAGTGATCCTGCGCTTGGCTGAGAGCCGGGACGCTCTTCGTCATATCGTCATAGCTCGAAGCGACCGGATTGATTGAGGTTTCGCGAATGACGATAAGACGAAGAGCGTCCCCATGGCGCAGCCGCCCTGACTTCCTCGCCCACGCGGGCGCGTCCTACGGTCCTACGTCGAGTCGGGCCGGACGGCGGGGATCACGCGCAAACCGCGCAAGTGATCCTGCGCTTGGCTGAGAGCCAGGGACGCTCTTCGTCATATCGTCATAGCTCGAAGCGACCGGATTGATTGAGGTTTCGCGAATGACGATAAGACGAAGAGCGTCCCCGAGGTGCAGCCGCCCTGGAGCACTGCTCTCCCCGAGGCGCCCGAGGCTCAGGCCGGCGAGACTCAGGCCGCCTGCAGGAGTCTGGTGATCTCGGTATGCATGGCGGCGACACCGGGCTGCGCCGCCTTGCGCTGGATGAGGTTGAACACGCCCCCCGCGGTCATGCCCAACACGGCGCCAACGGCGGCGTACGACTGACCCAGGTCTCGTGTGGCTACGAGGGCCACGAGGAGCCGTACAGGCGCCGCCTTTCGTCTCGCCTGCACGCTCACCTCCCTCGGAAGTCGGGTGACGCGGCGCGCGAGCTCGATGAGCCGTGCCCAGTCGACGTCGGGGGGATCGCTCGTCTCTGCGACATCGCGGAGGGCGTCGGCATCATGGGGATCCCAGCTCCAACCCTGGAGGTCGACCTCCGTGACGAACTCGTCGAAGCGACGTCGCCCGGCCGCGGTGTCTTCGAAACCGAGGAGGGACAGCGCCCACTCCACATCCAGCCACGGCGGCGCCGGGTCGAGTCGAAGGTAGGCGCGATGACTCGTCCAGCGTGAGTGGCTCGGACGCGTCACGACCCCGGCCCGATCCGGATTGCGATGCAGGTACGCGACGAGGCGCGGCAGCATCGACTCGCGCACCGGATGGAGCGACGGACGGTCCGCGAAGACCGGGCCCAGTGTGGTGCCTCCGGAGCGACGGTGGAACTGCCGCGCGTACCGAGTGTGGGCAGAACGAAAGAACCGATCGGGGTCGGAGCTGCCAGCGACGTGGCCGTAGTGGACGTGGCTCGACATCATCGCGAAGGCGAGCCAGGTCCAGTCCCACCGTCCATTCGCCTTGTCGATTGCGTCGAACAGGCACCTGCGGTCCTGATCGTCGCCGAGGTAGTATCGGCGGTCCACGAAACGAGAGATCGTATGTGCTCCCGCTGACGGGACCCAGAGGCGTCTGTGTCGAGGCATGCTGGGTTGTCGCGGCTCGAGCCGAGAGGTTGCGTCCCATCCCCCCGGGACGCTCATCGTCTTTTCGTCATCGAGGCAACCGCTCGAAAGCATGGTGCTTTCGTGAATGACGATATGACGAACAGCGTCCCGGGCGGCGCCCACGCGGGAGTGTTCGACGCACGGGCCGCGCCTGCCGAATGGCACAGGCCGTCACAGCGGACGGGTCCTTTCGGCGAAGCGACGACCTGGCACGCCGATTGTGTAGTGGCCGGCCATGCGCACTTCCATCACGCGGTCTCTCCCTCTCTTGATCTTGTCGCTCGGCGTCGGGGCCTTCACGGGCTGTGCCTTCGAGGGCGGCTCCGCCGAGTGGTCCGACCCCGGGCGATACGGCGGCTCCGATGCGGGCGCAGCGCCGGGCCCGTGGGGGGCGCCGCCGATGGACGAGGCCGAGACCCCGACCTCGGAGGGCGACGCCTATGAGGCGGTCGGCACGAACCCGTTCGTGCACGCCGACCACGATCCGTTCTCGACCTTCGCCGCCGATGTCGACACGGCGAGCTACGACATCTTCGTCCGCGACGCGCAGCGCGGCACGAGGCCGCAGCCCGACAGCGTCCGGCTCGAGGAGTACGTCAACGCGTTCGACTACGACTACCCGGCCCCCGCCCACGACGCGGTCGTGCCGTTCCTCATCGACCTGCGTGGCGCCGAGCACCCGTTCCGGCCCGACATCATGCAGCTGCGGGTCGGCATCCAGGCGGCCACCCCACCCGAGTTCGAGCAGCTTCCGTCCAACCTGGTCTTCCTCGTGGACAGCTCGGGCAGCATGCAAGGCGCCGACAAGCTCCCGCTCGTGCAGGAGGTGATCCTCAGCTCGCTCGATCAGCTCACCACGGCCGACACGGTCTCCATCGTCACCTACGCGGGGTCCACCGAGGTTCGCCTCGCGCCCACCCGGGTCAGCGACCGCGCCGCCATCGAGCGCGCCGTGAACGGCCTCAGCGCCAGAGGCAGCACGGCCGGAGCGAGCGGCATCCACCTCGCCTATGAGCAGGCCGAGGCCGCGCGCATCGAGGGGGGCTTCAACCACGTCGTGCTGATGACGGATGGCGACTTCAACGTCGGTATCAGTGACACCGAGGCGCTCGTCGCGCTCATCGAGGAGAAGCGGACGACCGGCATCACGCTGACCGCGCTCGGCTTCGGCAGCGGCAACCTGAACGACGCGATGATGGAGCGGATCTCCAACTCGGGCAACGGCGTCTACAGCGTCATCACGAGCGAGGAGCACGCGCACCGCTACGGCTCCGAGGACATCCTGCACACCGCGCACTTCGTGGCGCAGGACATGAAGCTCCAGGTCGAGTTCAACCCCGAGCATGTGCTCGCCTACCGCCTCCTCGGCTACGAGAACCGCGCCATCGCGGACGACGATTTCCGGGACGACGTGGTCGACGCGGGCGAGGTCGGCGCGGGCCTCCGGGTCACCGCGCTCTACGAGGTCGTGCTCGTCGGACAGAGCATCCCGGCGCCGGACGGCGCGCCCGAGGTCACATCGGGCGAGCCGATCGCGGGAGACCGTGTCATCGAGCCGAGCGAGCTGGTCAGGGTGCGGGTGCGCTGGAAGGACCGTGGCGCGAGCGCGGAGGACCCCGCGCACGAGACCTGGGCCGCGCTCACGCCGGAGGAGCTGCTCACCCCGCTCGACCCGACGGCGGACGCCGACTTCCTCTGGGCCTCGTCGATGGCCGCCTTCGCCGAGGTCTTGAAGGAGAACGCCTTCGGCGACCCGGCGCACCTCGAGCGCATCGCGGAGATCATCGACGGCCAGCGCGCCGCTGACGACGACCGCGGACGGTTCGTCACCCTCTTCGAGAGCCTGTCCCTCTCGCCGACGCCTTGAGAACTGCGTTCTCGAGAGGAGGGACGCTCTTCGTCATATCGTCATAGCTCGAAGTGGCTGGATTGATTGAGTTTTTTCGAATGACGATAAGACGATCAGCGTCCCCGAGGCGTAGCCCTCCCCTGACCCTCTTCGAGGGCCTGTCCCTCTGAGAACAGCAGGCGGGGACGCTCTTCGTCATATCGTCATAGCTCGAAGTGGCTGGATTGATTTGGTTTTTCCGAATGACGATAAGACGAAGAGCGTCCCCGAGGCGTAGCCCTCCCCGAGGCGTAGCCCTCCCGGACGTGAACGAGGGGGCGTCCCCTGGCGCGTCGTCACCGGCACACGCCGAAGCGAGCGAGGAACGTGTGTTGACCTGTGTCCGCGCAGCCCGTGCACCCGCCGAGGTCCGGCGACACGGTCGCGTTCATCAACCCGGTGAAGATCATCTCGCCGCTCGGTGAGACGGCGACGCTCTCCAGCTGGTCGACGTCGCGCCAGACCCGCGAGGTGAGCACGGCGCCGTCGACGCCCGAGAGGATGGCGCTGAAGCCCAGCCTCGGGTCGCGCGACGGGGCCGCCTCGTCGGCCGTGTAGGTGGCGCCGCCGATGCTGATCGAGCGAGAGAACTGCCCGACGAGATACGCCGTGCCGGAGTCGTCCAGAGCGACCCCGGTGACGCGCCCCGCCGCGTGGCCGCCGCCGGCCGGGAAGCTCCGTCCCCAGCGCGGCGTGCCGTCCGGGGCGTACGCGGCCGCGAACGCGATGGACTTCGCCGAGGACGGACAGGCCATGGTGATCCCCCCGAGATCGACACTCCCCCCGCACTGGCCCCCGATCAGCAGGTCGCCGCACGGATGGATCGCCACGACCTCGGGCCGGGCGACGCGCAGGGCGCGGTCCCATCGATGGGCGCCGGAGGCGGCGTCGACCGCGACGACGAAGCCGGTGCCCGCGCTCCCGCCGTTGCGCGTCCCCCCGCCGAAGTCGGTGTTCCCCGCGAACGTCCCGACCGCGTAGAGGACTCCGTCGCGCACGACCAGGTCTTGCGTTCGCTCGTCCCCGTTGAGGATCGACACGTCCGCGCCATCGAACATGCGCGCCCAGCGCACGGCGCCGCTCGAGTCGAAGCTCGCGATCCACGGCTCCGAGGTCGTGCCTCGCGTGAGCTCCACGCCCCCTCCGAAGTCGAGGCTGCCGTTGAAGGCGCCGCCCGCGTAGACGTTCCCCGCGTCGTCGATCGCGACGGCGTCCACGCTCGCCACCTGCCAGACCCCCGAGCCGGAGGGGGGCGTGTGCGCGGGGCTGGCCGACCAGCGGAGGCTCCCGCCCGACGCGAACGAGGCGACGGTGATCCGCCCGGGCGGCACCATCACGCCGTCGAGCGTGTAGCCCGTGCTTGCACCTGCGACCGCGACGCCCGAGCGGGACGCGCCGACCGCGCGCCAGGAGTCCCGGCCGCCGCCCGACGCGATCTCGAGCCAGGAGAGTCCGCCGCTCGCGGAGTAGCGCGCGAGATATCCGTCGACGGAGCTCGGCGTCACCTCGCCAGCGCCGAAGTCCATCGGCGTCTCGAACGAGCCCGCGACGAAGAGGTCACCCGCAGGGCCGCGGACCGCCACCGGAGGCCACTGCCGCCCGATCTCCCCGAAGACGTTCTGCCAGGCCACGGCGCCCACATCCGTCGCGCTCCCGCAATGAGGCGTGCCCACCTCGCAGGCGCAGGCCGCCTCGTCGATCGCGTCGTCGCAGTCGTCATCGATGCCGTTGCAGGTCTCGTCGGCCGGCACGCAGCAGGCCTCGTCCCGCACTCCGTCGCAGTCGTTGTCGATTCCATCGCACACGTCGGGGGTGGGACCGATCGCCCCCTCGCACGCCGACCACACCCCTCCGACGCACGCCTGCTCGCCTCCACGGCAGGGGGGAGAGAGGAACTCCTGCGCCTCGCACCCTCGGACCTCGCCCTCCTCGCACGGGCAGCCCTCGTCCACGGCGCCGTCGCAGTCGTGGTCGGCTCCGTCACACTGCTCTTCGGCCGGGAGCGTCGCCGCGACGCACTCGCGCCAGAGCCCGAACTCGGTCCCTTCCCCTTCGCAGGCCTGGACCCCATCGGCGCAGGCGCCCGCGCCCCGCGACTCCACCCCGCCGGGCCAGCACGGCTGCTCCGTGCCCGGCTCGCAGGCGCACGCCTCGTCGATCCGCCCGTCCGCGTCGTCGTCGATGCCGTCTCCGCATACCTCGATCACGGCCGGCGCCGGCCCCCCGTCGAAGCTGCCCGTCGGGCGGCTGGCGTCGTCGCTCGCGAGGGTGGAGGCGCAGGCCGAGAGGCCGAGGGCGAGGATGGCGAGTGCGATGCGTCGGGTGGTCATGTCCCGACGACCGACCGCAACGGCCGTACCACGTCGAGCCGGGGCCTCGTCTCTGCATCCGTGGATGCGCTGGCCAGACCAATGGTCTGGGCAGGCAGACCGCTCAGCCGTGGATCACGAAGGTCACCTTCGCGGTGCGCCGGGTGGGGGGCATGCGCCAGCGGCCGACGGCGTGGTGGACGCAGTCGATCGCGTCGACGAGGGCCTCGTCGGTCACCGCCACGCCCGCCGCGAGCACGCGGCCCGAGCCGCGCACGTAGGCGGTCACCTGGAAGTCGCCGTGCTGTCCTGCGGGAAGGCACTGCGCCATCGCGTCGGCGCCGCGACGCTCGACGATGCGCGCCACGCGGCCTTCGTCCCAGGTCTCCGGGTGGCGGCCCGCCGGGTCGATGTGGAGCGGCCAGCGCACCTCGGCCGCGCCGCCTCGCGGACGCGGGAAGCGCGTGTCGCGGGCCACGTCGGTCAGACAGCGCTCGGTCTCGCGGTCGCCGAGGGTCGAGTCCTCCGGGAAGGCGCGCTCGACGCTGCCGTCGGTGGCGACCCGGATGAAGAGGCGCACGCCGCCCGAGAGCTGCGAGAGACGCCGCGAGCGCGCGAGGAAGCACTCGGCGAAGACGGGGCTGCGCGGCTCGAGGACCCGCCGCACCTCCTGCATCGGCAGGCTTCCGGTGAGCCCCTCGATGCGCATCGTGCGCTGCTCGCGCTCCTCTTCGTCGATCGCCACGACCGCGGCGGCCGTCTCCGAGCGAGCGGCCGAGGTGGCCGAGACCGGCGGCGTGGCGGGCGCGCTCGCGCACCCCGTGATGAGCGCACACAGCGCGAAGAAAGCTCTCTTCATGATGACCCCAGTACGTCGGGGCCCAGCAAGCGCGGGGCCAAGTGTGGTCCCGCCGTTTGCTTCCCCTCTCCCCCCGCCCGGAGCGCGCCGCGCTCCAGACGTGGTGCCTGGAGTGACCGATTCAGGGCCCGGAGGCAAGGCCCGGCCGCGTCAGGGCTGCTCGCCGCGGGGGAAGATGCGCGAGACCAGCGCCCACGCGGACCGCGTGACGGCGTCCGCCCACGCGTCGGGCGGGGTCTCCGTGCCCTGCCGCTCGGCGCGCACCTTCTCGCTCGCCGCCTCGATGGCGGCCACCACGAGCGCGCGCTCGGTCTCGCCCTGATCCGCGGTCTCGCGCAACCAGCGGCCCTGTTCGTTCTCTTCGCTCATGCGCGCACGCTAACGCCTTCGAGCGCGATCGCGAGCGGCGCCGATCGGGTAGCGTCTGCCCATGCGCCCTCCCACGCCCGAGGTCGGACTGGTGTCCAAGGCCGCTTACCTGTCGCCCGAGATCGCCGCGGCGGAGCGGTCGAAGCTCTGGCCGCGCGTGTGGCTGCACGCGGCGGCGGCGGACCTGGTGGCGCGCCCCGGTCAGTTCGTCACGGTGCGGCTCGGCGGCGCGACCGAGGTCCTGGTGATCTGCGGCGACGACGGCGAGGTCCGCGCGTTCCACAACGTCTGCCAGCACCGTGGGCGGCGGCTCGTCGACGACGCGTCGGGAGAGCTCCGCACGCTTCGTTGCCCTCTGCACCACTGGCAATGGAATCTCGACGGAGGCCTCGCGCGCGTCCCGGAGCGCGCCTCGTTCGGGGCGCTGGCCGAGGGTGACGTCCGCCTGTCCGCGCTCGCCTGCGCGTCGTGGAACGGCCAGGTCTTCGTGCACCTCGGCCAGCCCGAGCAGACGCTCGCGGAGTGGCTCGCGCCCGCGACCGACGCGCTCGCGCCCTACGATCTCGCCGACTACGCGCTCGTCGATCAGAAGACCTTCGAGCTGCCCTGCAACTGGAAGACGGTCGCCGACCTCTTCAACGAGGCCTACCACGTGCCGGCGGTGCATCCGTACCTGCTGGGGAGCGTCGACGAGACGACCGTCGTGACGACCCTCCACGGCCCGCACGCGGAGCAGACGTTCGAGCTCGGGCGCCCGGGCCCGCACGTGTCGCCGACGGAGGTGACCGAGGCGCTCGAAGAGCTGCTGAAGAGCAACGGCGCGGACCCCGCGAGGCTCGAGGGGGACGCCCGCCGCGGGCCCGCGCTCCTCCGCGAGGCGCTCCGCGCGCGAGGCCTGACCACGCTCTCCGACGCGGCGCTGACCATGGGGCGGAGCTGGTTCCTCTTCCCGAGCCAGACGCTCAACGTCTATCCGATGTCCGCGATGCTGCACCGGCACCGCCCGCACCCCACGGACCCCGAGCGCACGTCGTTCGACCAGCTCACCTTCACGCGGATCGGAGCCGGCGAGCCGCGTCCGACTCCGAGGATCTCCACCCACGCGCGACCCTCGGACGAGGGCGGCACCGGACGGGTGACCGAGGACGATCTCGCGCAGGTGATCGCGGTGCAAGCAGGCATGCGATCTCCTGGGTTCGAGGGCCCTCGCCTCGGGCGGCACGAGCGCGCCATCCTGCACATGCACGCCACCCTCGACGCCTACCTGGCTACACCCTCACTTCAGCGCGGGATACGCTCAGGGAGATGACTCGCTGGGTCGTGATCTTCGTCGTTCTGGTCACGGGGTGCTCGCTCGACCGCTCCGGGCTGAGGACGCCCGGCGAGCCTGGCCGCGACGCCGAGACGCCGACGCGGGATGGGTCGCTCGCCGACGCGACGACGTCCGTCGACGCAGGGCGAATGGACGCCGGCCTCCGGGACGCGGCGCCGTCCGACGCTGGCGTTCGCGACACGGGTGCTGCGGACACGGGCCTGCCCGACACGGGCTTGCCGGACACTGGCGTGTGTCTGCCCGAGACCTGCGACGCGACGGACGAGGACTGCGACGGCCAGGTCGACGAGGACGGCGTGTGCGGCTGCCGCGCGCTCAGCCGCGGAGGCCATCACTACCTCTTCTGCAACGACATGGACCGCAACTGGAGCGCCGCGCGCGCCTGGTGCATGGCGCGCGGCTACGACCTCGCGATCTTGAACGACTCGGCGGAGGACCGCTGGGTCTGGATGAACACCTCCCGCGACGACACATGGATCGGCCTGCACGACATGGGCATGGAGGCCCGGTACGAGTGGGTGGACGGCACGGTGATCTGGTCGGGCGGGACGGCGCGCGGCTTCACGAACTGGCGCGGCGGCGTGCCCGAGGACGTCGGTAGCCAGGACTGCTCGCAGATGGACGGCGATCTCTCGGACGGACAGTGGGCCGATCACCCGTGCAGCGACGGGCTCCCCTACGTCTGCGAGACCCGCAGCCCCTGAAGGCGGCGCAGCAGCGGCAGCAGGCCGAGCACGAGCAGGATCGGGGAGGTGGCGGACGACGCGCCCGCGCCGACGCTGCAGCTCCCGTGGAGCTCGGTGGGACGCTCGACGTCGACCGGCTCGCCGGGCGGCTCGAAGCGAGGCGGCTCGGTCGCGGGCGGCTCCATGCACACCGGGTCGGCGCCGTCGCAGTCCGAATCGATCCCGTCGCCGCAGACGTCCATCGCGCCCGGGTAGCGGCTCGGGTCGCCGTCGTCGCAGTCCGCGTCGGCCGGGGATCCGTCGCCGTCTTCATCGGCCGGCGTGGGGGGCTCGGGCGGGGTCGAGGGCCGCACGCGGACCGAGAGCGTCACCTCGTCGCCGAACCACGTCGTGCCCTCCTGCACGAGCCGGAACGTGTCGGTGACGACCGTCTCCTCGCCGACCTCGGGGGCCGTGATCATGAAGGTGAAGCGGCCCACGTCGCCGTGCCCGTAGCCGCTGTGATCGGGAGGCGTCGCGCGGTGGTCGTTGATCCAGTTCTCCACGTCGAAGAACGGGCTCGCGTGATCCTGCGGCGAGCTGGTCCCGAGCCGGGTGCGGTCGAGCGACCACTCGCGTGATCCATCGTTGCGATACTCCACCCACGCGACGGCGCGCTCGCCGGACACCATCTCCGCCGGGGCGTCCTGCGCGCCCGCGCTCGCGGCGAAGGGCGGCGCCTCGGGCACGCCGCGGACCAGGTCCATGAAGCGGCTCCAGTTCCAGCCGCTCCCGGGGTCGGTGTGCGTCGCGCCCGGCGCCTCGGAGTGGCCGACGATGTGCGCGCGATCCATCGGGATGCCGTACTTCCCGCAGAGGTGCCGGACGAGCGCGGCGCTCGAGCGGTACATCGCGTCGGTGTACCAGCGGCCCGGGTCGGCCACGTAGCCCTCGTGCTCGATGCCGATGGAGCGGCTGTTCCAGTTGCCGACGTGCCAGCCCTTGTCGCGCTCGTGCACCATCTGGGTGATCGCGCCGTCGCTCGAGCGGATCACGAAGTGCGCCGAGACGTTCGCGCTCGGGTTCTGGAACCAGCTGATCGCGCCCGCGTACGAGCCCTGGGTGGTGTGGATGATGATGCGGTCGATGCTCGCGGTGCGGTTCGAGTAGTTCGACGAGTGCGCCGCGACCCAGCGCGCGCCGGGGTACTCCGCGTGGCTGTACGCGCGGACGGCGGAGACTCCGTCGGGCATTGCGACCTCGCTCGAGCGCAGCAGCACCTCGTCGCCGCCGGGGCCGGTGGCCGAGACGCCGCGGCGCATCCAGGCGAACACGTCGGACGCGTAGCTCTCGCGCACGTCCTCGCCCTCGAGGCCCGCGTAGTCGGCGAGCACCTCGTGCCAGTCGCCCGGCTCGAGCGAGTCCACGCCGCGCGCGTCGGCGAGGCGCCGCAGCAGAGCCGCGGTGGCCAGGAGCGAGAGCGCCGGATCCTCCTCGAGCGTCTCGGGGCTCACCCCCAGGTCGGCCGCCAGCGCGTCCATCGGCGCGATCCACGGGCGCAGGCCGCCGACGCCCACCTGGGCCGGCATGTGGGCGTGCGCGTCGTGGTCCCCCTCGGGCATCTGCCAGCGCGTCTCCGTCCACGCGACCGCGAGGGTCAGCGCGGCCGGGACGCCGAAGCGCGCCTCGCCCTGCGCGGCGGCCTCCTGCAGCGTGGACACGCTCGGCGAGGGGCTCGCGCAGGCGGCGACGAGGAGGGCGAGGAGCGACAATCGGAGGCGGGACATGCACGCTCTTTGCGCAATCCCCATGCCGCCGGCCGCACCCCCGACCGCGGTGCACGATCGCACCACGCAGGCCGCACTTTGCGCCACGTCGTCACGATTGGCCTCGCGAGCCCTCGGTTTCGTGGTGCTTTTCGGCTCTGCGCCGAGGCGGCGCGCCTGTCCAGGAGCTGTTCGGACGCGTGGTCATCGGTCCGTGGCAGATCGCCCTCCCGGGTCTCCTCGACGCGGTGATGGCCCGGTCGTCGGGGAGCGCGCGGGACGGAGCGGTCTTTGCTCTTTCTCTCCCCGGAGGAACGACCATTGACCAGCACGCGTGAGCCCAGAAACGTCTTCGTCATCGCCCCGACCAAGCTCCACTTCGAGGAGCTGAAGACGGTCCGCGGGGTCGGGGAGCGCTTCCATCTCATCCCGCTCCTCGACTTCGCGGACGTGGTGCACGTCGAGGAGCTCCACATCGGGCGCGTCGTCGACAAGGCGCGCGCGCAGCTCGACGCCTTCGGGGGCCGCGTCGACGCGATCATCGCGCACTGGGATTTCCCGACCACGCTGCTCGCGCCGATGCTCTCGCGCGAGCGCGGCTGCCGCGCGCCGAGCGTCGACTCCGTCGTGCAGTGCGGCCACAAGTACTGGAGCCGCGTCGCGCAGAGACGCGCGCTCGGCGACGAGACGCCGCGCTTCGCGCTGGTGGACCCGTTCGACCCGGACGCGGCGCGCAACACCGAGCTGCCGTACCCCTTCTGGCTGAAGCCGGTGAAGGCGTTCAGCTCGCAGCTCGGGTTTCGGATCGAGTCGCGCCTGGACTTCGAGCGCGCGCTCGAGGAGATCCGCGCCGAGATCCCGCGCATCGCGGAGCCCTTCGACCAGCTCGTGGAGGAGGCGGGCGTGAGCGCCCGGTTCCGTGACATCGGCGGGCGCTACTGCATCGCCGAGGAGTATCTGGGCGGCCTCGAGATCGCGCACGAGGGGAGGGTCTTTCGCGGGGAGATCGCGTTCCACGCGACGATGGACATGATCCGCGAGGACGAGGTCTTCACGCGGTTCGAGTGGCCCTCGAGCCAGCCCGCGCGCATCCACCGTCGAATGGAGGCGATGACGAGCGCGGTCCTGCGCGAGGTCGGATACGACGACGGCTGCTTCAACGCAGAGTTCTTCTGGGACCCGGAGACGGACGCGCTCCGCCTGATCGAGATCAACCCGCGCATCTCGCAGTCGCACGCGCCGCTGGCGATGATGGTCGACGGTCAGACGGTGCACGAGGTCGCGATCGACGTCGCGCTGGGCATCGCGCCGCGCTTCGAGCCCGGCGCCGGTGAGAAGGCGCTGGCCGCCAAGCTGCTCCACCGCGTGCGCCGGGACGGAGTCGTTCGCCGCGTGCCCACGGAAGAGGAGGTGGCGGCGCTCGAGCGGCGCTTCGACGCCTTCATCGAGGTCGAGGTGGAGGAGGGCGAGCGGCTGAGCGAGCTTGTCGACCAGGACAGCTACAGTTACATCCTCGCCTGCGTGTACCTGGGCGCAAACTCACGCGAGGAGCTGCTCGCCCGCTACGCCGAGCTGCTCGACGCGATGCCGCTCGAGGTGGAGCACCGGGAGGCCGCCTGAAGCGTCAGTACCAGCTGACGGCGAGGCCCCCGCTCCACGCGGGGCCGGCCGAGGCGGGGAGCTCCCCGATGGGCACGCGCACGTCGAGGCGCACGTCGAAGACGACCCCGACCGCGAGGCGCGGGGCGATCGGGAAGCCGATCTCCATGCCCGCGCCGATCTGGAGCGGGAAGACCGCGATCGGATCCGGGTCGGCGCGGTGCGGGGTGGTGCGCAGCATGACGCCGGTGGCGGCCACGCCGTAGAAGCGGGCCAGCGGGACACGGACGGGCACCTGCACGCGCAAGCCGGCCATCACCGGGATCTCGAGGCGGGCGCTGCCGTCCGACTGGTTGCCTCCGAGCCCGGCCGCGCTCAGCTCGAGCGCGATGACGTCGTGGAGCATCAGGGCGCCGCGGACGCCGAGCCCGTGCACGTCGCCCTCGCCATCGAGCGCGCCGAGGTAGACCAGGTGGAAGGCGCCCGGGCTCGAGGGAGCGCGGCCGGAGCGGGCGGTTGGCGCGCGCTGGACGCTGCGCGACGGGCTCCAGTCGGGGACATGGATGCGTTCCCACGTGAACAGCGCGCCCGCGGGGCGGCGGCCGAAGCGCACGTCGCTCCGTGGCTCGGGGCAGGGGCGTCCCCAGCAGTCCTGCGGCGCGCTCCTGCCCTGGAAGATGCGGTCGGCGCCGAGCGGCGCCCCTTGCGCGGCCGCGCCGACGGGGGCGAGCACGAGGAGCGCCAGAGCGGTGAGGGAGAAGCGCACGAGGCATTCTATCTGCACCCGCGGGCGGCGGTTGCGGATGAGCGGCAGATTTTTTCTCCCCCCGTGCTAAGGAGGTCCCCGTGGCGTACGTGGTCGGAGTCGCCGGTGGGACCGGTTCGGGCAAGACGACGGTGGCCGAGACGATCGTGGCGTCCCTCGCGCCGGAGAACGTCGCGATCATCCAGCACGATCACTACTACCGTGATCGACCCGACCTCTCGTACGAGGACCGCTGCGAGCTCAACTTCGACCACCCGGAGTCGCTCGAGACCGACCTCCTGGTCGCCCACCTCGAGCGCCTGAAGAAGGGCGAGACGGTCGACACGCCGGTCTACGACTTCAAGACGCACCGCCGCGCCGAGGAGACCCGGCGCATCGAGCCGCGCGAGGTCATCGTGGTCGAGGGCATCCTCGTCTTCGTGGAGCGCCGCCTCCGGCAGCAGCTCGACCTCAAGCTCTTCGTCGACACGCCCTCGGACATCCGCGTCTTCCGGCGCATTCGCCGCGACATCGAGAAGCGCGGCCGCACCTTCGAGTCGGTCCGCGAGCAGTACTACGCGACGGTGCGCCCGATGCACCTGCAGTTCGTCGAGCCCTCCAAGTCCTACGCCGACCTCATCATCCCCGAGGGCGGGCGGAACAAGGTCGCGCTCGACCTCATCCTCGCGAAGCTCCAGGCCATCACCGCCGCATGAAGCTCGTCCTCTTCGACCTCGACGGCACCCTCCTCGACACCGGCGCGCTCTACGCCGAGAGCTATCGGCGCGGGTTCGCCGAGGTGCTCGAGGCGCCTCCGACCTGGGAAGAGATGCTCCGCCGCAAGCCCGCGTCCGAGCGGAGCTTCCTCGTCGACTGGTACGGCGAGCGACAGGGCGCCCTCATCCACGACGCCGTGGTCGCCGCCTACGACGCGCTCGCGGAGGAGCTCCTGGGCGGCTTCTTCGAGGGCGTGCCCGAGATGCTCGACGCGCTCCGGGGCGAGGGCGTGCGCATGGGGATCGTGACCGGGAAGAGCCGCCGTGCCTACGCCTCCACCGTGCGCCACGCCCGGCTGGAGGGCTTCGAGGTGATCGTGCTCGAGGAGGACGTGCCGCAGCCCAAGCCCGACCCCGGCGGCATCCGCAAGGCGCTGCGGGAGATGGGGACCGACGGCGAGCCCGGCGTCTACGTCGGCGACACCCCGATGGACGTCGAGGCGGCCCACGCGGCCGGGCTCGTCGCGGGCGCCGCGCTCTGGGCGAGGGCCGAGGCCGACCGCGCGCAGATCGCCGCCAGGCTCGGGGCCGCCGAGCGCGGGGCGGAGGTGTGGGTGCTCGAGCACCCCGCGGATCTCCTGCGCCGTCTCGGCAGCAGCTGATTCAGTCGAGTCGCGGCGTCAGCCGCTGAGGGCGCGGACCCGTGTGAGGACCCGCGGGCACCTCTCCGCACTCCTCGAGGAGCACGGCGAGCCGCTGCGAGGCGGGCGGCTGGACGGCCAGCGAGTGCACCCGCCACCCCGTGACCTCCTTGCGAAGGTGCAGCTCCAGCGCCCACGCCTCCCCGTCCACCGAGGAGGAGCCGCGGACGCAGGCCTCGGCGTCGTCGCGCTGGGTCCTCACCCGTCCGAGCGCGATGCCGTCGCTCCGGAGCGCCGGGTGCTCGGCGAGCGCGGCGAACGAGTCGCGGGAGAGCGCCGCGCGTCGATCGGTCGAGAGGGCGGCGTAGGCGGCGTCGACGTCCCCGCTCCGCAGCGGCTCCAGCAAGTCGAGCGTGGCCTCGTGCAGCTCGCTCTCGGTGTGGAACGTGTGCGCGGTGACCCCGCACACCACCGCGATGGCGACGACCGCGCACGCGATCGCCACCCCGCTCCGCTTCCTGGCCGGTCGCGCCCCCATCTCCCGGTAAATCGGCGCGGGACGCCGAGATGCAAGGGGCCGAAGCGCTCACTCCGCGCGGAGGAAGACCACGCGAAAGCGCACCGGGCCGAGCGGCTCCACCTCGTGCGCGGCGCCCGGGGTGATGACGCCCGGGGCGCCCGGGGTCAGCTCGTGCTCCTCGCGCTCGGGCTCGAGGATCACGTAGCGCAGGCGCCCCTCGAGCACCTCGATGCGGCCCCACGTGTCAGCCCGCGTCCGGTGGCTCTGGCGGAGCCCCTTCGGGAGGGTGATCTCGTCGAACACGGGCGTCGCGCGGACCTCGCGCACGGTCTCGGGGAGGGCGTCCACGGCCCTGGACGTACGCCCGATCGGCCCTGGCCGCACCTTTTCCCGCTTGACTGACTGAACTGGTCAGTTATAAACGCTGCGTGGCTCGACGACGTCCCGAGGAGAGGTTCCCGCAGCTCGTGGAGGCGGCGACGCGCGTCTTCATCGAGTCCGGGGGCTTCCGGCGCACGCAGATCGGGGACGTCGCCAAGGCGATGGGGGTCGCCAAGGGCACGCTCTACCTCTACGTGGAGTCCAAGGAGGCCCTCTTCGATCTCGCGCTGCGTCACGCGGACCGTGAGCTGCCCGAGCCGCCGCTCCCCGTGCCGACGCCCGCGCCCGGGGCGACCGTCAGCTACGTGCGGGAGCGGATGGCGGAGCGCGCGCGCTTCGACGCGCTGAGCGAGGCGGAGCGACGCGGCGGACCGAAGGACATGGCGGCGGAGCTGAGCGCGGTGGTGGACGAGGTCTACGCCGCGCTGGCCGACAACCGCACCGCCATCAAGCTCATCGGCACCTCGGCGCACGATCTGCCGGAGCTCGGGGAGCTCTGGTATCGCCGCGCGCGCGGTGCGTTGAACGAGCGGATCGCGAAGTGGCTCGCCCGCCGCTCCGCCGAGGGTCACCTGCGCCCGATGCCCGACCCCGTGGCCGCCGCGCGCTTCGTGACCGAGACCGCGAGCTGGTTCGCGGTGCACCGCTTCTGGGACCCGTTTCCCGACGACATCGAGGACGAGGCCGCGCGCGAGACCGTGCGCACCGTGATCCGGAGGGCGCTCCTGCCCGCCTCGGAGCCGTCATGAGCGTCGAGCCCGCGCTGCTCGGCTTCGCGGCCGTGATCTTCCTGTCGTACGCGGTGCAGACCGTGACCGGCTTCGGGAGCATGCTGCTCGCCGTCACCTTCGGCGCGCACCTGCTGGGCATCCGCGAGATCGTGACGCTGGCCGTGCCGATCTCGATGGTGCAGACCGGCTACATCGTCTGGCGTCACCGCGACGGGATCGCCTGGCGCCTCTTGCTGCGGCGCATCTTGCCGCTGATGGGGCTGGGCATGGCGCTCGGCTTCTCCGCCTTCGCGGGCACCGAGAGCGTGTGGCTCCGCTATGGCTTCGCGGTGATGGTGCTCGTGCTCGCCGCGCGGGAGCTCTGGCTGCGTGTGCGGGCGAGCGCGGACCCGAAGCGCGTCGCGCGGCCGATGCCCGCCGCGGCCAGCGTCGCCGCGATGTTCGGCGCCGGCATCATCCACGGCATCTACGCGACCGGCGGCCCGATGCTCGTCTACGCGCTCGGGCGTGAGTCGCTCTCGAAGCACGCCTTCCGCAGCACGCTCTCGGCCGTCTGGCTCGTCTTGAACGCGGGCCTGCTGATCGGCTTCTCGATCGAGGGGCGCTACGCGCCGGCGGTCGGGCTGGACCTGCTCGTGCTCTTGCCCGCCGTCCCGCTGGGCGTCGCGCTCGGGGAGTGGGTGCACCACCGCGTCGACCAGCGTCGCTTCGAGCTCGCCATCTTTTCGCTGCTCATCGCAGCCGCCATTTCGTTGCTCATCCGGTGAGGGGATCCGCATGTACGACCTGAAGATCGAGAACGGCACCATCGTCGACGGCACCGGCAAGGACCGGTTCACCGGAGACATCGGCATCAAGGACGGCAAGATCGTCGCCGTGGGCGAGGCGCCCGACGCGGCCGATCGCACGCTCGACGCGAGCGGCGCCATCGTCACGCCGGGGTTCGTCGACATCCACACCCACTACGACGGCCAGATCTCGTGGGACGAGGAGCTGGCCCCGTCCTCCATTCACGGCGTGACCACCGCCGCGATGGGGAGCTGCGGGGTCGGCTTCGCGCCGGTGCGTCCGACCGATCACGAGAAGCTCATCGAGCTGATGGAGGGCGTCGAGGATATCCCCGGCAGCGCGCTCAGCGAAGGCATCACCTGGGGCTGGGAGACCTTCCCCGAGTACATGGACGTGCTCGACCGCATGCCGCACACGATCGACTTCCTCTGTCACGTGCCGCATGACGCCTTGCGGGTGTACGTGATGGGCGAGCGCGCCGTGGCGGACGAGCGGGCCACCGACGACGACATCGCAGAGATGCGGACCTTGCTGCGGCGCGCGCTCGAGGCGGGCGCGGTCGGCTTCAGCACCGGGCGGAGCGACAACCACCGGAGCGCGAAGGGGGACTGGACGCCGGCGAGCGAGGCGGCGGCGGAGGAGCTCGCGGGGATCGCGAAGGCCTTCGTCGGGCTGGACCACGGCGTGCTCCAGGCCGTCAGCGACTTCGACGTCATGCACGGCGACGAGCACTTCGAGCGCGAGATGGGCGTGCTCATCGCCATGCTCGAGGCCGCGGGCGGGCGCCCGATGAGCATCTCGACCATGCAGCGCGATCACTCGAGCAAGCAGTGGAAGCGCATCTTGAAGGCGGCCGAGGACCAGGTCGCGCGCGGCTTCGACGTCCGCTGCCAGGTCGCGCCGCGCGGCATCGGCGTCTTGCTGGGTCTGCAGGCCACCTTCCACCCCTTCATGGGCTTCCCGAGCTTCAAGGCCATCAGCCACCTGCCGCACGACGAGATCGTCAAGGCCATGCGCGAGCCGTCCTTGAAGGCGAAGATGATCGAGGAGAAGTCCGAGCCCGTCGCGGGTGACGGGAGCAAGCTGCCGCCGCTGGCGGACTTCTTCCTCGCGAACCTCGACATGGTCGCCATGCGTCTGTTCCGCCTCGGCGAGGAGCCCAACTACGAGCCGACCGTGCAGGACAGCTTCGCGGCCGAGGCCATGCGTCAGGGCGTGCCCGTCCTGAGCGTCATCTACGACGCCATGCTCGAGGACGACGGCAAGGCGCTGCTCTACTTCCCCGTCTACAACTACTCGGGCATGAACCTCGACGCCGTGCACGAGATGCTGACGCATCCTCTCGCGCTGCCGGGGCTGAGTGATGGGGGTGCGCACGTCGGCACCATCTGCGACGCCAGCTTCCCCACCTTCCTGCTCACCCACTGGACCCGTGACCGCGAGCGCGGCCGCATCTCCCTCGAGCGCGCCATCCAGATGCAATCGCACGACACCGCGCGTTACATCGGCCTGACCGACCGCGGCGTCCTCGCCCCGGGCCAGAAGGCGGACCTCAACCTCATCGACCTCGAGGCCCTGAAGCTCCGCCGCCCCGAGCTCCAGCAGGACCTCCCCGCCGGCGGTCGCCGCCTCATGCAGCGCGCCGACGGCTACATCGCCACCCTCGTCAGCGGCCAGGTCATCGCCGAGAACGGCCGCCTCACCCAAGCCCGCCCCGGCCACCTAGTCCGCAGCAAGTGACACCCTCCCCGGGGACAGGGGACGGTGTTTACTTGTTGACTTGTGCTCGGAAACTTTGCGTACCACCAGGTGTGGGTCCGCAACCTGGTATGTATCAAGTCAACAAGTAAACACCGTCCCTGTGTCTCCAGCTGCGGGGGTCAGGACGTGCAGAAGCCGGCGACGCAGACGCGGGAGCCGTCGCAGGTGTTGCCGCTGCAGCAGAGCTGGCCCGTGCCGCCGCAGTCCCGGCAGCGGTCGATCGGGTCGCACACGCGGCCCGCCGGGCAGACGCTGCCGGCGCAGCAGAGCTGACCGTTCCCGCCGCAGTCGCGGCAGAAGCTCGATCCGTCGCAGACGCGGCCGCTGTCACACGCGCCGCCCGCGCAGCAGCGCTGGCCGTTGCCCCCGCAGTCGCGACAGAAGCCCGAGCCATCACAGACGCGCCCCGGGTCACACGCGTCCCCCGCGCAGCAGCGCTGGCCGTTGCCGCCGCAGTCGCGGCAGAAGTCGGCCGGGTCGCAGACCTCGCCCGCGCCGCACATGCCGCCCGCGCAGCACCGCTGCCCGTTCGCGCCGCACACCCGGCAGAAGCTGACCGCGTCGCAGACGTGACCCGCCTCGCAGACGTCGCCGCCGCAGCAGCGCTCGTCACGCCCACCGCAGTCGCGGCAGAAGCTGCCCGGGTCACACACGAGCGCCGGCTCCACGCACGCCGCCGAGGGGCAGCACGTCTCGTTGCGCTGCCCGCAGTCCTGGCAGGTCCCCGCCGCACACGTCAGGTCCGCGTCCGCGCAGCTGTCCCCCGCGCAGCAAGGCTCCCCGTCGCCCCCGCACGCGACGCACGCGCCCTCCGCGCACACCGCCCCCGCGTCGCAGCCGCCGTCTCCACAGCAAGACTCGCCCAGCGCGCCGCAGCTCGCGCACGTCCCACCCACGCAGACGGATCCCTCTCCACACAGCGCGCCCTCGCAGCAAGGCGAGCCTTCGCCGCCGCACGCCACACACATCTCAGCCGCGCAGACGCTGCCCTCACGACACGCGCCCTCACAGCAGGGCTGCGTCTCCGCGCCGCAGTCCTCGCGCGGCACGCACGCCCCGCCCACGCACGTCTCGAGCCCCTCGCACCCAGGGCAGCACGCGCCCTCGGGACACACGCAGCGCCCCTCGTCACAGCGCTCCGACGGACCGCACGCCGGGCAACACGCGCCGGGCGCGCACACGCACTCGCCGCCCTCGCAGACCTCCGACGGACCACACGCGGGCGAGCAGCCCACGCTCGCGTCGACGCGCGCATCCATCCCCACCGCGCCGTCCCGCACGCGGAGCCCGCCCCGGTCGAGCGCGCAGCCCGCGAGGAGGAAGCAAGAGACGAGGAGGAGCCGCAGCACCCGGGCAGCTTACCTGCCCGCGGGCTCACTCGGCGAACGGATCGGCGAAGCGCGGGTCGTTCAGGAAGGTCTCGTCGGTCAGGCTCCGCAGCAGCGCGAGCACGTCGGCCCGCTCCTGCTCGCTCAGCTCGAAGCCGTGGATGAAGAGGTTCTTGAGCGGGCTCTCGCTGCCCACCCCCGCGTTCGGCCCGTCCTCGATGGTGCGCCCCCCGGCCGCGTAGTGGTCGAGCACCTCGTCCAGGGTCGCGATCGAGCCGTCGTGCATGTACGGCGCGGTCACCTCGATGTTGCGCAGCGTCGGCGCGCGGAAGAGGCCCATGTCGCGTCGGTCGCCCGTGTGCTCGTACAGCCCGCGGTTCGGCTCCGGGTACCCGCCGCGACCGTCGATGTTGTAGAGCCCCGTGTTGTGGAAGCCGACCTCGGGCTCGATCGTCCCCGAGTGCGTCACGCCGTCGGTGAAGTTGAAGCCGCCGTGGCAGTGGAAGCACTCCAGCCGCTCGCTGAAGAAGAGCTCCAGCCCGCGCCGCGCCGACTCGCTCATCGCCTCGTCGTCGCCCTGGTAGGTGTAGCGGTCGAAGGCGCTGTCGCCGCTGATCATCGTCCGCTCGAAGCTCGCGATCGCGCGCACGACGTTGCCCGTGGTGATCGGCTCGGCCTCGCCCGGGAAGGCGTCGGCGAACATCTCCGGGTAGGCGGGGTCGGCGGCGAGCCGCGCGAGCATGTCCTCTTCGTTGGTGCCCAGCTCGACCGGGTCCTCTCCGAACATCGGCGTCAACGCCTGGTCCTCGAGGTGCACGAGGATGGGGTTCGCCCAGGTCTGCCGCGAGTTGTAGGCGACGTTCGTCAGGCTCATCGAGCCGCGCGGCGTCATCTCACCCGTCGAGCCCGCGCTGACCCCCAGCCCATCGGTGAAGGCGAGGCCCTGCGCGTGGCAGCTCGCGCAGCTCTGCGTCTCGTTGCCGCTCAGCCGCGGGTCGTAGAACAGGTGGCGACCCAGCTCGACCTTCTGTTCGCTCATCGGGTTGTCGGCCGGGACCTGCGGCTCGGGGAAGCCGGGCGGCAGATCCCAGTCGTACGTCCCCCCGCCCGAGAGGTCGCAGCCTCCCGCGAGGAGCAGCACGATGGGCCAGAGACGACGCATCACCGCACGCGGAAGAGGCGCTGGGCGCCGCCCGGCGCGCCGTCGAAGGGCAGCCCGAAGCCGCCGAACATCGTCGCGCAGTCGGGATCGTCGAAGCCGCTCATGCAGCCCGGCGGGCCGCCGCCGTTCGTGTCCATGTCGTTCTCGGAGAGGAGCGCGCCCACGTCCACCGCCACGCTCTGCGTGTCCGGGTCGAAGCCCATCAGGGTGATCTCCGCCCGGTTGTCCTGCGCGCAGCCCGTGATGTTGCCGCGGCCGTCGCCCTCGCAGGCGGTGTCGCCCAGGTGCACGAAGAAGCCCTCGGCGAGGCCGGTCGTCGCGCCGTCGAGGCGGAAGAACTTGTAGCCGCCGTTCCAGCCCCAGTACATCGAGCCCTGGTTGAGAGGCGCCGGGGCGAAGGTCACGTCCTCGTGGTTGCGGTCCCGCGGGACGCCGAGCGTGAAGCGCACGCCGATGATCTCGACGCCGTCCGGCACCGTCCCGACGAGCGCGGTGTTCGTCGCCTCCGTGCCCATCGAGCAAAACGTGTCGGACTTGTCCTCGAAGTCGAGGAGCGCCACCGCGCCGTCCTGGAAGTCGCTCGTCTCGTCCAGCGTCATCGGCACCTCGCCGCCGTCGGCGGTCAAGAAGCGCACGTCGTGCACGTAGAAGCGGAGGTCACCCATGGTCAGCGTCGTGCCCGTGGTCCCGACGCCGTCGTAGGTGTCGCCGCAGCGCGCGGGCGCGTCCCCGACGAGCGCGTCGAAGCGCACGGTCACCTCTCGATCGGCGCCACAGCCCGAGAGGAGCGCGGCGAGGAGCAAGCCATTCAGCAGTCGCATGGCTCGGAGGATGAGGCCGTCTGGCGCCTCGTTCCACCCGAGCCGGGCACACGGCGCCTCCACAAGAGAGAACTCGCCAGAAATACGCCGAAAAGCCACGCCGGGTGCGACGATTTGCCGCCCCCCGCGCGACACGCGCAGCCCTCGGTCACCGGCGGCTCGGGCTCGCCCCCGTCCGTGCACGCCAGCGGCACCGAGGCGTCGCGCGGCGCGCCCGTCATCCCGCCGTCCGGCGCCGTCACACCGTCGAGCCGCAGGTCGTAAGCGAGGTCGGGGAACCACTCCGGGCAGACGTAGCCGACCTGGCTGCAGCGAGGGCAGTCCGGCAGCTGACGGATCATGTCGAAGACCAGGACACGGTCGATCGTGTCCCCCGTCTCCGTCCGCGCCATCGCGTAGTCGTCGCGCAGCTCGTCGACGCACATCCAGAGCCGCGTCCCGTCATGGCCCACGCACGGGAAGTTGCCTCCCGTGAGCTGGGTGAACGTCGCCCCGCCGTCGTCCGAGCGGAAGAGCCCGTCGGTCGTGCGCGCCGTCGCCCACGCCTGGCTCCCGTCGGGGGAGAACGCCGCGCCGCTCAGCTCCAGCGCCTCCATGACCAGCCTGAACGTCGCCCCGCCGTCCTCCGTCAGCAGCAGCCGCTGCGGCCGATCGTCGGTCGCGCGGCGGGTCATGTGCACCAGCGCTCGATCGGGGTCGCTGGGGTCGACCGCGAGGAGGTGCGCGTTCCGCTCTCCGTCGAGCAGCGGCAGCTCCGTCTCGGTGAACGTCTCGCCCGCGTCGTCCGAGCGGAAGAAGAAGGCGCGCCGCCCCATCGACTCCGGGTCGTTGGGGATGGCGCCGCTGAGGTAGACGCGCGTCGGGTCGCTGGGCGCGAGCCGCACCCGCTCCATCAGCACCAGCTCCTGGAGCGTGCTGACCTCGCTCCAGCTCCGCCCCATGTCGTCGCTGCGGAAGAGCTGGTCGCTGTCGATCCCGCTCGTGATGAGCGCGAAGACCGTGCCCGGCTCGCTCGGGCGCACGTCGAGGTCGATGGTGAACACGTCGGTCACCGCGGGGTCGGGCTGCTCCCACTCGCAGCGCTCGGGCGTGCTGCGCCAGATGCCGGAGAAGTTCCCGGCGAGGATCGCGCCGTCGGGCATCACCCGGATCACGGGATCCTCGCGCGTCGGGTCTGTCCCCATCACCGCCGCGCACATCCAGCGCCAGCTCTCGCCGCCGTCCTCGGTCAGCACGAGCCCCCAGGTGGCGCGCGCGACGACGAAGTCGGGGTCGTCGGGGTGAAACGCCACCTGCCCGATCAAGGGGGGTCGGCCGTGCGCGCGCGCCTGGCCGGAGAACGCAAACAGGGTCGCCACGAGGCCGAGCGCGGCGAAGAGGAGCGTCTTCGAGAAGCGTCTCACGTGGGCGAAGAAAAGCACCGTCACGGTTCGCCGTCGAGCTTCTGTTGGTTACATTCCCGGCCATGGGCGACCTCGCGCACCTGCCCGTCCTGCTCGAGCGGGACATCTTTCTCCGCAAGCTGCTCCGGCACCTGTCCGGGGCCATCGAGGACGTGGTCGGCCTCGACGAGGCGTCCGGGCTCGTCAGCGTGGTCGGCCGCCAGATGGGCGAGGAGATGGACGGCCAGTACCGCGAGGCGCTGCAGGTCGCGTCGCTCGACCGCGGGCAGGTGGCCGACGTGCTGGTGGATCTCAAGGCGCGGATCCAGGGCGATTTCTATGTCATCAGCCAGGACGATGAGAAGATCGTGCTCGGGAACCGCGCGTGCCCCTTCGGGGAGCTCGTCGCGGGACGCCCCGCGCTCTGCATGATGACCTCGAACGTCTTCGGCTCCATCGCTGCGGCCAACCTCGGCTGGGCCAAGGTCGAGCTCGAGGAGACCATCGCCGACGGCGCGGACGGCTGCCGCGTCGTCGTGTACTTGAAGGACTCCGGCGCGGCCCGCGCCGCGGATGGACGCGAGTACTTCGGAGACCAGGACCCCGGGTGAGCCAGCTCCCGTTCGAGCGCATCTGGCGAGCGTCCCCGCGGGCGTCGATCCTGGTCGAGGCCAACCGCGTGATCGCCTCGAGCGACGCCGCGCAGCGGCTGCTCGGCGACGCCCTCGAGGGGCGCGACGTGCTCACCCTCTTCGACGACGACGGGCTCGCAGGCTTCCTCCGCCTCTGCGCGGGCTCGAGCTCTCCGCTGCCGCGCCGGCTCCGCATCCGCGACCGCGAGGACGCGCCGCTCCTGCGCGCAGACGGCGCCCGCGTGGGCCGCGGCGAGCGGGGCCCGCTCGTCCTGCTCGAGCTGCGGCCGCAGGTAGAGGCGAGCGCGCGGCTCCAGGAGCTCGACCGACGCCTCGAGGCGCTCCGCTTCGCGCATCGCGAGCTGCGCTCTCAGGCCGACGCGCTCGAGCTCCAGAACCGGCAGCTCCGCGAGTTCGTGACGATGCTCGGCCACGAGCTGCGCAACCCGCTCGTGGGCATCGCCACCGCGTTCGATCTCTTCGAGGGCGAGGACGACGCCGCGAAGGCGAGGGCGCTCGAGGTCGGCTCGCGTCAGCTCGGTCACATCCGACGGCTCGTCGACGACCTCCTCGATCTCCGCAAGGTCGAGCAGGGGGAGCTGTCGCTACGCAAGGCGCCGTGTGATCTCTCCCATGTCGTGCGACAGGTGGTGGAGCCGCTCGCCCGGACCTTCGCCGAGCGCGAGATCCAGCTCTCGGTCGAGCTCCCTTCGGACCCGGTGATCATCGAGGGCGACGAGACGCGCCTGCTCCAGGCGCTGGCCAACCTCGTCCAGAACGCGCTCGCGCACGGTGGCCCGGGCGGCCGGGTGTGGATCCGGCTCCTCGCGGAAGGGGACGAGCTCTGCCTCGAGGTCGCCGATGATGGCGAGGGGTTCTCGCCCGAGGTGGCGGAGCGCCTCTTCGACGCCTTTCATCAGGAGCCGCAGGCGATCGATCGCAGCCGGGGCGGGATCGGCGTGGGGCTCACGGTCGCGCGCCGCCTGGCCGAGCTGCACGGCGGGAGGCTCGAGGCCGAGAGCCCCGGCCCGGGCGAGGGCGCCACCTTCCGGATCCGGCTGCCGTGGCAGCGGCCGAGCGCCGCGCCGCCCGCGCCCACCGCCTCCTCGAGCACGCCGTCTTCACGCGCCAAGGGCACGCTGCCGTCCCTCTCCATCCTCGTGGTCGACGATCAGGTCGACTCGGTGGAGCTCCTCCGGATGGTGCTCGAGCGGGAAGGGCACAGCGTCCGCGAGGCCTACGACGGTCAGGGGGCGCTCGCCGCCGTCGCGGAGGAGCGCCCCGAGGTCGTGCTGCTCGACATCGGGCTACCCGACATCGACGGCTTCGAGGTCGCGCGTCGGCTCCGCTCCGACTACGGGGCCAGCCCCCTCATCGTCGCGCTCAGCGGCTACGGCTCGGCCGAGGACAAGCGGCGCGGCGTCGAGGCGGGCTTCGACCACCACCTCGTCAAGCCCGTGCGCGGCAAGGAGCTCCGCGCCGAGCTCGCCCGCCTCTGGTCCGAGCGAGGCTGAGGCTCGGTTTCTCTCACGCGCCGAAGCTGACGCCCAGGTCGCGCGCCTGCCGGACCAGCTGCCCCGCGGGATCGACGCGCTTCGGCGCCGCCACCGCGCAGGCGAGATCCACCGGCTCGATCTCGCCGTTCCGGAGCGAGACCATCTTGCCGAATTGCTCCGCCGCGACGAGCTCCGCGGCCGAGACGCCATAGCGGGTGGCGAGGATGCGGTCGAAGCTCGAGGGGCTGCCGCCGCGCTGGATGTGCCCGAGCACCGTCACCCGCATGTCGGCCTCGAGCAGCGGGTCGAGCGCCTCGCCCACGCGCTGCGCCGCGCCCATCAGCCGGGGCATCGCCCCCTTCTCGTGCGCGCCGACGCTCTCCTGGCCGCCGATCGGCTTCGCGCCCTCGCTGACCACGATGATCGAGTAGTTCTTCCCCGCCTCGCGGCGCGCCCGGATCATGTCGGCGACCTTCGACGCGTCGTAGGGGATCTCCGGGATCAGGATCGCGTCGGCGCCGCCCGCGAGGCCCGCGTGGAGCGCGATGAAGCCGGCGTTGCGCCCCATCACCTCCACCAGCATCACGCGGTCGTGGCTGTCGGCCGTGTCGCGCAGCCGGTCGAGCGCCTCCGTGGCCACGCCCACCGCGGTGTCGAAGCCGAAGGTCTGGTCGGTGCAGGCGAGATCGTTGTCGATCGTCTTCGGGACGCCGACCACGTTCATTCCCTTCTCCACGAAGCGCTGCGCGATGTCCATCGAGCCGTCGCCGCCGATCGAGATCAGCGCGTCCAGGCGCAGCTTCTTCCAGTTCTCCATCACGCGGTCGGAGACGTCCGTCTCGCGCTCCGTGCCGTCGGCGTCCTTCACGACGTAGCGGAACGGATCGGAGCGGTTCGAGGTGCCGAGGATCGTGCCGCCGCGCTCGAGGATGCCGCGCACGTGGCTCGGCTCGAGCCAGAGGTTGCCGTGCGGGCTCTTGTAGTCGAGATCGATCAGCCCGCTGAACGCGTCCTCTACGCCGAGCATCTCCCAGCCGAAGCGCTCCTTGCCCACACGCACCGCGGCCCGGATCACCGCGTTGAGCCCCGGGCAGTCGCCGCCGCCCGTCATGATCGCCACTCGCTTCACGCTCATGGCCGGAGCGTACCCGAACGCGGAACGCGCGTGATAGACATGCGCGGGGAGGGACCGCGGATGAAGCGAGACAATCTCGGGTGGATCGGGCTCTGCGCGCTGGTCGGGGCGCTGACCGCGTGTGACGGAGGCGAGACCGCGGACGCGGGTCTGGACGCAGCGATGGACGCGCGCGTCCCGGACGCGACCGCCCCCGACGCCGCGACCCCGGACGCCGGACACGACGCGAGCACCGACGCGGGGCCGTCGCTCGGCGGCATCGGCGCCGCGTGCACCGACGGCGCCGACTGCGAGAGCGGCCTCTGCTTCCCCACGGGCTTCGGCGCCGGCCGCTGCACGGAGGCCTGCGCGGCGGTGGGCGATTGCCCTGCCGGCTGGGGCTGCGACGCGTTCGGCGGCGACATGGCCTGCGTGTGCGAGGCGTCCGCGGAGCTCTGCAACGGCGAGGACGACGACTGCGACGCGGTGGTCGACGAGGGCGACGGCGCGTTGCTCGGCTGCTCGAGCGGCGAGATCTGCAGCGCGGGCGCGTGCGGCTGCCCGCCGGAGCGCACGTGTCCGGGCGAGATGGGCTGCGTGGACCTCTCCCGCGACGCGGCCAACTGCGGCGCCTGCGGCAACGACTGCGGCAGCGGCGGCATCTGCACCGACGGCAGCTGCTGCATGCCCAGCGCCGAGCGCTGCGACGGCTTCGACGACGACTGCGACGGCTTCGTCGACGAGAGCACCTCGGCGGAGTGCGCGGCCATGGACGGGATCTGCATCGACGGCTCCTGCGCGTGCCCGCCCGCCCTCCGCTGTGACGGGAGCTGCACCGACACCCTCAGCGACTCGAACAACTGCGGCGGCTGCGGCGTGCGCTGCGCGGCCACCGAGGTCTGCGCCTCCGGCGTCTGCTGCGAGGCGGCGGGCGCGCCGGTCGACATCCTGTTCATGGTCGACAACTCGAACTCGATGACGGAGGAGCAGCGCTCGCTCGCCGCGTCGCTGCCCCGCGTGGTCGAGGTCCTCGCCACCGGCGACCTCGACGGCGACGGCACGCCCGAGCGCACACCGGCGCGCGACCTCCACGTGGGCGTGATCACGTCGGACATGGGCACGGGCGGCTTCCGCGTGCCCACGTGTCCGCGGAGCGACCTCGGCGATGACGGCGTCCTGCGCACGCAGGGCCGGACCGACATCACGGGCTGCATGGCGACCTACCCGAGCTTCCTCACCTTCGACCCGGCGGGCAGCGTCACCCCGGCGGACTTCGCGGCCGACTTCGCCTGCGTCGCGGAGGTGGGCACGGGTGGCTGCGGCTTCGAGCAGCAGCTCGAGGCGACCCTCAAGGCGATCACGCCGTCGACCGCGCCGACCACGTTCTTCCGCAGCACCGCCGGTCACGGAGACACCGCGAACGCGGGCTTCCTCCGCGCCGACTCGATCTTCGTCAGCCTGATCCTGACGGACGAGAACGACTGCTCCGCGAGCGATCCGGATCTCTTCAACCCGTCGAGCACGCGCTACGGGGCGACGGATCTCAACTTGCGATGCTTCGCGCACCCCGGCGCGCTGCACGGGCTCTCCCGCTACGTCAGCGGCCTGCTCGCGCTGCGTGCGGATCCCCGCGACGTCGTCTTCGCGCCGATCGTGGGCATCCCCGTCGACCTCGAGGGCGCCTCGCCGCCGGCCATGCTCGCCGACCCGCGCATGATGGAGCAGACGGACCCCTCGAACCCCAACCGGCTCTTGCCGAGCTGCAACGTGCCCGGGCGCGGCCAGGCCTTCCCCCCGCGCCGGATCGTGCGCGTGGCGGAGGAGATCCAGCGCGCCGGCGGCCAGATCGCCATCGGCTCGATCTGTCAGACCTCCTACGACCGGGCGATCGACGGCATCCTCACCCGCGTGCTCGACCGCCTCGGAGGCGTCTGTGGACCGTGAGGGCGACAAGCCGATCCGAAAGGAGGTCGTCACCGCGCGTGCCCCCGACGAAGCGTTCCGCCGCTTCACCGCGGGCATGGCCGACTGGTGGCCCCTCGCCGCGCACAGCGTCGCCGGCGGCGTCCCGGGAGGGGGGGTGACGTTCGACGAGCGAGCCATCGTCGAGCGCGCGGCCGACGGCGCCGAGCACGTCTGGGGCCGGGTCCAGGTCTGGGAGCCGCCCGAGCGGCTCGTCTTCACCTGGCACCCCGGCCGAGACCCGGCCACCGCGCAGGAGATCGAGGTCCGCTTCGAGCCGCACGCCGCGGGCAGCCGCGTCACCCTCGAGCACCGCGGCTGGGAGCGCTACGGCGAGGGCGCGGCGGCGATGCACGCGCAGTACGAGACCGGCTGGGACGGCGTGTTCGTGGAGGGCTTCGGCGCGGGCTAGGCTCGCGTCGCACCGCCAACCCTTGGAGCAAAGTGAGCTGGAACGTCTCCTTGCTGCGTATGAGTCCGGGACAGCTCGAGTCGCGCTTGCGGCTCGCGGGCTGCAGCGTTGCCGCTCGACGGATCACCTATCGTGAGATGAGATTTGGTGCGCTGGGGATCGAGGACGTGGCCGTGCTCGAGGTTGATGGTGAGCGCTACGTCTCGACGCGCGCATCCATCTTCGGCCCGATGGTCGACGCGAGCTCCCCCGGCCGCTGGCACCGCTTCCTCGGCCAGACGACCTCTGGAGACGTTCAGTACGTTCTCATGTCAGGGGCATCCGGCGAGTACGGATACGGCTTCCGCAGGGGCGACGAGACGGGCGGCTTCTGTAGCAGCAACTACGGCGCGACCTTCTATCCGTTTGGCGCCCAGGTCGGAGGATTGTCAGCCCCGGAGCTGGCCGCACGCCTCGAGCAGGACCCGGAGGGCGTCGTGCTCGACCTGGCCGAGGAGGGGGGCGTGGCCCTGGAGGCCCTGTCCGCGGGTGCCGTGCTCGACGTGTACCGCGCGCCCGGCTTCTGCGGCTGGCCGTGACCTTCCTGTCTCTTCTCAGTGGGCGCGCACGCGGATCCCGCCGCGCCTCGTGCGACGCACCTCTCGCCTGCGCACCTCTCGCCTGCGGACTTCGCGCCTGCGCACGTCTCGCCGCGGCTGGACCGTGACGGGGGGCGGCGCGTCTCGCCAACCTCGTCGACCGGCTCGCTGCGTCCCGGTCGGGCCCATGTCGAGCACGCGCAGGTTCGGGGGCACGTGGCGGAGCTGGAGGTTGGTGCGGCGCATGCGCAGCACCTCGAGCGACGGCGGCAGGTAGCCGAGGCGGCGCAGCGGGGTGCGTGAGACGTTCAGCACGCGGAGGTTCGGCGGCAGGTAGCCGATGCGCGTGACCTGCGTGCCGGCCACGTCGAGCTCCTCGAGCTGGTGCGGCATCGCGCCGAGGCGGCGGAGCGGGGTGTTGCGCGCGCGCAGGACGCGGAGGGTGCTGGGCAGGTAGCCGATGCGGCGCACGGCCGAGCCCGAGATGTCGAGCTGGCGAAGCCCGTGCGGCAGGTGTCCGAGCCGCTCGACGCGGCTGTCTCGCACGATCAGCACCCGCACGTTCGGTGGGATGCGGGGCAAGCGCGCGTGCGGATATCCGGACAGGTCGAGCACGCCGCCGTGCCGGGCCGGGGCGTGTCGAGGTTGCGCGGACGCGACGCCGGGACCCACGACGGCGAGCGCGAGGGCGAGCGAGAGGAGAGTTCGTGTCATGCGCGTGCGACGACGCGACGCGCGCGAGATTCTCCCGAAAACCGAGCCCGCGCGCCCAAAGACGGGCGCGTCTCCGCCAAAGAGCGCTCAGGCGGCCGACGTCTCGGCCGGGGAGACCGGGGCAGGAACCCCGGTGGACGCCGCGCCGCGCGAGATCGCCATCAGGCCTCCGCCGAGCAGCGCCGGGACCTGGCCCGTCAGATAGCCGAGCAGGGCGACCAGCACCGCGTCCGTGGAGCTGACGCCCGCGGTCGCGAGCAGCACCACCGCGACGCCCTCGCGCACGCCGACGCCGCCGATGGACAGCGGCAGGAGCACGGCGATGACGATCGCGTTGCCGACCACGAGCAGGATCGACGCGTCGATCGAGACCCCGACCGCGCGCGCGGTGGCGAAGAAGACGGCCGACAGCGCGAGGTGGGAGCCGACGCCGAGCAGCACGGCCCGGACGAGCTGTCCGCCGCTCAACCGGCTCTCGCGGAGCGCGTCGAGCGCGGCGCCGGCCTTCTTGGCGAGCGGGCCCGGAAGCGCGCGGGCCAGGCCGTCCACCCAGCGCGGGGCGCGCATGGCCCAGAGCCCGAGCGCGGCGCCGCCGCCGAGGAGCGCCGCGAGCCAGAGCGCGTCTTCGCCCATCAGCCGCATCCCGCCGAGCGGAACCAGCGCCGTGCAGACCAGCGCCATGCCGACGAGGCCGACGAGCTTCTCGACCGCGATCGCGGCCGCGCTCCGCCCCATCGCGCCGCTGGCCCGGCCGACCTCGAAGAGGCGCCAGCCGTCGAGCCCGGTCGTCGAGGGCGTGAACGCGCCGACGAACCGACCGACCAGGAACGAGCGCAGGAGGAAGCCGAAGCCCATCTCCAGGCGCGCCGCGCGGAGCAGCAGGCGCCAGCGCGTGACGCCCGCGAAGACGGCCACGAAGTGCAGGGCGATGGCGCCGAGCAGCCAGAGCGGGTCGAGCCCGCCCAGCCGATCGCCCAGCGCCTCCACCCCGTCGCGCTCCAGCATGCGCGCCCCGAGCCAGCCTAGCAGCCCGAGGCTCACCGCCGCCTTCAGCGCGAAGAGCAGCCGCTTCTTCGAGGGCATCGCCACGGCCCGACCCTGCGCCGCGGCGTGCCCTCGGTCAACTTCACGGCAGCGCGCAGGTGAGCGTCACGTCTCCTCCGCTCGCTCGACAGTCGCACTCGACCGCCCCCTCGAGGCACGCGCAGTCGGCCGTGGTGCAGGTGTCCGGGAACGCGTGGCACTCGTACGCGCTGGGGCCGGGGGGGCCCGGATGCGTGACCTCGCAGTACTCGCGCCCGCTGACGCAACGCTCTTCGCCGCAGGCGAAGGTCGGGAGCGCGCAGCCCGTCGCGCCGTCGCACGCCGGGTCGCACGCGTCCCGGCAGTCGTCCACGCACGCGCCGCCGCAGCAGGCCGAGCCCTCCGCGCAGTAGGTGAAGCGCCCGTCGTCGAGGGCCTCGCACGCCTCGGTCTCGAAGCGCTCCTGGCAGGAGAGCGAGCGCACGCAGCCGAGCGCCGGGTCGAAGATCTCGAGCGCGCCGCAGCGACACGCGGGCACCGCGCACGCCGCCGCGCTCTCTCGGCCGCAGTCCGTCGGGGCGCACGGCGCGTCGAACGTGCCGCCGCTCCAGAGGCACACCTCCCGGGTCAGCCCCTCGCGCGCGCACGCCTCGCGCGCCTCACAGCCGCGGACCGGGTCGAACACGCTGGCGGGCCCGCAGTCGCACGCGGTCCCCTCCGACGGGCGCACGCGCAGGCCGCTGCAGAGGGCGTCGTTCACCCCGCACGCGGGGCTGGTGTCACAGACGATCGGGAAGCCGCCCGTCGCGGCGCAGAGATCGCCGACCCCACAGCTCGCGTCGTCCGCGCAGCCGCTGCCCGCCGCGAATGTCCGGCCGGGGCCACAGTCGCAGCTCGGGCCGGGCAGCGCCGAGGCCTCCGTCTCGGCCCGACCGCAGCGGTAGGCGGGCGCCCCGAGCATGTCGTCCCAGGTGCCTCCCGTCGCTTCGCAGAGCGCGGCGTGACAGTCGCCGTGCGCGGCCTCGCACTCGCTGACCGTCGGGTAGAGCCGCGTGTCCGCGCAGTCGGCGCCGACGCACTCGCAGCTCTGCGAGCCCGCGCTCACGCACCCCGCGCCGTCCCAGTAGAAGCCGGCCGGCGCGTCGTCGCAGCCGCCGCACACGTCGAAGGCGACGTCGGGCGCGTCGCAGCGCGCCGACGGGCACTCCGCCGCGCAGTCCCCGGTGACCTCCACGAGGCCGTCGACGCAGCGGATCTCCTCGCCGCCGCACGGACACGTCCCCGAGCAATAGAACGGCCCCTCGCAGGGCTCGCCGTGGTTGTCCGCCGTGAGCGTCTCGCAGCTGCGCCAGACGTGGCCGCCGTCGGATGAGCCGCCGTCGGATGAGCCGCCGTCCGCGCCGCCTCCGTCAGGACCAGTGAGCACTTGCCCGCTCATGGAGCAGGCGGAGAGGAGAACCGCGAAGCCGATGAAGTGATGTCGCATGGGCAGTCGGTTCCCTCGCGCGCCGCGAACGGCTCACGAAAAGAAGAGTATCCGACCGATCGGCGACCGGTAGTCAGCGCCCTCCATCACCCGGCGCAACGCCCGCCGCCGGACGATGAGTTCGCCTTTGCCGTGGAGCAGTACAGTACCGAGGTTGCGCCCGGCACATCGCGCCAGCTCGCGTCGCTTCGGAGCCCTTCCGTGAACACAACGCGCATCTCCCTCTCGTTCGCGCTCCTTCTCGCTGGCTGTGAGTGCGGAAGCGTTGACGTCGGCGACGCAGGTAATGGCGATGCCGCCGTGACGCCTTGCGGACCGGAGAGGGAGCAGGTGGCCTGCGTGCTCGGGGGGCGCTTCGAGCTGCCGAAGTACTGGTGGCACGGAGAACAGCAGATCACGCCCGAGATCGAGCCTTCGCCGATCGCGCTCGTCCACCTCCCAACCTTCTGGCTCGATCGCAGTGAGGTGACCGTCGAGCGCTATGCGGCCGCGGTGGAGGCGGGCGCGGTCCCGGCGCCTCCGGGTTCTTGCGGAGCTCGCTTCGTGACCGGTGTCGACCCCGACCTCGGAGTCACCGCGGTGGAAGAAGTCTCCGGCTGGTCGAGCGGCGCGCCGGACGAGTCGCGGCTCGATCATCCCGTGGTGTGCGTCACCCGCGAGGAGGCACAGGCCCTCTGCGAGAGCGCGGGTGGACGACTGCCAAGAGCGGCCGAGCTCATGAAGGCGGCGCGCGGCGAGGCTGACGGTCCACGCCGGTTTCCGTGGGGAAATGCGCCTCCAGAACCCGGCGCCGATCGGGCGCTGGCGCTGGCGCCGGAGCCCGACGGCTGGTGGCTTCGGTACGATCAGATCGCCATCTGGCGTGGGGAGGCGGAGCCGGCGCTGGGCACGCGGCCCGCCCTCGCGGCCGAAGCAGGGGCGAGCCCGTACGGCGTGCTGGGCTTGGCCGGCAACGTGAGCGAGCACGTCTACGACTGCGCGGCTGACGTCGCCGCTACGTACGGCGGTCTGGCGACCGCTCCTCTCACGCCGGAGCCGTCAGCTTGGCGAGCCGACTGTCCACCCAACACCGAGCGGGGCGACCGACTGCTGCTCGCCGGCTCGAGCTGGGGGAGCGGACCGTACGCCGAGATGCTGTCCGTCGGGGTCTTTCGGCGGCTGCCGCTCCCAGCGAGCGAGGGCCGGATCAACGCCGGTGCAGCGCCGGTCAACGACGTGCGGGGCCTCCGGTTCGTCGAGACTCTTTGGGGACCGGGGGAGGCGCCAGTCGACTTCGAGAGCGTCCCGGAGGAACGGGCCCGCCGGTCGTGGTTCGTCGGCTTCCGTTGCGCCTACGACTCACCGCCATGAGACGCCCTCGAGGCGGGTAGCGGCACCAACCGTGGGAGGTATTGCGGTAAATCGTCGAATGCGTGAGCCGTTTCTCTCGCGCCGTGGAACCGTAGCCAAGTGCGCCCCCTCCGTCGCCTCGAGCCCGTCGCGTCGCCGTCCATCGCGGACGGGGATCTCGTGCGGCGGGCGGTGGCGGGAGACGCCTGGGCGGAGGACGCGCTCTACCGCCGGCACGCGCGCCCCATCGCGGGGCTGGTCGCGCGGCTGCTCGGCAGCAAGCAGGACGCGGAGGACGTGGTGCACGACGCCTTCGTGCACGCGTTCCAGAAGCTCGACCGCCTGCGCGAGCCCGACGCCTTCCGCGGATGGCTGAGCCGAATCGCGATCACGCAGGTGCGCCGGGTGATCCGTCGCCGCCGCCTCGCGCGCTCGCTCGGGCTGCTGCCGCTCGGCGACGACGCCGCGCTCGAGCAGCTCGCCTCCTCGGCCGTCTCGCCCGAGGTGCGCGCGGAGCTGGCCGTGGTGGACGGAATTCTGCGCCGGCTGCCGACGAACGATCGCATCGCCTGGATGCTGCGCGTGGTCGAGGGCCATCGGCTCGAGGAGGTCGCGGAGCTCTCGGGCTGCTCGCTCGCGACGGCCAAGCGACGGATCGCGGCGGCCCAGAAGCGCATGAACGCGGTCCTGGACGTACAGCTCGACGATGGGCGACTGGAGGATGGGTCATGAGCGACTCGCGGAACAAAGCGCTGAAGGCTCCGCTGCGAGAGCTGCTCGACGACCCCATCGCGCACGACGACCTCGAGCGGGTCCGCCGCCGCGTGCACGCGAGTCGGCGCCTGCCCCCGACCTCCGGCTGGGCGCGCGCGCCGATGCTCGCGGCCGCGGTCGTGCTCCTCGCGGGCGGCTTCGCCTGGCTCGCCCTCGAGGGAGACGGCGCGCTCACCGTCGAGAGCGGCGAGGCGCTCGCGTCGGCGCGCGGCGAGGGCGAGGCGATCACCCGCGTCTCGCTCAGCGACGGCTCGGCGATCTGGCTCGACGAGGGCACGGCCATCGAGGCGAGCCAGAACGACGGCGAGCGCGTGGTGCTCGCCCAGAGCGACGGGCGCGCGGTCTACGACGTGCGCCCGAACGGTCCCCGCCGCTGGTCCGTGCGCGCGGGCCCCCTGACGGTCGACGTCGTCGGGACGCGCTTCTCCGTCGTGCGTCGGGGCGCGCGGGTCCGCGTCGAGCTCGAGCGGGGCCATGTCGCGGTGCGCGGCGAGGCGATCGGCACGGTGCACCTCGCGCCCGGCGAGCACGTCGAGGTCGGCGCGCCCACGCCTCCGCCCGAGCCGCCCCAGCCCGCCGCGCCGCCGATCGCGGCCGCCGCCGAGGAGGCGCCCGCGCTCGATACGCCCACGCCCGACACGCCCGCGCCCCGTGTCGCGCGGCCCTCGTCGACCTGGCGCGCCCTCGCGGATCGCGGCGCCTACGCCGACGCGTTCGCCGCGCTGGGGGAGCGCGCGCTGGGCGAGGCGTCGCGCCAGAGCGTCAGCGAGGACGAGCTCTACGCCCTGGCGGACACCGCGCGGCTCAGCGGCCACCCGCGGCTCGCCGTCACCCCGCTCCGGCGCCTGATGGACGAGCACGCCTCGGGCGTGGCCGCGCTGACCCTCGGGCGCCTGCAGCTCGACGCGCTCGACGACCCGCGCGGAGCCACCCGCTCGCTGGCCCGCGCCGACGCGCTGTCGGTCCCGGCCCACCTCGCCGAGACCCTGCTCGCGCGCCGCGTCGAGGCGCACCGCCGGGCCGGCGACGCCGACACCGCCCGCGCCCTGGCCGCCGCCTACCTCCAGGCGCACCCCGAGGGTCGCTACGCGGACCGCGTCCGCGCCTCCGCGGGGGATCTCTGAGCTATCGTCGCGCGGCCGTGCTCCGCGGACCCACGCTCCTCCTCGCCCTCGCCGCGCTCCTCTGCGCGTCGAGCGCGCGCGCGCAGGGCGTCCCGTCCCGCGTCCGTCTGCTGCACCCGGGCTGCGCCGACGTCATGGACTGGGCCGCGCTCGAGGCCGCGCTGCAGGTGGAGCTCCGGACGATGGGAAGCGACCTCGCGGGCGCCTCCGCGGCCGATGCCCGCGTGATCCTCGACGTGCCCTGCGACGGCGAGGCGGCGCGCGTGCACGCCACGCTCGTGCACGCGGCGAGCGGCCGGAGCGCCTCGGAGGACGTGCCGCTCGGCGCGACCGATCGCGTGCGGGTGCTCGCGCTCGGCCTGAGCGAGCTCGTGCGCGCCCGCTGGCCGCAGATCGTGCAGCCTCCTCCGCCTCCGCCGCCCGCGCCGAGCGTGGACGTCGAGGCCCTGCGCGCGGATCTCATGGCCGAGGTGCGCGAGCAGGTGAGCGCGCGCGTGGGTGGAGCGGTGGAAGCTGCGTTGCCGCCCGCGGAGCCGCCGCCGCCCCCGCCCGGGACCTTCGTGGACCTCGCGCTCGCGGTCAGCGGCTACCCCGCCGCGTCCAACGCCACGGGCGAGCTCCGCGTCGGCGTCTCGCTCCCCGTCGCGGAGCTGCGGCTCGGCCTCGAGGCCGTCGGCGCGGGCGGCTGGGCCGCGGACCCGCTCGGGGACATCGCGCTCGGCGGGATCGGCGGCGCGCTGTCCCTGCGCCTCGCGCACGCGGAGCCGAGCTTCGTGCTGGAGCTCGGTCCTCGCTTCGAGGCGGGCTGGATACGCGCCCAGGGCCTCCCTCGCGCGGGCGCGTCCGGCGCCGCCCTCGACGCGGCCCACCTCGCGCTCGGCCTCGAGGCGCGTGCGCGCGTGCGGCTCGGGGGCGTCACCTGGCTGCTCTTCGGGGGCGAGCTGGGCGCGGCCATGCTCGGGGTCGACGCGCGCGCCGACGACCGCCGCGTCACCGCCCAGCTGGGCCCACGGCTCGGATTGTTCGCCGGCCTCGCCTTCGCGCCGTGATCGCGCGTGCCCTGACCGGCCTTCCGCGTTAAGGTCGGGGTCATGGTGAAGCGCCTCGGGCTCGGCCTTCTCAAAGGATTGATCATCGGGGGCCTGATCGGGGCCGGGCTGCAGTACGGGCTCGGCTGGACCACCGCCCTCGGCTTGCTCGGGTTCCTCGTCGCGATGGGCGCCGCGGGCACCGCGGGCGTGTTCGCCGGCAAGCCGCCGTGGATGGAGGGCGCCTGGATCGAGGCGAGCCTCAAGGGCATGGTCGGCGTCTGCCTCGGCGCGCTCGCCTACTGGGGCCTGACCTACCTCAAGTTCGAGGTGCCGTACCCGGGCTTGCCCGGCACGCACCAGCTCGGCGCGCTCCCCGCCGTCTTCGCCCCCGCCATCGCCGGCGTGTACGGCGCCCTCGTCGAGCTGGACAACAGCGGTGACGAGGGGAAGTCTTCCGGCCCGAAGGCGCGTGTCGAGCTGTCCGACGCGTCTACGGAAGAGGCGACCGTCTCTTCGGGGCGCAGCGCCAAGAAGAAGCGCCGCGCCTGAGCAGACCTTTCTTTCTCCCGGAGACCTCCCCATGGAACCGATGCACTCGTGGGGTCCGCCCAACCCCGATCAGCTGGGCTGGACCCTCGACCGGCACATCCTCGAGCGCCAGCGCAAGACGCCCGGCGCCACCGGCGACTTCACGGGGCTGTTCCAGTCCATCGCGCTCGCGGGCCGCATGATCGCCTCGCGCGTGCACAAGGCCGGCCTCAGCGACGTGCTCGGCCGCGCCAGCGTGGGCAAGAACGTCCAGGGCGAGGTCGTGCAGAAGCTCGACGTGCTCGCCAACCAGATCCTCGTCCGCTGCGTCGAGGCGGGCGGCCACGTCTGCGTGATGGCGTCCGAAGAGAACGAGGACATCATCCCGATCCCGCCTGAGTTCCCCAAGGGCAAGTACGTGCTCATGTTCGACCCGCTCGACGGCAGCTCGAACATCGACGTGTGCATGTCGATCGGCACCATCTTCTCCATCCACCGCCGCGTCACCGCGGGCAGCGGCCCCGGCACCGCGGCCGACTGCATGCAGAAGGGCACCGAGCAGGTCGCGGCCGGCTACATCCTCTACGGCTCGAGCACCATGCTCGTCTACACGACGGGCGACGGCGTGCACGGCTTCACCCTCGACCCGCTCGTCGGCGAGTTCTTCCTCAGCCACGAGAACATCCAGATCCCGAAGCGCGGCGGCACCTACTCGGTCAACGAGGGCAACTCCATCAAGTGGACCCCGGCGCTGCGCGAGTGGGTCGCGTGGCTCAAGAGCGAGGACGCCCCCGGCGGCAAGCCCTACGGCCAGCGCTACATCGGCACCCTCGTCGCCGACTTCCACCGCACCCTGCTCAAGGGCGGCATCTTCGCCTACCCGGGCGACGTGAAGAACCCGAACGGCAAGCTGCGCCTCCTCTACGAGTGCGCGCCCATGGCCTTCATCGCCGAGGCCGCCGGCGGCGCCGCCACCACCGGCACCGCGCGCGTGCTCGAGGTCGAGCCCGACAGCCTCCACGCCCGCGTCCCCTTCTTCGTCGGCAGCGCCGAAGACGTCGCCGACCTCCAGAAGCGCCTGGCCTGAGCGCAGACCTCTACGACCGCAGCGCTCTCTCGAGTCGGACCGCGCACGCCTTCGACAGCGCGCCGACGTAGACCCAGTGACCGGGCGCGTCCTCGCCGTAGAGCGCGGGTCCGGACGGCCTCTCCTCGACTCTCAGGCGAACGAAGCACTGGAAGCGGCGCCGCTCGATCATCCACAGCGAGGACCATCGGGTCTCCACCTCGCCGGGCAGATGGATGCGGTAGCGCTGACTCCAGCTACAGGCCAGCGCGGCGAACAGGTAGAAGGGCGTCTGGGCCAACAACGCGACCAGCGCCCGCTCGCCTCCCTTCGAGCACCCGAGCGCCACCATCGCGAGACACCACGCGAGAACGGCGCAGCCGACGACACGCAGGAAGCGCGTCAGCGGATGGGTGCAGTGGACGACTCTGCTGGCCACGGTGCATCCGCAACACCCACCGACTCCCGGACGTTCCTCCCCGGACCTCGTCCGAGCCCGAGCTGCTCCTGACAGCGTCATGGCAGGAGCCTCTCCTGACAGACCCCTGACAGGAGGGCCCGCCTATGTTCGTCGCGCCGCTGCAGCAGGGCAGCGAAGGAGCACGAACATGAAGCACTACTTCAACCCGATGAGCCGCGCCGTCACCACCCACTGGATGCTGGCGGAGCTCGACGCGCCGCACGAGCAGATCGTCGTCGACATCGCCGGCGGCGAGAACCACACGCCGGCGTACCGGGCGATCAATCCGATGGGCAAGGTGCCCACCCTGGTCGACGGCGACGTGGTCGTGACCGAGACCGCCGCCATCTGCGCCTACCTCGCGGACAAGTTCTCCGAGGTGGGGCTCGCGCCGTCGCCGGGCTCGAAGGAGCGGGGCCGCTACTACCGCTACCTCTTCTTCGCGGGCACCACGCTGGAACCGCTGTTGACGCTCACCCAGCACGAGGTCACCGGCATCTCGCCGCACTCCGCGGGCTGGGGCGACATGGAGCGCTGCATGGCGGCGGTGCAGGCGATGACGCCCGCCACGGGCTGGGCGCTGGGCGAGCGGTTCACCGCGGCCGACGTCGTGTTCGGCGGGACGCTCGACTTCTCGGTCGCGTTCGGTCTGCTGCCCGAGCCGACGCCCGAGGTCATGGCCTACGTGGAGCGCCTCAGGGCTCGCCCCATGTATCGGGCGACACATCCGGCGCCGTAGAGCTCGCGCGAGGTGAAATCCTCGTGTTCACAGGTGCGCAAATGGAGTAGGCTCCTGTTCCGATGGACACGGTGCAGCGTATCGGGATCGGCCTGGGGCTCCTGCTCTTTCTGATCCTCTACTTCGGGTGGCGGTGGCGCCGGGCCGGGAAGTGGGTCGAGGCCCAGAACGCGGCCGGGGAGAGGACCAAGCGTGACCTCGCGGCGGCGCTGGTCGACCCCCGGTTCCAGCCGCTGCTCGCCCACATCCGCGCGCAGTATCCCATCACCGAGGACGGCAGCGATCCCGCCTCGTGGCGCATCTGGCACGCCTCGCTCGTGGACGAGCAGGGCAACACGTACCAGCTCGCGACCCCCGGCTCGACGCGCGCGGTCGTGCTCCTCATGCGGCGCCAGCCCCACGAGCAGCGCTACGTCTCCATGAGCCTCGCCGACGGGGTCATCCGTGAGGACCCGGCGCCGCACGGCTGGACCTACGTCGGCCCGCCTCGCTGAAGGTCACCGCGCCCCGCGACGGCTCCGCTACCTCCGCAGCTGCTCCCAGCCTTCCCAGACCTGGCGGAACATGCGGCCGCTCACCTCCCACAGCGCCTCACCCTCGTCTCCGACGAACGCGACGAGCTGCCGCCTGAGCTCGTCCCCGTACGGCGCGGCGATGCTGCGGGGATGGCCGAGACCGAGCTGCACGCCCATGTCGTACGCGAGCTCGAGCATCTGGGCTTGGTCGAGGGCGTCGTCTTCGAGATCGACCTCGACGTAGTCGTCCACGAACTCGTGGATCCAGTAGGGCCGACCCGCGATGCTGACCGCCCCCACGTCACGGAACGGCGCGTACGCGATGCGCGCGTCGGCGACGAGGACGCGCAGCGGGTCGGGCCGCGCCGCGTCGGGCAGGCACGTCGCGTCGGGGTTGGTCGCCACGGCCTTCGCCTCGAAGACCAGGTCGTCCTCGGGCGCCGCCGACGGACCGCGCGTGCGGATCAGATAGTTGCGGTGGTGGCGGCTCCCCACGCCGAGGTGATGTCGACCCACCCGGATGATCTCGAACGCCTCCGGGCGCAGCTCCGGTCTCCGCGCCATGAGCGAGTCCGCGTAGGTGGCGAAGGCGATCTCCAGCCGCGCTCGCCGCTCGTCCGAGATGGGCTCGAGGAGCGTCTCGCACCAGGCGAGCAGCCGAGCGTGGTCGTGGTGGAAGCCCTCTTCGATCCGCGTGACGTACCGGGGCACCGGGGCGCGCGTCGTCGGATCTCGCAGCGCGGCGACGTAGCCCTCGACGAAGCCGTTCCAGAGCGCCCACGCGTCCCAGGACCGCATCCGCGACGCGATTCGAATCGACGTCGCGATCCGCACCAGATCCATGCCCGCCGGACCGGTGGTCGCGTCATCGAAGTCTCCGAGCCCCCGCCCGAGGCTCGTCACGAGGTACTGCTCGAGGTGGACGTCGCCGTGGAGGTTGACGGCCGGTCCTCGCGCCGCGACCGCACACTCCCGGCTGACGAACGCGTGGGCCAGAAATCGGAAGTACTGATGCGGGTCTCGGCGGAGCTCCGCGAGCAGGACCGGATCGATCTGGCGCTGCTCCTCGGCCGAGAGCCGCATGGCCTCGCTCGAGTCCGCGGGCGCACCGGCGACGGGGCGGGGAGGGCCGGCGCAGGCCGCGCCGAGCAAGGCGAGCCAGAGCGCGCAGCGCCTCGCGTAGTGGGCGAACGTGTTGCCCCGCGAGCGCCGAGGGCCGGGCGCCTCGCCGCGCCGGACAGAGATCCTCGCCGAGCCGTCGCTCAGCGCGGCCGTGAGCGCCAGCGTCGCGTCTGACTGGAGTCGACGTGCCAAGTGCGTGGAGCATACACGCCCGAACCGGACCTCGACCGAACCACCCGACCTCGAGGCCCGTCGATTGGCGGCCGCGCGTGGGTCATCGAGAGACCGGCAGACTCACCGACCAGCGGCGATGGCCCGCCTCGAGCAAGAACTCCACCTCGTCCTGGTCCGGCACCTCGAGGTCGACGCAATCCCAGCTGACGGGCTCGAACTCCGTGTCCGAGGTGATCGTCATGCCCTCGTCCACGAGCCGGTCGCCGTTCTCGCCCAGCAGCTGGAACACGATCGAGTCGCGCGCGCCTGCGAAGAGCCGCTCATCGGCCGAGTAGGGCACGGTGGCCTCGACCCGGGCGATCCGCTCGACGCGCAGCGCGATCCGATCGTGCAGCGCTCCGTCCGGGTCGACGACGCGGATGAGCGTCTCTCCTTCTGCGAGCGCCTCGAGGCGGACCCGCCCGTCCCCGATCCCCTCTTCGCTCGTGTCCTCCGCCACGCGCACGAACCACGGCGCGCTGCTGTCCACCTCGGCGTCCCGCAGGGCGCCCTCACCAGCGAAGCCGAGCCAGCTGCTGCCACCCATCGCGAGCCGACGCAGGAAGCGGCTCTCCCGCATGTCGTCGCCTGGCAGCGGCCCGTAGAAGGTCAGTCCGTCGGGGGTCGCGTCGGAGCAGACCTCGCCGGCGGGGCACTCCCCGGTCGAGGCGCGCTCGCCGTCTTCCACCGTGCAGGCGGCGCAGAGCGCGAACAGGAGGCCCCCCGAGAAGAGGAGCGAGAAGAGCTTCGAAGTCCAAGTACGGTCAGTCATGACCGGCCGCTACTTCAAGGTCCGCGCCAGGCCCTCCAGCCGGCCGACCGCCGCGGCGCATTCTGTGCCACCCCGCTCGCCTGTGGTGATTCCCTCACGCTGCCCGCGGCGACCGCTCCCGAAGACCTGGGTCGCGCATCTCAGGCGACCTGCGCGCGACGCAGAGGCAAGGGGTGCACCTCCGCGCGCGCCTCGGCGACGTCGACCACGACGCTGCCCCTCGGGCGGCCCGCTTCGAGCCTGGCGTGGGCGTCGACGATGCGGTCGAGGGGGAAGCGCTCGGCGATCACCGGGCGCAGCGCGCCTCCCTCGACGAGCTCGCGCACCTCGTCCATCAGCGCGGCGTTGCCCATCGCCACCCCGCCGATCGCGCGCTGCCCTCCGCGGAAGCGGTTGAGCGCCATCTCGAGGATGAGGCGAGCGGTCATGTAGAGCGAGAGGTAGCGGCCCATCGCGCTCAGCGCGGGCCGGAAGGCGCGGAAGTGATCGCCCTCGGTGGTGTCGAAGATCACGTCCCAATGTTGGCCGCTCTTCGCGAAGTCGGCCTGCCGGTAGTCGATGACGTCGCTCGCGCCGAGCTCGCGCACGAGGTCGCCGTCGCGGCTGCAAACCCCGGTGACCTCGGCGCCGAGATGCTTCGCCATCTGCACCGCCATGCGGCCCACGCCTCCCGACGCCCCGACCACGAGCACGCGTTCGCCGGGCTGCACCTTCGCGAGGTCACGGAGGAAGACGAGCGCGGTCAGCCCGCCGTAGGGGATCGCCGCGGCCTCCGCGAAGCTCGTGTTCGTCGGCTTCTTCGCGATCGGCTCGTCCTCGCCCACGGCCAGGTACTCCGCGTAGGCCCCGTGCATCACCGAGCCGAAGACCTCGTCGCCCACCGCGAAGCGGGTCACCGAGCGCCCGACCTCCACCACGCGCCCCGCGAACGCGGAGCCGCCGACCGGCTGGCGGGGGCCGAGCACGCCGATCAGGAGCCGGCCGAAGACGGCCGAGATGCCCGGGAAGTCGGCCGCGCGCAGCCGGCGGTCGCCCTGGGTGACCGCGCTGGCGTGCACCTCGACGAGCACCTGGTGCTCACGGAGGGTGGGGCGCTCGGCCTCGCCGAGGGAGAGGACGTCGGGGGCTCCGTAGCGGGTGTTGATCGCGGCTCGCATGACTCGGGTCCTTTCGTTGGTGCCGGCGGTCCGTCCCCCCGACACGACCCAATGTGGCATGCGAATGCGTTTCTGAAATCGCCCAATGCTGCACCTGTGCTATGCGTATATGCATGGATTGGCGCCGCGTCGGATTCGACTGGAACCGGGCTCGATCGTTCCTCGTGACGGCGGAGGAGGGCTCGTACTCCGCGGCCGCGCGGGCGTTGGGCATCGCGCAGCCCACGATCGGCCGCCAGGTCACCGCGCTCGAGGAGGAGCTGGGCGTCACCCTCTTCGAGCGGGTCGGGCGGGGTCTCGAGCTGACGCCGACCGGCCTCGAGCTCGTCGAGCACGTGCGCGTGATGAGCGACGCGGCGATCCGGGTCTCGCGCGTGGCGGCCGGCCAGTCGGTCTCCCTCGAGGGCCCGGTCCTCATCTCCGCCGGCGAGGTGATGGCGGCCCACACGTTGCCTCCGATCGTGGCGGAGATCCGGGCGAAGCACCCCGGCATCCGCATCCACATCGTCGCCACCAACCAGAGCAGCGACCTGGGCCGCCGCGAGGCCGACATCGCCATTCGCAACTACCGCCCCAAGCAGCCAGGCCTGGTGACCCGCAAGGTCCGCGACGACGAGGGATACCTCTACGCCACGCCCGCGTACCTCGCCTCGCTCGGCGATCCCACCACGCCCGCCGAGCTGTCCCGGGCCGAGTTCGTCGCCTTCGACGAGACCGACGCGTTCATGGACGGCCTGAACGCGCTGGGGCTGAGCGTGGGCCCGGAGAGCTTCCCATGGGTGTGCGCCAACCAGCACGTGCAGTGGGCGCTCGTCACCCAGGGCTCCGGCGTGGGCGTCATGATGGCGGAGATCGGCGACGCCGAGCCCCGCGTGCGTCGCGCCTTGCCCGACCTCGCGTTCCCGGTGCCCACGTGGCTCACGAGCCACCGCGAGGTCCGCACGAGCCGCCGGGTCCGCGTCGTCTTCGACATGCTCGCGGAGGGCCTGAGCAGCTCCACCTGATCCCCGAAACGACGACGAGCCTCGCCGAAATCCCCCGAGCTGGGGTCGGGCTCCACCAGACTCGGCTAGTGCTAGTTCGGCAGGGTCATCGTCACTCTTCGAACCACCCCACTACCTCGCAGTCTAGATATGTGTCCGGGGCTTCGACGGGGTGGGCGTCGTAGAAGGTGCGCCACTCCGATCGCGGACGTATCCGCGAGGGATCGCGCTGACCCCCGGAGTCGTAGTCGAAGTGCGTTCCCACATGGCGCTGGAACGCAGCGTGGATCGCCTGCGCCGCGGCGAGACGCTCGGGAGGCAGATGCACGAGGAAGAAGCGCCGGTACCACGAGGCGTCGGCGTCTTCGTTCTCTTCGTCCGCGAAGTGGAACCACACCGGCTGCCCATCGAGCTCCGCCAGCCCCGAGAGCGGGCCGTCCCAAAACCCCGAGGCCCATACCAGACGCACTCGCTCCAGATCGACCCGCAGCGGCACCCCCGCTGTTCCAAGCTCGAGCGCTTCCGAGAGGGTCACGATGCTCGTGCTCCGCCAGGCTGACGGCTACCAGTGCGGGGCGCCGGAGTTGTCGACGCAGCGCGCGCCCTCGGCCCGAGGGGCGCCAGGCGGAGTTCCGAAAGCCTCGAGGCGCATGGCACTCAGTCTGCCTGTCTCCATGAATCGCTACCAGGGGTTTGCCTGCGCATGACGACCGTCCCGTTGGCAGATATCTCGGTTCGGATGTTGCTGCACGCAAAGATAGATGGACCTATTCTTCGCCACACCTTCACACTCGGGGGGGCGTGTGATAGCGGGACGGAGGCGAGATGAGGCGCAAGTGTGTTCACTGGATTGCGTCCGTGACTTTGCTCGCGGCATGCGCGTCCGAATCGGATCCCTGCCCGGCCGAGACCTGGGACGATGACGGGCAGCCCGCAACCGAGTGCGTCGCGTGGAGCGACTGTGAGGCCGGTGAGCGTGTGGCGGGAGAGGGGCACGAAGACGCCGACCGTAGCTGCGTCGGCTGCCCGAGCGGGACCTTCAGTCGTGCGCGGAACGCCGCCACCTGTGAAGCCTGGACGACATGTGAGGCCGGTACATTCGTGGCGCGGGCCGGGAGCGCGAGCCGCGATCGCTCGTGCGTGAGCTGTGCCGGGGGAACGGACACATTCGGACCGAACCGCTCGACCTGCGTGCCGGAGGGAAGCTGCCTCCCTGGCACCGTGCAGACCGCGGCGCGCTCCGGCGACGTGCCCCCCGTATGCGAAACCTGCGCCGCCGGTCAGCACTGCCCGGGTGGCGAGCGCGCTGCCGTGGCGTGCGGGAACGGCGACGGGAGCTGGGACCACGACGCCGATCCAGCGTCCGCGTGCGCGGAGCGCACGACCTGCGTCGGAGGCAGCTACGTGGTGATCGAGGGCGATGCCACCACCGATCGCAGCTGTGCCCCTTGCGCATCCGGCACCTACAGCGCTGGCCGGAACGAAGCGATGTGCACCGAGTGGTCCACGTGCTCGGCCGGCGAATACGTGGTCTCCGCGCCGAGCGCGACCGCGGACCGCGCCTGCGCCGCTTGCCCCTCTGGCACCTACACGTCGGGGCCCAACCAGTCGGCGTGTGTGGAGGCCGAGGCGTGCCCGCCGGGGACCTTCGAGAGCGCTCCTGGCTCTCCGACGTCCTCTCCGACGTGTGACCGATGCCCGGTGGGCGAGCACTGTCCGGGCGGTACGGCGCTGCCCATGCCCTGTGGCGCGAACGACTGGGACCACGACGCGGATCCCGCGACCGCCTGCGCAGCACGCACCGACTGCGGCGTCGGCCACTACGTCGGGGACGACGGGGGCGCGACGTCGGATCGTCGCTGCGTGGCCTGCGCGGCGGGAAGCTACAGCGACGTGGCCAACGCGCCGGCGTGCACTCCCTGGACCGTGTGCGACGCCGGCTTTGTGGAAGTCGCGCCAGGCACCGACATGACGGACCGCAGCTGCGCCCCGCCGTGGACGCGACAGTTCGGGACCTACCAGTCGGACCGCGCGAACTCCGTGTTCGTCGATGGGAGCGGGAACGTGCTCGTCGCCGGGCGCACGGACCGCACCCTCCCAGGTCAGAGCAGCGCGGGGCACATCGACGCGTTCGTCCAGAAGTACGACGCCACCGGCGGCCTGGTCTGGACGCGGCAGTTCGGGTCCGTGTTCGACGACGAGGCCCACGCGGTGACCGTGAATGGGAGCGGGAACGTGTTCGTAGCCGGGACGGTGCAGCGGGCGCTTCCGGGCGCAAGGAGCGTTGGGTCCTACGATGCCTTCGTTCGGATGTACGACCCAGACGGAAGCATCCTCTGGACCCGCCAGTTCGGGACCACCGAAATCGAAATCGCCTTCGCCCTCAGCGTGGACGGGAGCGGAAACATCATCGTCGCCGGGTACACTTGGGGGACGTTCCCGGGCCAGACGCTCGCCGGCCGCCAGGATGCGTGGGTGCGCAAGTACGACGCCGCGGGGAGGGAGCTCTGGACGCGGCAGTTCGGATCGAGCGGCACGGACTACGCCTACGCCGTGAGCACGGACGGGTTCGGGAACGTCATCCTCGCCGGCTACACCGAGGGTGTGCTGCCCGGTTCGACGGGCCCGGGGTCTGGGAACGCATACGTACGAAAGTACGACCCTTCCGGTACCCTTCTCTGGACACGCCAGTTCGGGACCGTCCGTGGTGAGATGGCGTCCGGCGTGATCGCTGACGCCAGCGGAGAAATCGTCGTCGTCGGGCAGACCAACGGTGCCTTCCCGGGCGAGACGAACCTGGGGGGCTGGGACGCGTTCGTTCGGCGGTACGGCGCGGATGGGAGCGTCCTCTGGACTCGACAGTTCGGATCGAGCGCGGATGACGACGCGCTCGCGGTGACGATGGACGGGAGCGCGAACGTGATCGTCGCCGGGTCTACAGAACGCTCGGTCCCGGGGGGCACCGCCGGCACCGATGCGTGCGTCTGGAAGCTCGACGCAGCCGGCGCCCAGCTCTGGATTCGCCCGTTCGGCTCGACGGCCACCGACATCGCGCGCTCCGTGAGCGCGGACGCGAGCGGCAACGTGTTCGTCGCCGGGTCTACCGCCGGCACGCTCCCGGGGCAGACGAGCGCGGGGGGCAGCGACGCGTTTGTCATGAGGCTCCTGCCCTGACCCCAGCTCGGAGAGCTGTGCCGGGGCTGACTCCGTGCTCGACCTCAACACGCGTAGAGCTCGAAGCCTGTCGGGCCTGAGGGGCCGCCTCGTTGCTAGACGCCCCGGTTCGTTTGGCAGCGCGGGCGGAGAAGCACCAGGGAAGCGCGGGCGGAGAAGCACCAGGGACGCTCATCGTCATATCGTCATTGGGAGAACCGCCGTGATCCCGGTGCGTTTCGCGAATGACGATATGACGAAGAGCGTCCCCATCGGGTCCCCATCGGGTCCCGCTTGCTCGGCCGGGTGCGCGTCGTCTTCGACATGCTCGCGGAGGGCCTCAGCAGCTCGACCTGAATCCCCGCGTCCTCCTGCCCTCGACCTTGGCGTCCTGTGGTCCGTCCTCGCCCGCTCGAAGGCGAGGAAGTAGGGGGCGGCGTTCGTCGTAGCCTGGGCGCCAACCGGAGGAGCGACGATGCGTGGATGCGAGATGAGGTCGATGCTCGCCCTGGTGGGTCTGGCCCTGGGGCTGTGCGCGGGCTGCGACGGCCGGACGGGGTCGCCCCTGCCCGACGGGGGACCGTCCGGCGGCGCCGACGCGGGACCCACCGTCGCGGACGCGGGGTCGGCCGTCGCGGACGCGGGGCCGGCCGGCTTCGCGTCGCGCAGCCGGGTGGTGGTCACGTGGGCTTCCGGAGGCGTCCCGCCGGGCGCGAACCGCTACCTCGCGCCGCCCACCGACTCGTTCCAGACCTACGTCGAGGCCCAGGGGCTGACGTTCGAGTCCGGGCCCGACTGGCCGTCCGACCCGGACGCAGTGCGCGTGCTGCTGTGGGTGATGCCGTACGCCAACGAGGCCGAGCCCGCGCTGCCCTCGTCCGCCGACGTCGAGCGGATCACCGGCTACCTGAGCGGGGGAGGGCGCCTGGTGGTCGTAGGCGACCGCGGCTTCTCGGCCATCGACGGCTACTCCGGGTTCCAGTCGCAGGACGGAGTGGACGCGCTGCTCGAGCAGCTCGGCGTCGGCATCCGCCTCGCCGAGGAGTCGCTCCCCGGTCAGCTCTCCTGCGGCGCGCCATCCCACCCGCTCTCCGTCGCGTCGCTCTCGCAGCCCGCCGGCGAGAGCCTCGAGGTCATCGAGCCCGCGACCTGGCTCAGCTGCAGCGGCGCCGCCTACCAGGCGCACTCCGGCGGCGAGGTCATCGTGGTCGGAGACTCGCAGACCTTCTTCACCGGGTCGAACGAGGACTTCTCGAGCAAGGTGCTCACCGTCCCGCCGTCCTGAGCCGCGTTGGACGCAGAGGAAGCGCTCGGACGTATGCTCGCTCGCATGATCGGACCGAGACCCGGGCTCCTCGCGGCGGGGCTGCTCGTGGCGGCGTGCGGGGGCTCCCCCGCGACGGTGGAGTCCCACCCGACCGACGCGGACGAGCTCCGCGCGGCCGGCGTCGCGCTGCGCGTCCCATCGGGGTGCGAGCTCCGCCACCGCACGCCGCGGGGCGGCACCATCGCGTGCCCGGGCGCGGTGCTCGACTGGCTCGACGGAACCGCGGCCGACATCGACGGGCTCGTGGGGCAGCTCGAGGCGCAGGGCGTCGAGGTCACCGAGCGCGCGTCGATCGGGTGCCGGGTGGGGACCGTCGAGGGAGAAGGCGAGGCGATGACGATCGAGACGCTGGGACGTCGCGCGCCGCTCCTCGTCTGCGTCGTGCCCCACGCCGCGGCTCACACCGTCGTCCGCTGCACCGGCTACGACCCCAGGGTGCGGCCGCGCACCGACCCACCGGTCCCCGCACCCTGCGATCAGCTCCTCCCCTGGCAGCCGGTGCTCACCGGCGCCGAGCGTTGAGGCCGCGTCGCCGCCTCAGGGCCCAGCGTCGGCGCCTGGCTCGGGGTTGCACGCCGGGATGTCCGTGCAGACGGGATCATGCGCGTTGCAGGGGTCTTCGACGACCGCCATCGTGCAGCGCTCGTGCTCGACGACCGTGCGCGCACAGTCTCTGCTCGCTAGCGCTTGTAAGTGTCGCATGCATTGTTCCATGTTGCGGTAGGTCACCGAGAAGCCGTCCTCACACGGGCGGAGGCCGGGATCGGCGAGAGCGGTCTCCCAACGGCAGAACTGTGCCATCTCGGCGTCGGACAGGGTGCCCAGCGACTGGCAACCAGCCAGCCCGGAGGCGGAGCCAACGCACTCGTGCGACTGGCCGCATCCGGTGCACAGAACAGCGAGCCAGAGAAGTACGGCCCGTCTGGCATTGTCGGTTATGGGCATGCATGGTCGCCGAGTCAGCGTGCTTTGGAAGACAGACCGTCCCCGTAAAGGATGTGTGATAGCCGCAGTGCTGGTCAGGCCGGCAGTGGAGGGCGTCAGTGTCTCACGCCCTGGAACGTCATGCCGGAGCAGAAGCCATTGGAGAGCGCGGACACACAGGCGCCCCTCGGCGTAGCCCCCGTCGAACTGCCCGTCGAAGTCGTCGTCGTAGCCATCGCAGTCGTCGTCCAGGGTCGAGTCGTTCATCGGCGCGGCTCGGGACGTTGCACTCGGGGCCACCATCGGTGCAAGTCGTGGTGCAGACGTCATCCGTGAAGAGGCTCTCGTTGTGGTCGCAGCGACCGCACTAGCCTCTGGTCCTCGAGTCGAGAAGCAGGCGACCACGCGCGTCGCATGCGCACTCCGTGCTGGAGCCTCTCGTCCCGCCCTGCGCCGACTGAGTCAGGGTCAGGACGAACGTCGAGCTCGTGAACCGAGCGACGCGTCGTGTTCTGACGGCACGCGCAACGGCCCGCCTCCTCGCGCGAAGAGACGGGCCTTCGTGCAGGCTGGTCGCGAACGTGCGTCGTCTACGTCACGCCTCGACCGGCATGGGCTCGTCGATGACGACCGGTCGTCGGCGACGTGGACGGGGGACTGTCGCTCCGGCCGGCTACGGCTCGTTGGAGCAGTTCCGGAGCGCCTCGGCGACGGCCTCGCTCGGCGCGGGGTTCGCGCGCAGGGCCTCGTTCAGCGAGGACGTGCACATCTCGTAGAGCCCGCCGTCGCACATGGGCGCGAGCCCGTCGAGGCACGCGATGTACACGTCGAAGTCGTCCGCGACCACGTCGAGATGGTCGCCGACGGCCGGATCCTGCGCGACCGCGTCGCGCAGGCACACGTAGTCCTGGGCCTCGGTCACGACCGCACGACAGTCCCTCTCCGAGCCCGTGAGCTCCACCCAGCAGGGGCACAGCCGATCGGCGAGTGACGTCGCCTGCGCCTCGGCCCGGCCGGCGGGGTCGGGAGCGCATCCGACCGCGCACGCGCTGAGGATGAGCATCGGGACGAGACGAACGAGCCGCGTGAAGATGGAGTGAGACTGCATGTGGCCGAGCCTACACGACCGGCTCAGTCGCTCGCAGCGGTCTCTCGCCGGCAGACAGCGCGCCATACGCCAGAGCCGCTCGACAGTACGCTTTGTGCCACACCGTACTCCCCGCGTGGACCGCCCTCCCCGATCAACACCGCGGCGCCGTCGCGGGATGAACGAGCTCTCGGCAGAGCTCGAGGCGGGGCCGAGCCCCGCGTGCGTCGAGCCTTGGCCGGACCTCGCGTTCCCGATGCCCACGTGACTCACGAGCCAGCGCGAGGTCCGCACGAGCCGCCGGGTCCGCGTCGTCTTCGACATGCTCGCGGAGGCTCCGAGCCGCTGAGCCCATCGAGTCGCCGACTCCTGATCTACGTGGATTCACGATCGTCGGCGCCGTCGAGAAAGACCGTCAAGACGGCGGAGATGTCGTCGGGATAGTCTTGGAAGCGACGGTCCAGCGAATCGAAGAGGTCTTCGTTTGATGCGGTCAGCCGCGTCAGCTGTTCTTGGCGTGTCTCCCGATCACGCGCGGGTCCATTGACCCCGAACCTCTCGTTCGCCTCCCGAACGATGGCGGCCATGTTCCGAGCGCCGATCTGTTCGAGCGCCTGCGGCGCGAAGAACGCCAGGTCGCCCGCGCCGTTGAAGTAGTACTGGTCGAAGCCGCCGTTGTTGACCTCAGCTTCCAGTCCCCAGATGGCGATCAGGATCTTGTCGCGTCGAGACAGGGCGTCGAACGCGGCGCCTTCGTGCGGCTCGCCACACGCGCGCTCGAACTCTGCGTCCAGGTCGACCATGTCGAGTCTCCTCGCTCCGCGAGATGGCATCAGCACCGTCGAGCTGCAATGCATCGCGCCCCGGCTTCTTGCACCGGTCACGAGGTCGCGCCCTCGTGGGCCGTCGTGCAGGCTGATCGCGGACGCGCGTCGCCTACCTCACGCCTCGACCGGCGGCTTCGGTTAGGGCGGCTACCGGTCCAACTCTGCGGACTGGGCCCTCGACGGGATCGCGAGACGCAGCCTACTCTCGTCCGAATGAGCGAACACCTGGGGCGCCGAGCCGAGCAGTACGTCGAATCCCTCCCCATGGGCCTGAAGTCCCATGCGAACTGCAAGACGAAGGGCTCGATTCTCCAGACCTATGTCGACTGCCACCCGGTGGCCAAGAGCCTCCTGCCGACGCTCCAGGAGGTCACGGGTCTCGACGCCCGCGACGTGCTGCCCAATGCGTGGGTGCAGACGGTGCACGTGAACCTGTTCGAGCTGATGATCGCCGACGCGCTCGACTCCGACGAGGCGTTTCTGCTCGCCGCTCGCCGCTCGAACGAGAAGCTGCTGTCGACCCGCACCTACCGCGCGATCGTCTTCGTGGCGTCCCCGGCGTTCCTGATCCGCACGGCCACCGCGCGCTGGAGCCACTTCCATCGTGGCGCGCCGCTGGTCGGCCGAGCGTCGGGCAACACGGCTCGGCTCACCCTCGGCTTCCCCTCTCACCTGCATCCACCTCTCATCGTCCGCGAGAAAGCCAACGTCTTCGCCGTCGCCGTCGAGGCGGCAGGTGGGAGGCTGACCCGGCTCGAGGTGACCGCCGAGCCGACCGAGGGACGCGTCGACATGGAATGGGAATGACGCGCACGGACCCTGGCCCAGGTGATGCCGGCCTCGAGATCGTTGCAATCCCAGAGTCGCGCCGGCCCGCGACGAGGGGCTCGTGGGCCGAGCACCCGCTCGACACGTAGCGTGCCGGTCTGAGCTCTGAGGGGCGATCCATGCATCGATGCATGGTGTGGGTGCACGATCGGGGATTTATCCCACAGCAATGCATGGGTACGGTGGGGACTCGACCTGGAGGACCGACCATGACCGCCACCGATCGCACCCCGTCGACGACCCGCCTCGCCCGCCTGGCCGGCCTGCTCTACGTCGCCATCATCGCGCTGGGCATCGGGGGCGACGCGCTGGTCCGCGGTCCGATCCACGTGCCTGGCGACGCGAGCCAGACCGTGGCGAACCTCGCGGCGGCGGAGCTGCCGTTCCGGCTCAGCATCCTGGGCGACGTGCTGATGGCGCTCAGCGACGTCGGGCTCGCTGCGCTGCTGTTCATCCTGCTGCGACCGCTGAGCCCGCGCCTGGCGCTGGCGGCGATGGTCTTCCGGCTCGTCCAGGCGGCGATCCTCGGGCTCAACCTGTCGAGCCTGCAGGGCGCCGTCACCCTCGCGAGCGCCCCGGGCGCGAACGACGCGCTGATCGTGCACCTCCTCGAGTCGCACGCGGCGGGCTACGACCTCGGGCTCTTCTTCTTCGGCGTCAGCTGCGTGCTCCTGGGCGTGATCTTCCTCCGCGCCCGCCGCGCCCCGAGCTGGCTGGGCGCGATGCTCTCGGCGGCCGGCGTCGTCTACCTCGTCGGCAGCGCGATCCACGTCGCCGCCCCGGGCCTCCAGGAGCCCTTCGCTCCGGCCTACCTGGTCCCGGTCGTGGCGGAGGTCGCCTTCTGCGCGTGGCTCCTCGCGGGGGGCCGTCAGCTCGAGGTGAGCGCGCTCGAGCCCCGCGCGGCGGGCAGCGCGCCCAGCGCCGCCTGAGACTCCAGCCCGCTACCGCTGGGAGGGCGAGCACCTCGTCTCCGTACCCGGCGACGTCGCGGGGGAGATGGCGTCGTGTGTGGAGCGTGCGCCAGCGGGCTGACGGCGCCGAACCCACCGGAGTCCGAGCTGGAGCTGCACTACCCGATCGCGCCGGAGGTCGCGAGCTACGAGGGCGACTGAACGCAAACCGGCATGCCCCCGCGCGCGGCTGGCGTCTCTGCCCTCCCACCCAGGCGGGCCACCCCCTGGAGAAGGTGAGGCCCCGGCGCAGCGGGAGCGCGCCGGGAACAGGATCCTGCCTGCCCTGCGCGACTGCGCCCAGACGCCCACGCCGGGCAGCACCGGCCTTCTGCCCTGAGGTGGCCGGAGCCCTCGGCGCAGCGCAATCAGTCGGCTCGGCGCCAGAGGCCCCCCTCGTTGGCGCACCAATCCCCGCCCGTCTGGAACTCAGCGGGGCTGTAGACCCGCATCTGCCTGGGTGCTGCCCGCAGGTGCGACAGTCCGGTCGGAAGAATTGACGGCAGCTCACATATCGCGAGTGTCCTACGGGGAACCGCGGAGCACGATTGGATGGGGCGGTATGCTGACCCGGAACGTCCACCGACCTTCCATTGCCCAGCCTCCGAGGCGAAGTGGCGACGGAGGACGTCTTCGTTCCCGAGGCTGATCGGACCGGAGACTCGTATTTCGGAACAGGCGCCGACCGTTCCCCCTGGCCAGAGATGCTCGAACGCGTAGGTGATGGTGCGCTCCGCGGGCAGGGGCGGTGGCGCGGGGCGCACGACCGGAGACGGGCGTGTTCGCTGGTTGCCCCGTGGAGTTCCTCTCGTACCGTCGATGATCATGGCGGTGATCAGGATCGTCGCTCCCAGGATCAGGTACGCGAGATAGCGGCGCGACCTATTGGGGTCCGCGGTGCCTGTGTAGGGGGGGCGGTTCGATTCCGGCGCGTGAGGCTCCGACTCCTCGACCCTCGCGCCATCCGCCCGGCCGGTTTCCTCACGCCTCTTCCCTGTGCGTTTCCTCGACGGCTTGCGCCCTTGCTTCTTCTTCCGTGCCCTTCGACGTCGCCGCTCGTTGTCGTATCTCTGGCGCGCCCCGGCGTCCCGGAGGACTCCGAAGGCTGCATTGAGCCTCTTCATTCTCGCGTCGTCTGCGCCCACGCCATTCGCGTCCGGGTGGTACTTGCGGGCCAGTCGTCGAAATGCAGCCTCTATGACCTCCGGCTCCGCCTTCGGGCTCACCTGAAGCGTCTCGTAGAGGTCCTCTTCTTCTTCGTCATCCATTCGGTCGACACGGCACTTGCGTCGGCGAGTCTTCTCTGGAAGACCGAAGGTTGCGCGTCCCCGACCCAGGCCGGTTGACGCTGAGGTTCCGCAGAAGCTCTCGCGAGCTCTCGTGCGAGTCCGCTCCAGCGAACGGGCTGACCAAGTCGGCGTACAGCGCGTCCACGAGGGGGTCACGGACGGGCGTCGGGGAGTCGTTCGCGCTCATGCGTTCCCCGGACCGCAGGGTGTCTCCCGCAACATCCCCCTACGGATACCACGCCCCGAGAGGCGACCGCGACACCCGAGTGGGTACTCCCGACGAACACGAGCATTCTTGCTCTAGTGAAGCGACATCGCGCTAGAGCACTCTTGCTATAGGTCGAAAGAGCACGACATGCGGGCTTGCGTCGACCCCACCAGATCGGTTCCACTCGGTGCGGAGATCCCCACCCCCAGAGGAACCGCGAGGGCCGACGGTGCGCTGCCGACGCCGACCTCGCAAGTGACGGAAACTGATGGCGTTCTTCGACGGCTACTTTCTCGACGAGAGCTACGACACAACCCGATTCTGCCATGCACGCTCCCGCCTCCTTCGAGAGGCCGAGAAGCGTGAGGGAGTCATCGACGCCGTGATTACGGCGCTCAAAGCTCCTTTCAACTCCGCCCAGCGCAAGCGCATGAAGGCGAAGGACAAGGCCGCGGCGCTCGCCGAGCACATCCCTCATCTCGCTCGGATGAGAAACTCCGAATGGCAGAAGTGCTCGGCCCCCGAGATTTTCGCGGCAGGACTGTTCCTCTCGAAGGCCAAGGCCGAGGAGAAGGCGAAGGTCTTCTGCCCCGTCAAGCGGGAGGACGACCTCCGGAAGCCGGTTCGGAAGTGGCTCGCGAAGCAGAAGCTCGCGGCACACGACGAGGTGCCGATGGGCCTGAGTCGAGTGGACCTGGCTGGCCACAAGCTGGGGAGTTTCTTCGGTGGCCCAGAGCAGATCGTGGCGGTGGAGCTGAAGAACCAGCTCTCGCAGCTCAAGCGCGGGCTCGACCAGATGACCAACTACTCCGACTACGCGCACGAGGTCTATCTGGCGTGCACACCGGCGCTCGCCGCGAGCTACCTGCGGGGGCACTTCAACGCGAAGGACGTCGGGCGCTGGGACCCCGATGCGCTGAACCGAAAGCTCTCCAAGTTCGGGATCGGGTTGCTCCTCGTGGAGAACGGGAAGGTGTTCAAGGTTCGGAACTCGAACTCCTTCCGACCCGCCGAGCATCGCCAAGCGGAAGTTCGCGGCTCGATCGCAGCCGGTTGAGCTTCCGAGCAGAAAGCAACAAACGCGCCCCCATCGAGCTTCCCGAGCTGCTGAGCACCTGAGCGACGAGGTCCATGTCGAACCCCACCGAGATGACAACTGTCTCCAAGCCGATGACCGTCCGCGCCTTGCGCCGTCACCTGGATCGCAGAGTCTTCGCGATCCCCGAGCTCCAGCGGGAGTTCGTGTGGAAGGACCAGAAGATCCCGGTGCTTCTCGACTCCATGTACCGGGGCTACCCAATCGGAGCCGCGCTCGTGTGGAGGACGCGGCGAGAGAAGGCCGGATCTCTACGGAAGAGGCTCCACATCCTCCCGCAGTACGACCCGTCGAACCCGGAGGTCTGGTTCCTCCTGGATGGCCAGCAGCGCATCTCGGTGCTGCACCAGCTCCTCGCTGGCGGAGACGGCGCGGTCAAAGTCGGGAAGCGTGAGATCGACTTCCGGCGCGCCTACTTTTCGCCCGCCTCCGGCGGCGGGAAGTTCGGTTGGCGTCAGCGGCACCCCGAGGGCTCGGTGTCGGTGGTCGACCTGTTGAGTGATCGGTGGCGTACGAAGCTCGCCCACCTCGGCAAGCGGGATCACGAGCGCGTCCACGCCTGCCGCGACCAGCTCTTGGGCTACCGCTTCCAGCTCACGTTTGTGGACGCGAAGGACCTCGAGTCGGTGCGCAATGCCTTCGTGCGCATCAATGCCCAAGGCACGCCGCTGCGCGGAGCCGACCAGGCGTTCGCGAGGGCTACGAAGGTGAACCTCCGCCATCGGGTCCGCGACCTCCAAGCGGAGCTCAAGTATGGGTTCGACGGTCTGGACGACCGCACCATCCTGCAGACCGTCGGGATCATCCTGGACTCGAAGGACGTGGGACAGCGCGCCGTGGAGCGCGTGCTCGCCACCCTCGAGGAGGAGCCGCGCGGAGCCGAGAAGGTCACGCGCATCTGGCAGCGCCTGCGCGGAGCCTTCGCGGAGGCGTGCGACTACGTCGTGCGAAAGTTCGGCGTGCCGGACCGATCGGCGATGCCCTCCGACACCATGCTCTCCGTCCTCGCGACGTTCTTCTACTTCAACCGCGGCCGTCAGCCCTCTCGCGAAGTCGCGAAGGTATTGTCCCGATGGTTCTGGGCGTCGGCGGTGACCGGTCGATACACCGGCCGAGGTTTTCGCAGGAACCTCGTCAGCGACGTGCACACGATGCGGAAGCTCGCCGAGAAGAAGCCCGTGCGCTTCCGGCACGACAAGCTACCTCTCTCCGATCTCTGGCGCACCGACTATCGGCGGGGGTCTCTCGCCGCGGCGTTCACCTGCCTGCTCCGCCTTCAACAGCCTCGCTACCTCGAGGACGGCGAGCAGATCATGCTCGGCGAGCACAGCGCTCGGGCCAACAGGCGAGATCGCCATCACGTCTTCCCCCGCAAGCTCCTCTCCGAATCCGGGGTGAGCGATCGCAGCATCGACGCGCTTGCGAACATCTGCTTCCTCGTCGCCCGAGAGAACCAGTCCGTCGGCCGGCGAGACCCGCGGAGCTACCTCGAGGACGTGCCCGCGAACCGGCGAGTCCTCACGCGGGTGGCCCGGAGCCATCTCATCCCGCTCAACGAAGAGTGGCAGGACGCAGACCTTTCGGTGAAGCAGAGCTTCAAGCGCTTCTCGCGCGACCGTGCGCACATGATCGCAGCCGCCTTCGAGAAGCGAGCCGGCGCGAAGTTGTTCACTCGCTGAACGGTGGACGTGGCACCCGGCCTATCTCCGGTCGCCGGGTGGTGTTGGCCCTCGTTCGCGAGTTACAGGACCTGGAACTTCAGGTAGCCTCGTTGACTCATGACGAGACCCAGGCGACACCCGAGCGTGCGAGATGAGATGTGCTGGCAGCCCCGGAGGGCGGGAGCGTGACGCCGGCCGAAGCCAACCAGATCGCGCTGCGCGCCGTCCGGCAGGTCATCCAGGCCGCGGAGGCGTTCCAGCTCACCGTCGCGGGACGCGAGGTGCGCGTGGAGGTCGAGCGGCAGGATGATCCTTGGCCGATGCCGGTGGCCGGCCTCTCCGAGGAGACCGACGGGCTCTGGCCACAGCAGGTCGTGCTGAGGTGCAATTGGGATGGCGGAGCGGTGGACCTCCTCCTCTTCGCGGGCGCGGCGCGCCGGCCCGAGGCGAAGGTGGCGATCGCGATTCGCGTGCTGAGCCCCCCGCGTCAGCTCACGTGGTGCAACGTGGCCACCGCGCTGGACGGGTCCGAGGACCCGGAGATCGCCATCTCCGCCTGGTACCACCTCAAGAAGCGGGTGGTCGGCTCGAGGGGTTCGCAGAGCCGGAAGAACAAGAAGCTCAAGGCGCTGGTGGGGGAGTCGGGCCTCCCGCTGCTCACCGACTACAGCGTCGAGCCGTTCATCGTCAGGACCGAAGACGCGGCGGTGCTGCCGAGCCCCGTCGAGGCCTACCGGCGTCTCGTGCACCTGAGCCTCATCAAGCTCGATTTCTTCGTGGGCGGCGAGGCTGCGCGCGCTCGGGGCGTTCCCCTCATCGATCTCGCCGCGCTCGGGCTCGCGGACGAAGACGACGACGAGCTGGTGGACGCCGAGGACGAAGCGGATGGTCGCAAGTACTGGGCGGGCGGCTTCGGCGAAGAGGAGCGGCGCGTGGCGTTCCTGAAGGACGACTACTGGCAGATCGGCTGGAAGCGGGACGACGAGGGCAAGGGAGCCGCGCACAGCTGGGCGCGATTCGAGGACGTCCAGGTCGGAGACTGGTTCGCCATCAAGGGGTTGGGCGGCAGCTACCAGCTCGTCGTGCACTACGTCGGCGAGGTGACGGGTAAGGACGACGAGCTCGGGCGCCTCGACCTGCGGCCGCTCGACTCGAAGCTGTACAAGGGGCCGGCTCCGCGCGGGTCGGGCGCGGGCTCCTGGTTCGAGACGCTCGTGCCGGTGACGCGCGAGGACATCATCGAGCTCATCTTCGGCGAGTCCCGGGAGACCGAGCCCGCGCTCACCTGGACCGGGCCGCGCAACGTGATCCTGTACGGGCCCCCCGGGACGGGAAAGACGTACCGGCTCCGCGACGACATCCGGCCGAAGTTCACCCGCGCGAGCGAGGCCCGTGCGGTGGACGTCGACGCACTGCTGGCGCTGTCGTGGTTCGAGGTGATCGCCGCGGCGGTGGCGGCCTCGGGTGGCTCGGCGACGGCGATGGAGCTCCGCCAGCACCCGCTCGTGAAGACGAAGTACCAGGCCAAGGACCACAAGGCGCCGATCGGCTCGCGCATCTGGGCGACCCTGCAGGCGCACACCGTCGAGAGCAGTCGCACGGTCGGCTACAGCAAGCGCACGGGACGGCTCGTGTTCGACAAGCGCGAGGACGGGACGTGGTTCTTCCCGGGCGGAGTGCCCGAGGACATCGCGGAGCTCGCGGAGACGCTGCGTCCGCGAGCGGCGGAGGCGACCGAGGACTTCGTGTTCCTCACGTTCCACCAGTCCTACGCCTACGAGGACTTCATCGAGGGCATCCGCCCGAAGACGAGCGAGGGCGACGGCGACGGGTCGGCCACCCTCACCTACGACCTCGAGGATGGGGTGTTCCTCCGGGCGGCCAACGCGGCGGTCCGGCTCGCGGGCTTCGAGGGCACCGTGGACGAGCTCTGTCGACTGCCGGCCCAGGAGCGCGCCGACCTCCTCGACGGGGCCCCACCCTACGCGGTCTTCATCGACGAGGTGAACCGCGGCAACGTGTCGCGCATCTTCGGGGAGCTGATCACTCTGCTCGAGGAGGACAAGCGCCTCGGCGCCGAAGGCGAGCTGATCGTCACCCTCCCCTACTCGCGGCGGCGGTTCGGCGTGCCCTCCAACCTCTGTGTGATCGGGACGATGAACACGGCGGACCGGTCGGTCGAGGCGCTGGACTCGGCGCTGCGGCGGCGGTTCTCGTTCATCGAGTGCCCGCCCGATCCGAGCGTGCTCGACGGCACGGTCGTCGAGGGCGGCGTGGACGTCGTCCGGATGCTCCGGGTGATCAACGCCCGGCTCGAGCTGCTCATCGATCGCGACCACCTGCTGGGGCACGCGTACTTCATGGCGGTCCAGCAGGAGCCGACCATCGAGAAGCTCAAGGAGGTGTTCGCGATGAACATCCTCCCGCTGCTCTCCGAGTACTTCTACGCGGACCTGGGCCGGGTGGGCCTGGTCCTCGGAGCACCGTTCGTGCGCGAGGCGGGGAGCTACGCGACCCTCGCCGCTTTCAACCATGAGGCCGCCGATCAGCTCTCGGAGCGTAGGACGTATCGCCTCACGCCCCTGGACAGCATCTCCACGGCGGACTTCCGCGCCATCTACGAGACGGCAGGCGGCTGAGTGCCGTCGGTCACCGTCCAGGTGTTCGAGCACACCACGGTGCGCGTCGGGGAGCCGCTGCGAACCTCCACCGGAGGTGAGTACGCGCTGGGCGCCGCGGAGCACCGCGCGCTCGCGGCGTTTGCCGACGGGACCGCCGACCGATACCTCTCGTGCGGACGCCACACGGTTCGCTTCGGCTCGTACGTGGGCGTGCTTCAGCTGGGCGACCTCTCGCTCGAGATTCTGCCGAAGGCCGACCGAACGGAGGCGGGAGGGCACGGCCGCTGGCATCGCGCCCTCGTCCACATGCTCCGCGTCGTCGGCGACCTGGGGCTCGAGTCCCAGGACGAAGCGCAGCTGCGGCTCGATCCGGGGCGGCTCTTCGACCTCTTCATCCAGCACTTCCTCGACGAGTGCGAGCGGCTCGTGCACCAGGGGCTCGCCAAGGGATATCGCACGGAAGAGGCGAACCGGACGGCGTTCCGCGGCCGGCTGCTCGTCGCGGAGCACGCCCGGCACAACGCGGTGAACGCCGCCCGCTTCTACGTCGCGAGCCCTGTCTACGACCACCGCAACCTCCCGAACCTCGCTCTTCACGAGGCGCTGCGGCTGCTCGACACGCTGCCGATCTCCGGCGGCGCCCGGGCTCGGGCGCGCGGCATCCGCCACGCGTTCCCGCAGCTTCCAGCCTGGCGCCCAGACCAGGCGGCGCTGGAGCGCGTCCGGCTCACCCGGAACACCACGCGGTACCGCGGGGCCCTGAGGCTCGCCCGCCTGATCCTCTTTCAGCTCGCGCCCGACCTCCGCAGCGGCCAGACGCCGTTCCTGGCGCTGCTCTTCGACATGAACGCCCTGTGGGAGCGCTACGTCGCCGCGCTCGCTCGCCGGCTGCGCCTCCCCGGCGTGGAGGTCCGCACGCAAGACTCACGCTCTTTCTGGCGGCTCGGGGGCAAGGCGCGGCCGCTCCGACCCGACATCACCCTGCGGCACCCCGACCGCGAATCGCCGCTCGTCGTGATCGACACGAAGTGGAAGCTACCGGCGGGAGGCCAGCCCAGCAGCGCGGACATCAAACAGATGTTCTGCTACCACGAGCTCTTCGACTGCCAGACGTCGCTCCTGCTGTACCCAGCGCCGAAAGGCGCGACCCGGCTCGGCGACACTGGACGCTACGTCGGCCGTGACCATCGCTGCGTGCCGGTCTTCCTCGGCCTCGACGGAGACCCCGCCTCCGATCTCGCCGCGGTGCTGACCAAGGGCATCGGTGAACTCGAGGTGCATTCCAGCTGAGGTCGCGCGCAGAGACTGTCCGGTGGTGGTCTCATCGCCGTCACGACCGCAAGTCGTGGAACTCGCCGAGCGTGGTCGGCCGCGGGAGCGCGACGTCGCGCACGCCTGTCGGCTCAGCTCGGGCGCGCGGTCGAAGTCGGAGTAGTCGCCCGTCATGACCTCGACGGTGCAGTCGTCGTCGGCCGCGGGCGCGCCACGTCGACGCCGGCGGCGAGCGGATGGACGCCGCGACAGCCGCGAGTCTCGAGTCGGCCGGCTGGATCTTGGACTGCGGCTCTGCACCCTGTCCCAAGGCGTTCGACGCAACAGACGCAGCGGTCGCCTGCAGCTGGACGGGCTCCCCCTCGGCCTCCCTGATCTCCATCGAGGTGTCGAAGGAAGGCGCAGGCTTCTGGGTGGGACCGCTCGAGGGCGGCTCCGACATGCGGCTGCACGTCACAGGCGACAGCGTCGCTCGCGTCTGGGACGACTCGCTTCCCTTCGACGAGTCGCGCCAGGTCCATTCGGCATCCGCCCCGGGTCCCGTGGACGACTGCCTCCTGAGTGAGCGTGGCACCACCTGGTCGAATGAGGGGGAAGCAATCGGACTCAGCATCCACGCCCTTGGCTGTGCCTCCTACTTCGGCCTCAACGCGGATCTGATCATCCACGGATGCAGCGTGACGCCCTGAAGCTACGCAGCCGACGACTCACGGTCCCCCAAGAGGCAGTCTTTCCCGCTTCGCGTTTTCCCTCAGGGCGACGTAGCAGCGAGATTTCGGACGCAACCTCGGACGCGCGGCGCCGACACCCCGGGCATGCACACCGTACTCCCCGCGTGGACCGCCCTCCCCGATCAACACCGCGGCGCCGTCGTCGCCGAGATGCGCCGCCGGATGAACGAGCTCTCGGCAGAGCTCGAGGCGGGCCTGAGACGCGACCGCGAGGAGACGATGCGGCTGCTCATGGCCTACGCCGCAGCGCTGCTCGCGCTGGAGGCGAGCTAGGCCCCAATCAAGCGCCTGAAAAAGCGGAATGGTTGGAATTCACCTGAAAAGCCCGGCGTTCGTGCGGTTGCGAGACCAAACACGAACCGACCCGGGAGCTTTTCAGGTGAGCCGAAGGATACGACGCGCGGTGGCGC